>NZ_QUEH01000011.1:0-148353 GCF_003477935.1 Clostridium sp. AF32-12BH | reverse complement strand
AGGTCGGGGTCGCGGGTTCGAGTCCCGTCTCGCGCTCTCAAGAGTACAAGAAAGGGTATCCGAAATGGATACCCTTTCTTGTGCTGTTCAAGCCCTGCCGGGCTCGAACGTTCGAGGTCTCCGCTCCGGTCGTTGCAAAGCGAACGTCCACTGGACGTTCTGCAACGTCTCGCGCTCTTCTGAAAAGTGTGCCGAAGCCTGTATTTATAAGGGTTTCGGCATTTTTCTATTTGAAGACATGTGTCTGAGTTTGAAGACAGTCTAAATAGGAAAAAGGTTCCGAGATTTGCGGAACCTTTTTCCTATATAAAGCCAATAGTTTGATTTGCTGTTTACACAAGATCATGCGTGAGCACTAGGCGTTTGACGGCTGAGACCAGATAGTGTATAATAGCCAGTACTGCGGTAACGCGGAAACAAGTTTTGTCACAATGAAGTATAGTCATTAAATCGGCAAAATGGGGGAAAAGAAGGAGGAAAATATTTTGAAACAACGAGAAACCTTTCAGTCAAGACTGGGATTTCTGCTGCTTTCAGCAGGATGCGCCATCGGTATCGGAAATGTATGGCGTTTTCCATATGTGGTTGGAGCAAACGGCGGCGGCATTTTTGTCGTAATCTATCTGCTGTTTCTGGCTATTATGGGTGTTCCGGTTCTTTCTATGGAATTTGCGGTGGGACGTGCAAGCCGCAAAAGTCCGGTTAAGGCTTATCAGGAGCTGGAAAAACCGGGAAGCAAGTGGCATCTGCATGGTTATGTGGCGCTGCTTGGCAACTATGTACTAATGATGTTTTATACCACGGTTGCGGGTTGGATGCTTTATTATTTTTACAGCTTTGTGACCGGAGCATTTACCGGACTGGATACCGAAGGCGTTCAGGGAATGTTTGGTGAGATGCTGGCGAGCCCGGGCATCAATGTATTCTGGATGGTGATTGTGGTAATTCTTGGAATCATGATCTGTTCTCTTGGTCTGCAGGCCGGAGTGGAGCGTATTACCAAGGTGATGATGATCGGTCTGCTGTCGCTGATGATCATCTTGGCGATTCATGGCGTATTCCTGGAAGGCGGTATGGAAGGCCTGAAATTCTACGTGCTTCCTGACGTGGAGAAGATGAAATCCGTGGGAATCGGTCAGGTGATCGTGTCTGCCATGAACCAGTCCTTCTTCACGCTAAGCCTGGGTATTGGAGCCATGGCGATTTTCGGAAGCTATCTGGAGAAGAATAATACACTGCTGGGCGAGTCGGTCAATGTTGCAGTGCTGGATACTTTTGTAGCGATTACCGCAGGTCTGATCATTTTCCCGGCGTGCTTTGCGTTTGGCGTCAATCCGGACAGTGGTCCGAGCCTGATCTTCATTACGCTGCCGAACGTATTTATCTCCATGATCGGCGGACGGATCTGGGGAAGCCTGTTCTTCTTATTTATGTCCTGTGCGGCTTTCTCTACCGTCATTGCGGTATTTGAGAATATCATTGCCTGCGATATGGAATTATTCGAGATCGACCGGAAAAAATCTGCGAAGATCAATATGATCCTGATCATTTTACTGTCCCTTCCGTGTGCATTGGGCTATAATGTACTCAGTGGATTTGAGCCGCTGGGAGCTGGCAGCTCTGTGCTGGATCTGGAGGATTTCCTGGTGAGCAATATCCTGCTTCCTCTGGGTTCTCTGGTGTATCTGCTGTTTGCCACCTGGGATTTCGGCTGGGGCTTTGACAAGTACCGGGCTGAGGCAAATGAGGGTGTCGGAATCAAGGTGCCGGCATGGATCCGCGGGTATGTGAAGTATATTTTACCGCTCATGATCCTGGGACTGTTTGTTCAGGGAATCTGGGTGAAGTTTTTCGCCTAAATAGTGACCGATGTATGCGAGGAAAGAGAGGAATTGCCATGATTCGCTGTTGTATTTTTGATTTGGATGGAACCTTATTAAATACGCTGGAGGCGCTGACCTACACGACCAATCTGACATTAAAGGAGTTTGGCTACGGGCCGGTCGGAGAGGAGCAGGTCAAGCAGTTTGTGGGAGACGGATACCGCATGCAGATCAAGCGCGCACTGCAGTACTGTGGGGATGAGGCGCTGACCCATTATGAGGAAGCGCTTTCTGTCTACATGAAGCTGTTTGCGGAGCATTGTCTCTACCATGTGCATCCGTACAATGGAATTCCGGAACTTCTCGAGACATTAAAGAAACAGGGAATCCGCATTGCAGTTCTTTCCAATAAACCGCACGCACGGACAGTGGAAAATATTGAGTCTGTGTTTGGCAAAGGATATTTCGATGTTGTGGCAGGACAGAAGGATGAGATTCCGAAGAAGCCGGACCCGGCAGGTGTGAACCTGATCCTGGAGCAGTTTGGCTGTAAGCCGGAGGAGTGCCTGTATTTTGGTGATACCAATACCGATATGCAGACAGGGCTGAATGCAAAAGCGCATACGGTCGGCGTAACCTGGGGATTTCGGGGACGTGAGGAACTGGAAGCATTCCACCCGGATTTTGTGATCGATGAGCCGCAGACTGTGATAGAGAAAATCCTGAAATTTTATGTATAAGATTCTGGATGTGACGATACATAATATTATAGAAGAAATTCTGCTGGAAAAATTTTTGAAACAAGCGAACCTGTTTCCAGAATGGTGCAGTTAAAACATCGTTTTGGGTGAATGGCTTCCGCACAAAAGAAGAAAAAAGAGGAAATTTGTGGATAATCTGCAGATTTCCTCTTTTTTTCACTCCATGGCACTTGATTAATTTCAGAAATCCGATATAATGGGTTAGTATATATTTTATATTTATGCAGAATATTCATCCGTAGATGAATAAATGCAAATCGAGGAGGATTATTATGAAGAAGAAAATCGTGGCATTATCCATGGCAGCATGTATGGCAGCTTCTGTAACCGCTTGCGGCGGCAGCAAGCCGGCAGAGACAACCGCAGCAGCTTCTGAGGCAGCTACCGAAGCAGCAGAGAGCACTGAGGCAGCAGAGAGCAGCGCTGAGAAAACCAAAGCAGCAGCCGAGATCGAGACTGTAACTTCTGGCAAGCTGACCGTAGCAACCAGCCCGGACTTCGCTCCGTATGAGTTCTACGCAATCGGTGAGGACGGAACCCCGAAGCTGTCTGGTTTCGATATGGATCTGGCTCAGTATATCGCAGATTATCTTGGACTTGAGTTAGAGGTTGTTACCGTAGATTTCGATGGTGTATTAAGCGAGCTGCAGACCAAGTCTGTTGACATTGGTATGGCTGGTCTTTCCCCGGATGAGAAGCGTATGGGCATCATGGATTTCTCTGATATTTACTATACCGGCGGTCAGTCCTTAGTAACTGTTAAGGACAACGCTGAGACCTACAACAGCTTCGAAGCAATCAACAAACCGGAAGTTTCCGTAGGCGCACAGATCGGTTCCATCCAGATGGATCTGGCAAATGAGAACAGCCCGGAGGCTGACATTGTTGGTCTTCCGAAGGTTACCGATATCATTTCTGAGCTGTTAACCGGCAAGATGGATGCTGCTTACATCGAGACGGATGTAGCAAAGAGTTATCAGCAGAACTACCCGGAGCTTGCAATCGTTATGGACGTTCCGTACGATACCGAAGGTTCCGCAATCGGTGTCTGCAAGGGCAACGAAGCTCTGTTAGCTGGTGTTAACGAAGCAATCGCAGCTGCAAAAGAGGATGGAAGCCTTGAGAAGTTCATCGCTGATGCTGGTGAGCTTGCTGCAGGTGAGAAATATGAGGGTCTTCTGGACGCAGAAGGAAACGTTCAGAACTAAGACTGAAAGGAGCACCCAATGAGTCATTTTGTTCAATGGAGCAATTTTTCAAAAATAGCGCCGTATGCCGAGTTGTTTCAGCAGGGCATTATCGTTACAGTCCTGTTATCCGTATTTACGGTTGCGATCGGTTTCTGCATCGCGCTGATACTGGCACTGATGAGAATGTCCAATGTCCGCCCATTCCAGGCATTGGGACTTGATAAAGACGGTCATATGCGGGAGGGCGGTCCGCTTGTCTGGATCAGCAAGTTTAATCCGCTGTCTTTCCTGGCAACGGCTTACGTTGAGATCCTGCGTTCCACGCCGGTTATCGTGCAGGTGTTTATCATCTACTACGGCGTGTTCGGCATCATCCAGCTTCCGTCTTTCCAGATCCTCGGATTTATCAAGTTCAGCCGGTTTTTCCCGGGCGTTGTGGCTCTGGGCATGAACTCCGGCGCATATCTGTGTGAGATCATCCGTGCGGGAATCCAGTCCATTGACGGCGGACAGACAGAGGCAGCCCGTTCCCTCGGACTGTCCCAGACCCAGAACCTGCGCTATATCATTTTCCCGCAGGCATTAAAAAACATTCTCCCGGCAATCGCTAACGAGTTTGTTGTAATCATTAAGGAGTCTGCGATCACCTACACCATCGGTGTACAGGATATCATGTCTGCTGTAAATGCAGTTAAGGGTGCAACCTTTGTTATCGTGGAGCCTTTGCTGGTGGCAACGGCAATTTATTTCTGCCTGTGCTTCCCGACTTCCAAGATCATTGCATATTTTGAGAGGAGAATGAGCCGTGGCGACAAACGATAGCATGATTCAGGTAAAAGACTTAAAAAAGCATTATAAAATGGGAACCATCAAGGCGCTGGACGGTGTGACGGTCAACATCAACAAAGGCGATGTTATGGCAGTCATCGGGCCGTCCGGTTCCGGAAAATCCACCTTCCTTCGCAGCTTAAACCTTCTGGAGGAGCCGACCGGAGGAGCTATCATCTTTAACGGGATCGACATCACCAAGAAGAAATACCAGGATGAGAGCGGAAAAATGGTAAAACTGGACATCGATGCCCTGCGCCAGCGCATGGGAATGGTGTTCCAGCATTTCAACCTGTTTCCGCATATGACGATTCTGGAGAACATGGTGCTTGCACCGATGAAGGTAAAGGGGGTCAGCCGTGCAGATGCGGAAAAGAAAGCCTTAGAGCTTCTGGACCGTGTTGGTTTGAAAGACCGTGCAGATGCTTACCCGATCCAGCTGTCTGGTGGACAGAAACAGCGTGTAGCAATTGTGCGTGCGCTGGCGATGGAGCCGGAGGTGATGCTGTTTGACGAGCCGACTTCTGCACTGGACCCGGAGATGGTTGGTGAGGTTCTGGATGTTATGAAGGAGCTGGCCCATGAGGGCATGACCATGGTGGTCGTAACCCATGAGATGGGATTCGCGAAAGAGGTTGGAAACCGCGTCCTCTTTATGGCAGATGGAAAGCTGTTGGAAGAGGGAACGCCGGAGGAGATCTTCGATCATCCGAAGCATGAACGTCTGAAGGAATTCCTTGCAAAGGTATTATAAAAAGGATTATAATCATATTGCTGCGGCACAAGGAGCAACGGTATTGAGATTATGGTTTGAAGTTACATCAGAGTGCCGGGCTTGGTTCCCGGCACTTTTTGCGTTATATGGAAAATAACAGACAGGAGGAGCATCAATATCATGACAGAAGAAAAGAAAGCAGCCCTCGCAGCCATCGAAGCCAGAAAAGATCAGATCTGCGATGTGGCAGACCGCATCTGGGAGTATGCGGAATTATCTTTGCAGGAGGTAAAGTCCGCAGCGCTTTACTGCAAAGTGCTGGAGCAGGAAGGATTTCATGTAGAAAAGGGAATCAGCGGCATTGATACGGCATTTTCTGCGAGTTTTGGAAGCGGCCGTCCGGTGATCGGTATTCTGGCAGAGTATGATGCGCTTTCCGGTTTGTCACAGACTGCGGGCTGTACGGAGGAAAAGCCGCTGGTCGAGGGCGGCAGCGGACATGGTTGTGGTCATAACATTCTGGGCGCCGGTGCGATGGCAGCTGCGTTTGGCGTGAAGGCTTATCTGGAGCAGAATAAAATAGAAGGAACTGTGATCTTATATGGCTGTCCGGGGGAAGAGGGCGGTGCATCCAAGGCATTTATGGCGCGGGATGGTGTCTGGAAAGATCTGGATGCGGCACTGACCTGGCATCCGGAGGATGTCAATGAGGTTGCGACCGGTTCTTCCAATGCCTGCATTCAGACCCAGTACAAGTTCCACGGAATCGCTTCCCATGCATCCGGTGCGCCGGAGAAGGGACGCAGCGCACTGGATGCAGTGGAATTGATGAACACGGGCGTGCAGTATCTGCGGGAGCATATGAGTGACAAGGCGCGGATCCATTACGCGATCACGGATGCCGGCGGATGCAGCCCGAATGTGGTGCAGGCGAAAGCCAGCGTACTTTATATGGTGCGCTCTAACCATGTAGCAGAGGCGATAGAGCTTCAGAAACGGGTCGATAAGATTGCCCAGGGTGCGGCGCTGATGAC
The DNA here is from genome assembly GCF_003477935.1 of Clostridium sp. AF32-12BH. Taxonomy (NCBI): domain Bacteria; kingdom Bacillati; phylum Bacillota; class Clostridia; order Eubacteriales; family Clostridiaceae; genus Clostridium; species Clostridium sp. AF32-12BH. The sequence continues at coordinate 142,002 of NZ_QUEH01000011.1, read as the reverse complement.
GGAGACAACCTTTGAGAAGAAATTCATCGACGGACTTTCTGACACGATCAGCAACTTTGCGCTGGAGCGCGTTTTGTACAAAAACTACGAGGAGCTTGGTGTGCCCTCCTATACGGAAGAAGAGAATGCATTTGCAGACGCTCTCGCGAAAACTTATCTCGGTAATGACAGGGTTCCGGGGGTGGCAGCAGACAACGATGAACAGGCAAAGGAGCAGGTCATCGCCATGCAGCAGGCGTGCGGTCATGCCATGAATGCATTTCTGGCACCGCTGTACCAGGGGAATGCATTTAAAGCAGGGTCTACCGATGTAGGTGATGTGAGCTGGCTGACTCCGACTGCGCAGATCCATGTGGCTGCATGGCCAAACGGCTGCCCGGGACACAGCTGGCAGAATGTTTCCTGCGACCGGACTGAAATTGGACACAAGGCAGCGGTCCATGCTGGAAAGGTACTGGCGGCGGCAGCCATCGACCTTTATAACCAGCCGGAAATCTTAAAAGAAGCAAGGGCAGAATTTGAAAAGCGCACGGCAGCAGGCTTTGTGAGCCCGGTCCCGGCGGACGCAGTCCCGGTCATCCCGGATTAGTTTGTTAAATTTGCAGTTCACAGATGCGACACAAAGAATTTAGAAAGTTTTAACAGGAGCGGGGGTTTAAAATTCCCCGCTTCTGTTGTATACTTAATAGAACAGAAAAAGCTGGGAAACATTCGTTTTCAGTCACATATGGGGGAAGGTCAGTGTGTGAACAGCCATATGTGAAGAGAGAAGAACAGCTGCAAAAATTCTGGATACAACACGAAAGACATAAAGGAGAGCAAACGTATGGGTATGAAAGAAGACGGACCAAAGCGGCCAAATAAAAAGCTGCTTTATTACTATGGCATCATTCTTCTGATTACGGTTCTGCTGAATGCGCTGGTTATGCCGGCCCTGGCAGAGCGTTCCGTAACGGAAGTTACCTACGATCAGTTTCTGGATATGCTGGACAACAAACAGATCGCAGGAGTAACAAGAGGAGACAATCAGCTGACCTTCTGGACAGAGGATGTGCAGCAGGTTTTAAATGGTCAGCTTCCCATGAAGTCCTGGAAAAACGCAGATATTAAACTGTACAAAACAGGTATCTGGCCGGATGATGACCTGACGACCAGACTGAGAAATGCAGGAATCAGTTTCTCAGAGACGATCCCGACACAGGCATCACCGCTGCAGAATTTTATTTTTAGCTGGGTTCTGCCGATCCTCATGTTTGTGATCATCGGTCAGGTGCTCAGCAAGAGTATGGCGAAGCGTATGGGAGGCATGGGCAATGCCATGACGTTCGGAAAGTCCAATGCCAAGATCTACGCGGAGACTGAGACCGGCAAAACCTTTGCCGACGTAGCTGGTCAGGAAGAAGCGAAAGAGGCATTGAAGGAGATCGTAGATTTCCTTCACAATCCGCAGAAGTATGCAGATATCGGTGCTGTACTTCCGAAGGGTGCCCTGCTTGTGGGCCCTCCTGGAACCGGTAAAACTCTGCTTGCAAAGGCAGTAGCCGGTGAGGCACATGTCCCGTTCTTTTCCATTTCCGGTTCGGAATTCGTGGAAATGTTCGTTGGTATGGGCGCAGCCAAGGTGCGTGATCTGTTTAAGCAGGCAAATGAAAAAGCACCTTGTATCGTATTTATCGATGAGATCGATACCATTGGTAAAAAGCGTGATGGTTCCGGTTTCTCCGGAAATGATGAGCGTGAGCAGACGTTAAACCAGCTGTTAACCGAGATGGATGGTTTCGATGGCCGCAAGGGTGTTGTGATTCTGGCAGCAACCAACCGTCCGGAGTCCCTGGATAAGGCGCTGCTTCGTCCTGGCCGTTTTGACCGCCGGATCCCGGTTGAACTTCCGGATCTGAAGGGGCGTGTGGCAATCCTGAAAGTTCATGCAAAGAATGTAAAACTCGGAAGTGACATCGATTTCGATGCCATCGGACGTGCAACCTCCGGTGCCAGCGGTGCGGAGCTTGCCAATATCATCAACGAGGGCGCACTGCGTGCGGTCCGTCAGGGTCGCGCTTTTGTAAGCCAGGCAGACCTGGAAGAGAGTGTTGAGGTAGTCATTGCTGGTTACCAGAGAAAAGATGCCGGTGTGTCCATGAACGAGAAGCGTATCGTATCTTACCACGAGGTGGGTCATGCGCTGGTGGCAGCGTGCCAGAGCAACAGCGCTCCGGTGCATAAGATCACCATCATCCCGCGTACCTCCGGTGCCCTTGGTTATACCATGCAGGTGGAAGAGGGCGAGCGTTTCCTGATGAGCAAAGAAGAGGCATTGAACAAGATCGCGACGCTGACCGGCGGTCGTGCCGCAGAGGAATTTATCTTCCATTCCATCACGACCGGCGCGGCAAACGATATCGAGCAGGCGACCAAGCTCGCACGTGCCATGGTAACCCGGTACGGTATGAGCAGCCAGTTTGGTATGGTAGCATTGGAAACCGTGAACAACCAGTATCTGGGCGGCGATACTTCCATGGTATGTTCCCCGGAGACTGCAAGACTAGTCGATGAAGAAGTCGTCAACATCGTAAAACAGCAGTATGACAAGGCAATGCAGATCTTAAAGAACAATGCAGCCAAGTTAAACGAGATTTCCGCTTATCTGCTGGAGCGCGAGACCATTACCGGTGAGGAATTCATGGAGATTCTGAATGCCGGGAAGGAAACAGAGGAAGATAGCGTTCCGGTGAGTCAGGAAGAAGCTGCGCAGTAACAATATCGCATGATAACAAACGAGGTGCGAAAGCTCCCACAGCCGCCATGCATGGCGGCTGCGGGAGCTTTCGCACCTTTGATATTTACTGTGCTAAATTGTTTAGTCTGCGAACAAATGTTTGCAAGCAGCCTGTTGCTGTGGTATAATGGGCTGGTATCTGAGTTACACTAAAAAGAGGAATCGTACAAGTGACGATGCAACGATGCACAAGAAAGGTTTACGGCCATGGCAAAGCAGTATATCAAGATTCGAGGTGCCAATGAGCACAATTTAAAAAATATATCCCTGGATATCCCAAGAAATGAACTGGTAGTTCTGACTGGATTAAGTGGTTCGGGCAAGTCTTCCCTGGCGTTTGATACCATCTATGCAGAAGGACAGCGGCGTTATATGGAGTCGATGTCTTCCTACGCCAGACAGTTCCTGGGACAGATGGAAAAGCCGGATGTGGAAAGCATTGAGGGACTTTCTCCTGCCATCTCCATCGACCAGAAATCGACCAACCGCAACCCGCGTTCCACGGTGGGAACGGTGACGGAGATCTACGATTATATGCGTCTTCTGTATGCACGCATCGGTATTCCGCACTGTCCGAAGTGTGGACGTGAGATCAAAAAACAGACCATCGACCAGATGGTTGACCAGATCCTGCAGCTGCCGGAGCGCACGAAGATCCAGCTTCTGGCACCGGTGGTGCGCGGGCGCAAGGGGGAACACGTCAAGCTTTTGGAGCAGGCGCGCCGCAGCGGCTATGTGCGCGTGCGCATTGACGGGAATCTCTATGACCTTTCCGAGGAGATCAAGTTAGAAAAGAACATCAAACACAATATTGAGATCGTGGTAGACCGTCTGGTGGTGAAGGAGGGCATCGAAAAGCGTTTGACGGATTCCATCGAGACCGTTATGGGACTTTCGGATGGTCTCATGATCGTTGATGTGATCGACGGGGAGCCGATCAATTTCAGCATGAGCTTTGCCTGTCCGGACTGCGGCATCAGCATCGAAGAGGTGGAGCCGCGAAGCTTTTCCTTTAATAATCCGTTTGGCGCCTGCCCGGAGTGCTTCGGTCTCGGGTATAAGATGGAATTTGATGAGGACCTTATGATCCCGGATAAGTCCTTAAGCATTTCCAAAGGAGCCATTGTGGTGATGGGCTGGCAGTCCTGCACGGAAAAGAGCAGTTTTACCCATGCCATTTTGGATGCGCTGTGCAAGGAGTATCATTTTGATCTGGATACTCCGTTTGAAGATTACCCGAAGGAAATCCAGGATGTGATCCTGCATGGAACGAACGGGAAAGAGGTCAAAGTTTATTACAAGGGACAGCGCGGTGAGGGCATTTACCCGGTCGCATTCGAAGGTCTGATCCGCAATGTGGAGCGCCGCTATAAGGAAACCTTTTCCGAGGCATCGAAAGCGGAATACGAGACGTTTATGCGCATCACACCGTGTAAGGCCTGCAAGGGTCAGCGTTTAAAGCCGGGTCCCCTGGCGGTTACAGTTGGTGATCTGAATATTTATGAGGCAACGGAGCTGTCCATTACCCGCTTCCGTGCTTTTCTGGAGGATTTAAAGCTGACGCCGATGCAGGAGTCCATCGGTCATCAGATCTTAAAAGAGATCAAGGCGCGTCTGGATTTCCTGCTGAATGTCGGTCTGGAGTATCTGTCTCTCTCCCGGGCAACTGGTACGTTATCCGGCGGTGAGGCACAGCGGATCCGTCTGGCAACGCAGATTGGTTCCGGTCTGGTCGGAGTTGCCTATATCCTGGATGAGCCGAGTATCGGTCTGCATCAACGCGACAATGATAAGCTTCTTGCGACCCTGACACATCTGCGCGATCTTGGAAATACCGTGCTTGTGGTCGAACACGATGAAGACACCATGCGGGCAGCGGACTGTATTGTGGATATCGGACCGGGAGCGGGGGAACATGGTGGAGAAGTCGTGGCGGTTGGCACGGCAGAAGAAATCATGAAAAACGAAAAGTCTATCACAGGTGCGTACTTGAGCGGACGCATCCAGATCCCGGTTCCGAAGGAGCGCAGACAGCCGACCGGCTGGATCACGGTGCGCGGGGCAGCAGAGAACAACTTAAAAAATATCGATGTTTCCTTCCCGCTTGGCATTATGACCTGCGTGACCGGTGTCTCCGGCTCGGGAAAAAGTTCCCTGGTCAACGAAATCCTTTATAAGGAACTGGCAAGAAAGCTGAACCGTGCGCGTACTATTCCGGGCAAATTTAAGAAGATCGAGGGATTGGAGCAGCTGGATAAGGTCATCAACATTGACCAGTCCCCGATCGGCCGTACTCCGCGTTCTAACCCGGCAACTTACACGGGCGTGTTTGATATGATCCGCGACCTGTTTGCGTCGACGCCGGATGCCAAGGCGAAGGGCTATAACAAAGGACGTTTCAGCTTTAATGTGAAGGGCGGTCGGTGTGAGGCCTGCAGCGGTGACGGCATCATCAAGATTGAGATGCATTTTTTGCCGGATGTCTATGTGCCGTGTGAAGTCTGTGGGGGCAAACGCTATAACCGCGAGACGCTGGAAGTGAAATATAAGGGAAAGAGCATTTACGATGTGCTGAACATGACGGTAGAAGAGGCTATGAAATTCTTTGAGAATGTGCCGTCGATCTACCGGAAGATTGCGACCTTGAATGACGTGGGACTTTCGTATATCCGTCTGGGACAGCCGTCAACCCAGCTTTCCGGCGGCGAGGCACAGCGGATCAAGCTGGCGACGGAGTTAAGCCGCCGTGGAACCGGAAAGACCGTTTATATTCTGGATGAGCCGACAACCGGTCTGCATTTTGCGGATGTCCACAAGCTGGTGGAGATCCTGCGCAGATTGTCGGATGGTGGTAATACGGTCATTGTCATTGAGCACAACCTGGATGTGATCAAAACAGCGGATTACCTGATCGATATTGGACCGGAGGGCGGCGAGCGCGGTGGAACTGTTATCGCGAAAGGAACGCCGGAGGAAGTCGCAGAAAGCCCGGTATCTTATACTGGAAAGTATGTGAAGCGGTATCTGAGTAGAAACTGATCATCATAGGTGTTTTTAGAAAAATCCGAATGTCATTACACGGTAACATATGGTGTAATGACATTCGGATTTTTTATGTTTATAAAGGATAGAGCTGTGGGATTAATTGTTTACGAATTAAATCAAGCATATCTTGAATTAAATTGACGTTATTGGGAGTTTCAGCATAAAAGGCGTGAATGTTTTGAACGGGAGGTGTTGAATCCAAAGTACAAAAATAAACATCGTATCGAGATGCAATTTGTTCCCATCTGCAAATACTTTGAGAAATGAATGTAACGCCCATGCCATTGCTGGCAAGAAGCAGAGCAGCTTGAGGCGTACCATAGGTTATTAGATTTCCATATTTAAACTGATAGCGATTCATTTCTCGTTCTAAAAAATATGTGTAATTATTAATATTTTCGCCACAAACAAAAGGTGCACCGTCTAATATAGAAGAATCGATAAGGCAAGGATGTTCAATAGAGCATCCTTTGTATTTTTCTGGTGAAATAAGGCCAAGCGATTGAGGTATTACATAGATAAGATTTTCTTGGATTAAAAATTCATCTTGAATATTGTTATGCGTGTTTGAAAGGCTAAAAGTTCCGATCGCTAGAGTAGCAGGAAGATTGTCAATGTTTTTGTCATGTGTATTCAAAGCGTTGTTATTGATGGACAATTGCACGTCTGGATGAAGTTTTGCAAACGTGGGCAGTAAAAGGGGAAGCCAATAATGCCCACGTCCACTTCCGATGCTTAGACAGAAACGAGTTTTTGATAAAGATGATAATTGGTTTTGCATTTTGATCTGCAGTTGCCGGATATGGTTCATTTCTTGTATATAGAGATTTCCGGCAGCGGTCAGTCTGATCGGTGAATGTTTACGATCAAAAAGTTTCACACCTAATTCGCTTTCTAACTTATTTAATGCACTTGTTAATGCGGGCTGTGAAATATATAGTCTGGCTGCAGCTTTTGTTAAATTTTGTTCTTGAGCAACAGCTATGACATAATCTAATTTATCGAAAGACATAAAGCACACTCCTTGAATTATAAATATTTGTTTATAGTATTATTTATGGGAACATATTGGACAAAATGATGAATTACACAATATAATTATGTCATAAAGTATATGATGCTTTTGCAGCAAAGTCAATAAATGCAGAAATTGCATAAAAATTCTTGATATATGTCGACAAATATTTAAGAAAAAAGAAAAAAATATAAGGAGAATATTATTATGGGTGTTTCGAAAAAGTATGAATGGATGGGTTTGCCTTTACTGACATGGGTGGTGTTAGCTGGGATAACGGTATTAGGTATGTACTCAGGAAAAATGGGAACAGATTTTGGCTCTACAATATTTTGGCTTACAGTAATCGGAGCTATAATCATGGGAGTGGGCAATCAGCTTCCAATCGTAAAAGATTATTTAGGTGGTGGACCATTACTTTTATTATTACTTGGTTCTTTTGCAACATGGGCGAAATTAATACCGGAAGCTTATGTTGAAGCTGCAAATAACTGGATGTCTGGAATCAATTTTCAAGCTTTTTTTCTTACATTATTGATTGTAAGCGCAGTTATGGCTATTGAGCGAAAAATTTTGTTAAAATCTTTGGTCGGATATCTTCCGTGTATTTTAGGTGGCTTAGTAGGAGCTGCGATTATGGCGGCTGCAGCAGGCATGATTTGTTTCCATTTAAGTATCGGAGACATTTTGATGACTTATGTGATGCCTATAATGGGTGGTGGAAGTGCAGCAGGTGCTCTTCCAATGAGTAGCATTTATGAAGAGGTGACAGGAAAAGACAAGGATGTATATTACGGCATTGCGATGTCTGCATTGATGGTTGCTAATATTCTTTGCATTTTCTTTGCTGTTGGTTTGGATCTTTTAGGAAAGAAATTTCCAAAAATGACAGGAGATGGAAGTCAATTATTACGTAAAAAGAATGACAAAGATAGCATTGGAGATTCGGAGCAGGTTACATACAGTTTAGAAGATATGGGAAATGGAATGATGATCATGGCTGGGTGCTGGGTATTTGCCGGTCTTTGTTCCAAATGGTTTCTTCCTAAAATTTTTGGTGTATCGATTCATCAGTATGCATACTTGGTTATTATTGCGGTTGGATTAAATATTAGTGGTGTGTTGTCTGCAAAATTAAGAAAAGGAATTTGCAAAGTCTATGATGTAATGAAAGTTTGGCTGACACCGTCAGTATTTGCAGGAATGGCAATTTCTCTTCTGGATTTTCAGAGCTTTATCGATGCTATGTCAGTGAAAACACTGGTGCTTTCTGTTGCTATTATTGTAGGTTGTATTTTGGGAAGTGCGCTGATTGGTTATCTCGTGGGCTTTTATCCAATAGATGCCGCAATGACAGGAGGGTTATGCATGGCTAACATGGGAGGCAGTGGAGATATGCTGATTTTGGCTGCTGGAAACAGAATGGATCTTATGACTTACGCATCAATTTCCTCTAGAATTGGTGGAGCCATTGTACTTGCAATTTCGGGAGTTGTATTTGGTATGTTTGGCTGAATGGACATGCCGAGCTATGATTCATATAAACAATATGGTAAAAGGTTGGAGAAGCGATATGAAAATTGTAAATGTAAAAGTAATAAAATCAAACAGAGCTGTTTATTGTAAGATACTCACAGATGAAGGAATCACAGGTTTGGGGGAAAGTGGAGCATGGGGATTTTTGGATGCCAGTGCACAGGCAATAGAAACGTTTTCCCAGTATCTGATTGGAAAAGATCCGATGGATATTGAACATCTTTGGCAGTCCATGTATCGCTATTCGCATTTCCGTGGCGCAGCAATCATGGGTGCTTTGAGCGCGATAGATATTGCATTATGGGATATCAAGGGAAAATATTACAATGCGCCTATATGGCAGTTGCTTGGTGGAAAATGTAGAGACAAGGTGAGAGTATATGCACATGTGAATGGCTGTACGGTAGAAGAACAGGTCGAACATTGCTTAAAGGCAAAAGAAGAGGGATATACAGCAGTGGGACATATTAATCCGTTTTTGGATGAACCTTCGGATGTGCCATTTTCTGATGGAACTGCGGCAATGTTATATAAAGCAGAAGAGCGGGTAGGAAAAATACGAGAAGCAGTAGGAAAAGATATGGACATTTGTCTGGAATTGCATCGAAGACTGGAACCTGCTTTGGCTATTTCTTTGTCGGGTAAACTGGAACAATTTAACCCTATGTTTTTGGAAGATCCAATTAGACCAGATAATTTTGATGCAATGGCACAAGTGGCTTCTGCTTCTAGGATTCCCATTGCTACTGGAGAACGTATTCATAATATTTTTGAATTTCAAATGCTTTTGGAAAGAAGAGCATGCCATTATGTAAGAGCAAGCATTTGTTTATGTGGAGGTATTACGGGAGCTATGAAAATTGCGGCTGTGGCAGAATCTCATCATTGTAGTCTGGTGCCGCACAACCCGCTGAGTCCTGTTGCTACGAATGCAGAGTTACAGTTATGTGCAGCCATTGATAATTTGGCTATTGCAGAGTATCCATCACCAGATGTTCGTTCCACCCAAGATCAGTTTATGGGTAAGAAAAGTGGATTACGCATGCGTGATATGGTGAATCATGTACCAAATGTAAAAGACGGTTATGTTGAAATTCCAACAGAACCAGGATTGGGAATTGAACTGGTGCCAGATGTAGAGAAACTATTTCCTTTTCAGTCGCACAAAATTGCTACTAGAATGAGAATAGATGGTTCTGTGTGCGATCAATAAGATTTCAGTAACAAAAAGGTTCTCTTTTTACGAAATAACCGGTAAAAGAGAACCTTTTATTGTCGAAGCAGTTTATAATGAATTTGGTGTTATTTCAGAAAATAATTCTGCCTACCTTCCCGGAAAAAGTATTTCCGGTGCATACCAATGGACAGAAGCAGAGTGAGAAACTCTGCCATCGGTACAGCGAGCCAGGCACCGTTGATTCCAAGAAACTGCGGCAGGATCAGCAGGGAGATCGTGGTAAATACCAGAGTTCTCGCAAAGGAAATGATTGCGGATACCCTTCCGTTCGACAACGCGGTGAAAAATCCGGAGGAAAGGATATTAAAACCGCAGAACAGGAAGTTTACGGCAAACAGCTGGAAGCCGGTGACAGCCAGTTCATAGGTTTTCGGATCATCCGTGAAGATGGTGACAATGCCAGTGGAAAGAAAAATGGCGGCCGCAGTCATAAATACGGAAATGATTGCAGTGAACCAGAAAGAAATATGGTAAATATTTTTCAGCTCCTTTCGGTTTTCAGCGCCGTACTGGAATCCGATCACTGGGCTGATGCCGATGGAGAATCCCAGATAAAAGGCCTGGAATAAAAACTGACCGTACAAAAGAATGGTGATGGCGGCAACCCCGTTTGGTCCGGCCAGGCGCATCAGGATGATGTTAAATAAAAGGGTGATCACGGCATTGGAAAACTGGGTGACCATTTCGGAAGAACCGTTGTAGCAGGCCTGCAGGAGTTCTTTTACACGGAAAGAAAAACGGGTCAGATGCAGTTCGTGTCTGGGTGACAGGAAAAAGACCAGTCCGATCACGGCAGGGATGGTCTGTCCCAGTCCGGTTGCCATGGCGGCTCCGCCGATTCCAAGCTGACACGGTACAATGAGAACATAATCCATAACGGCATTGACCAGTCCGGCCAGGATTGTGAGGATCAGCCCCATATGCGGAGCTCCGGCAGTAACCAGAAAACACTGGAACAGGGTCTGGAGCATACAGGCCGGGGAAAACAAAAGCAGGATCTTCAAGTAGGTTATGCTGTCAGCCAGAAGCAGGTCGTTTGCACCAAGCATCCGGCAGATCGGTTCTGGAAAGAGAACAGCGATCAAAGCGGCGAAAAAGCTGAATAACAGTCCGACTAAAAGAAACAGAGAGAGGCATTCCCGTGCCTCTCTTTTTTTGCCCTCGCCCAGATATTTGCTGATGACAGCTGTGCCGCCGGTTGCCAGCATGGTGCCGACAGCGATGACAACGCTGGCAGCAGGAAAGGCGATATTTAAGGAAGAAAGCGCATTGCTTCCGACAAAGCGGGATACGAAAATGCCGTCCACAATCGTGTAGAGGGACATAAACATCATCATGATAATAGATGGAAACGCAAATTTCAGCAGCGACCAGGGGCTGAAATGCTGATTAATGGATGTTGTCATTATAAAAACTCCTCGATATTCTGAAAATAGTCTTGAACATACAGGTGACTTTTGAGAGAATAAACCATAGGGTTACCCGATAGTCAAGAGAAATTAAAATTATTTTTGAAATAGATCATGACAGAAAGGAATTGGATATATGGATCGTAATTTATATATGACAACCGGAGAGTTTGCGGCTTTGACCGGAGTGACGAAGCATACCTTGTTTCATTACGATGAAATTGGTCTGTTTTCCCCAGAGTTTGTGGCTGAAAATGGTTACCGCATGTACTCCCTGTATCAGGTGGAAACTCTGGATACGATTCTGATTCTGCGGGATCTTGGCATGCCGCTAAAGGAAATCCGCCGTTTCCTGCAAATGCGCAGCCCGCAGGAACTGATGCGCATTTTTACAGAGCGGGAAGCGCAGATCGAGCAGGAAATCGCAAAACTGGAAAACATGCGAGGGTGGATCCGGCAGCGCCGGGAAAAAATCAGTACAGCACTGAGACAGGATTTTTCCAAAATACAGATCCGGCATTATCCGGAGCGGTATTATCTGATCCGGCAGATGGATGGCAGCTCGGAGCAGGATTACGTAGAAAAAACCAATGCATTGATCCTGGATTTTAAGAATACGGAGCAGAGAAATGATTATGAGGTGGCATATTTTCAGCATGAAGGAAATGTGCAAAATCAGGATTATAACGTGTACGATAATGTACTTATTCTGTTACAGCAAAAGCCGGATCATATGACGTATCAGATCCTTCCGGAAGGAGACTACCTGACTGGATTTCATGTGGGTTCCTGGATGGAAATGAGGGAAGCGTATGAGCGTATGGAGACCTACCGAAAGGAACATAAAATTCAGACAGAAGGTCCCTATGTAGAGCGCGATGTGATGGACAATCTTTCGGTAAAGCGGATGGAAGATTATGTGACAGAAATCGCGGTACGGATCGCAGAAAAAGAATGGTCATAACAGTGGCTGGATGATATTTTTGCGGAGATCATTGCAGAGAGTATGCGCCGGGTAGGGGAACTGTGGCCAATCGATATTTATACAGAAGATGCAAGGGAACTGGTAGAAAAAGCGAATGAAACGTATGCACAGTGATGAGTATCAGGCAGTGTTCCTGTTATGTGAAAAAATTGGAAGATCAGGCGGATTTTTAAAGAGGACCGCGGTAACCGGGTTAAAACAGATACCTTCCTGGAAGAATATCTGGAAAATCCGGAAGTGCTGTTTGAGGCAGAACTGCACAAAAACCGTGACACCGTGCTTTCTTTTCGGTTAAAAGGTTTTGCGCATGAGATATCTGCGTGTATTAAGGCAGTCCAGAAGCATCATCTGGTATTTATCGGCTATATCACATGCCAGCAGGATTTCAAACATTTTTCCTGGGACTGTGCGGAGTATTTTTCCTGGGCAGACAAGTACCTGCGTATTCCCTATGATGATGGCTATTACCAGATCCAGCTGAATCTTCCCTTGCCATGGCGGCAAGGCTGCCGGTCGATTATTTAAAGCTGGACCGCCAGTTTGTGGTGGAGGATGTGAACGACAAGCGCCACCAGGAGGTCATCCGCTTTATCATGAATATGGCAAAAGCACTGAACATGCAGGTAATCTTCGAGGGAATCGAGACAAAAGAACAGGCAGAGCTGATCTACGATATGGGCTGTGATTTCGCGCAGGGACATTACTACAGTAAGCCGAGGCCGTTCGCAGAGCTGCTGGATGCAGAGCAACGAAAAACTGGACTGGTTAAAAATACAAATACTGGCTATTTTGAAATATCCAGATAGCGCCTATAATGTGGAACAAGATCACCGATGCGGTCCGGAACGCATAGGAGTGTTTACGCAAAGGAGATTGTTGGATATGTTTGAGGAGGCAAAGGTTTTAAGAGTTCCGTATGACCTGGTGCAGTATGTGCATGACAACGGACGTCTTCCGGTTGTAAATTTCGCGGCAGGTGGCGTGGCAACCCCGGCAGATGCGGCACTTATGATGCAGCTTGGCGCGGAAGGTGTTTTTGTCGGATCCGGTATTTTTAAATCCGGTGATCCGAAGAAGCGTGCGGCAGCGATCGTCAAGGCGGTTATCAACTTCAATGACCATAAGATGCTGGCAGAGCTTTCTGAGGATCTTGGCGAGGCCATGGTTGGCATCAACGAGCAGGAAATCGCGCTGTTAATGGCAGAGAGGGGCAAATAGGATGAAGATTGCAGTCCTGGCAGTCCAGGGAGCCTTCATCGAGCATGAGAAAAAGCTGGAAGTCCTGGGTGCGCAGTGCATCGAGCTGCGCAAAAAAGAAGATCTGGATGCAGAGTTTGACGCTCTGGTGCTTCCGGGCGGTGAGAGTACTGTTCAGGGAAAGCTGCTGAGGGAACTTGGGATGTTTGATATCCTGAAAGAAAAGATTGAGGATGGGATGCCGGTTCTTGCGACCTGTGCCGGACTCATTCTTCTGGCAGAACATCTGACGAACGACGAGCATGTGTATTTTGGAACCCTTCCGGTTTCTGTGCGCCGCAATGCTTATGGAAGACAGCTCGGAAGTTTTCACACTGTGCAGGAGTTTGCCGGAATTGGAAAGGTGCCTATGACCTTTATCCGTGCTCCTTATATGGAAGAGGCAGGGACGGAGGTGCAGGTGCTGGCAAAGGTGGATGGACATCTGGTTGCGGTCCGTTATAAAAACCAGTTTGGCATGTCGTTTCATCCGGAACTGGATGAAGATAGCCGGATCCATGCGTTATTTTTGCAGACAGTGGCTTGTTCCATGGAAATGAAAGAAACTGCGATGCTTCGGTAAGAAATAGAAAAGTGGACAAAAAAACAACCCCCGGCTGTACATCCGGTGAGAAATTCACCAGGCTGTACAGCCGGGGGTTTGTGTGAACATACAGAACGTTTATTCGGCGACCGGTTCTGCCGTACATACTTTTTTGAGCGGCGCTTCCAGGAAAGAACGCCACAGACGGACCAGCTGTCCAACGCAGAGTGCGTTGATCAGGGTACCTTCACGCACGCCGTTGAGTTTGTGGAATGCAATGAGGGCAACGACCATAGCCAGGATGGTCAGGGTGCTGTCGAATGCGACCTTGACATTTCCGAAACGGATGCCGGTCTGTCTGGACAGCTCGCGAACCAGAGCTTCTGCCGGAAGCATAATCACATCGGCGATGACCTCAAAGCTGATGCCCAGTGCCATAATGACACATCCGATGATCAGATAGACAAAGGATGCTCCCCATGGACCGCCAAAGCGGGTCGGGATGAAGCCCATGGCCTGATCGATGCAGAAACTGAAAAAGAATGTGATCGGAATCTGCAGGGTCTGCTGGATGCTGAATTTTTTGCGGAGCAAAGCTTCCAGGATCAGGAATGTCATATTGAATAAAAATGTGTAGGTCCCCATGGAAATTCCAGTGACCAGGCTCAGCACAAACGGCAGTCCGGATACCGGTGATGTACCAAGTCCTGCACGTGTGATGAAAGCGATACCGGTGGCGCTCAAGATGACTCCGGTTAAAAACAGCAAATAGCGCCGGATGTAAGTGTGAATAGACATGACGGTAAACCTCCCCAGAACGGCAGATGAAATTTGCTTGTATTGATAGAAGATGGGTCCCGAACATTATGCTTTTTATACAAGATGCTGCCGTTAAAAAACTGTCAGTGTCTATATTTTAAACGAAAACTAACTATTTTTCAATGCTAAAAACTATTTTTTAGATAAAAATTATTTTTTGAGCCCGCGGATGAACTGGATCAGTTCAGCAGAACAGTTCGCTTTTACAATGATCATGCCCTGATTTGCGGCAGTCATCAGATAAAAGTGGGTTCTGGTCTCTACCAGATGTGCGATGCTGCTGTAAGGAATGTCAACAGACTGGTGATTGCTGGTTTCCTGCAGATGGTCTTCGTAGAAACGCATGACAGAGTGGCGGTTCTGCAGTTCCGGATTGGTATTGTAAACCTTGCGGCACTGGCGCTTGGAGACGTACACCAGAACAAGCGGAATGGCAAAGACAATCAGCAGATAAGTGAAGGCAGAGGTTCCCGGATCGGTAAATACGCGTAAAAATCCGGAAAAGATCATAAGAATATAGCATACAGTAAGGAATTTGGAGCGGAATTTGCTGATCCGGAAAGGAACGATCATATTAAAACGTGTAAATTCCTCCAGATTGTAATCGGTAAATGTCTGGTGCAAAAATGGCATGGATAGGGCCTCCTTGTAAAAATTATGCAGAAACAGATGGTTTTAAAATCCCGGATTGCTGTATCTGAACAGTACGATTATAGCGAAAACAGATAAAAATTACAATCTGCATTGTGTATTTTATACAACTTTTTCATTGTGAACGGCACAAGAACACCATGTAAACTTAAGATAGTTAAGAAAAATTGTGTGGAAATTTAGGAATTGATGTGCAAAATAGAGAAAGCTTATGTCTTAACTTGACTTTTGAAAATCATCATGCTATCATACGTGACAAGACAAAGGGGTCTACATCAGATGAGAAGATGTAGGTCCCTTTTGTTATATCACAACATACCCCTTTGTTACATAATTGGAATTACCATTACGGTTAGAAAACAAAAAACAGCCGTGCAGCTGTTCTTTCCGAGAGAGGAGATGAGTAATTTTGAAAAAAATAGTTGGTCTGATCCCTCTTTATGACGATGAGAAGGACAGCTATTGGATGCTTCCTGGATACATGAAGGTACTGGAAGCATGTGGAGCACTTCCGGTTATGCTTCCCCTGACGATAGACACGGATGAACTGGATGACTGCTTCCGGCTGTGCGATGGAATCCTGATGACAGGAGGACACGATGTGGATCCAAAATTGTATGGAGAACATGCGAAAGCGACCTGTGGTACAGCATGCAGCAGCCGGGATCAGATGGAAACGTATCTTTTCAAAAAAGCACTGGAGGAAGATAAGCCGGTGTTTGGCATCTGCCGGGGCGTTCAGCTCATGAATGTCCTGCTTGGCGGAACACTTTACCAGGATCTTCCAACCGAGCATCCATCGGAAACGGAACATCACATGACACCGCCGTATGACAAACCGATCCATAAGGTTGATGTGGTTTCAGGAACAAAGCTTTCCGATATCATCGGGGCCGGGGAACATGCGGTGAACAGTTATCACCATCAGGCAATCAAAGAACTGGCGCCGGGGGCTGAAGCGATGGCGTACTCAGAAGACGGACTGGTGGAGGCTATTTCCGTACCGGGCAAATCGTTTCTGGTCGGAGTGCAGTGGCATCCGGAATTTGCGTTTGAAAGCGATCCGGAGTGTAAAAAGCTAGTTCAGGCATTTGTCGATGCCTGCAATGGAAAAAAGTGATCTTGGATTGGCGAGAGCCATTTCAGATAAATGCGTGATCGGAAGAGGAAACATGCGAACCGTCACGGAGAAAAGAGAGGAGAACAAGATTATGAAAAAGAAAGCAATGGTTATGGTAATGGCAGCAGCAATGACAGCAGCTCTGACTGCATGCGGCGGCTCTAAGAGCACAACCGCAGACACCACCGCAGCAGCAGATACTACCGCAGCAGACACCACTGCAGCAGAGTCCAAGGCAGATGAGACTACCGCAGCAGCAGATACCTCAGATAAGACCTGGGTCATCGCAACCGATACTGCTTTTAAGCCGTTTGAGTATACCGATGAGAGCGGTAATTTCGTAGGAATTGATATGGATATCCTCAAGGCGATTGCAGAGGACCAGGGCTTCAAGTACGATGTACAGGTTCTTGGATGGGATGCTTCCATCGCAGCATGTCAGTCTGGTCAGGCAGACGGTATGATCGCAGGCGCATCCATTACCGATGAGCGTAAGTCTTCCGGCTGGATCTTCTCCGATGGCTATTATGATGCAAACCAGAGCATGGCAGTTGCTGAAAACTCTGATATCACCGGATTTGATGGCTTAAGCGGCAAGAAAGTAGCAGTAAAAACCGCTTCCATGAGTGCAGATTATGCAGAGAGCATCAAAGATGAGTACGGTTTTGAGATTACCTATTTCGAGGATTCACCGACCATGTACCAGGCAGTTGTAGGTGGTCAGGTTGCAGCCTGCTTCGATGATACCCCAATCATGGCAAGCAACATCAAGGATACCGGCATTGCCATGAAGCTGGTAGACGGTACCGGCAACGATCCGGCTGAGTATGGTTTCGCCATCTTCGATGACAGCAAGCAGGAACTGGTTGATATGTTCAACGCTGGTCTGAAGGACATCAAGGATAACGGAACTTATGATGAGATCATTGCGAAGTATCTGGGTGAGTAATCAAAAGATAGCAGGTATGTGTCTGAAACACAAAAACTGAAACACAAGGCGGACGCGTCTTAGGCGCGTCCATGATGTGTGTAACAAAGAAAAAGAAGGGTGAGGCATTATGGTTAAGATTATCACCACCTACGGAGAGCTTCTTCTGCTTGCAATGGGACGGACCCTGCTGCTTGCATTCTTAGGTTTGGTATTTGCATGTATTCTGGGAATGATCTTCGGACTTCTCAGTGTTGTAAAGAACAAGGCATGCAACATCATTGCACAGATTTTCGTATTCGTCATACGTGGTGTGCCAATGATCGTGCTGGCGTTCTTTGTATTCTTTGGTATTCCGTATCTGCTCAATACCATTCTGGGCATCGGAAATGGATTTACCCTGTCAGCACTTCAGGCCGGCACCATCTGCCTCGCCTTAAACTGCGGCGCTTATATGGCTGAGATCATCCGTGCCGGTATCCAGTCCGTGGATATCGGTCAGATGGAAGCCGGAAGATCGTTAGGTCTTCCTTACTGGAAAACCATGAGAAAGATCATTCTTCCCCAGGCAATCCGCACCATGATCCCGAGCATCATCAACCAGTTCATCATCACCGTAAAGGATACCTCAATTCTGTCGGTAATCGGATTTCCGGAGCTGGTACTTGCTGCGAAAAATGTACAGGCAAATACGTTTAAATCCTTTGAGACCTGGACGATCGTCGGCATCATGTATCTGGTCGTGATCACGATCCTGTCTTACATTGCAAAGCTGGTAGAGAGGAGGATGAACCGCGGTGTCAAACGATAAAACAGTAAAAATCAAAGTCGAGAAACTTCGGAAATGCTTCGGAGACCTGGAGGTTTTACGGGATATTTCCACGGAAATCCACGAAGGAGAAGTGGTGGTCATCTTAGGACCATCCGGTTCCGGTAAATCCACCTTTCTGCGCTGCTTAAACAAGCTGGAGACTGCTACTGCAGGAAGTATTGTGGTGGACGGCGTGGATATTTCCGATAAGAAAGTAAACATGAATAAGGTTCGCGAGAACATCGGCATGGTGTTCCAGCATTTCAACCTGTTCAATAATATGGATGTCCTTCATAACCTGATGCTGGCTCCGGTAGAACTCAAAAAAATGACGAAACAGGAAGCCGAGGAAAAGGCAAGGGCAATGCTAAAGCGGGTGGACTTAGCGGAGAAAGCCGATGCATATCCGTCCCAGCTTTCCGGTGGACAGAAGCAGCGTGTTGCCATCGCACGTGCGCTCTGCATGCAGCCGGATATCATGCTGTTTGATGAGCCAACTTCCGCGCTTGACCCGGAGATGGTCGGCGAGGTACTGGCAGTCATGAAGCAGCTGGCAGCAGACGGCATGACCATGGTCATTGTCACCCATGAGATTGGTTTTGCAAGGGAAGTAGCAGACCGTGTTATCTTCATGGATGGCGGTTACATCGTGGAAGAGGGAACTCCGCAGGAAGTCATCTTAAATCCGAAAGAGCCGCGTACCATCAGTTTCTTAAACAAAGTACTGTAAAACGGAGGTGAAGACATGGAAAAATATGTGATTACCATCTCCAGACAGTACGGTTCTTTTGGACGTTTGGTGGCGAAAGAGCTTTCTGAGCAGCTTCACATTGATTTTATGGACCGCGACATTGTGGAGGAAACCGCAAAGCGCATGAACACTTCCATAAAAGAGATCAGCCGCGAAGAAGAGGATACCCGGTCCAAATTTGCTTACCGCAGTTACCCATTCGGACTTGGCATGCCGGATGTGCGGGATGAGATCTTCCTGGTGCAAAAAAGCATCATCCAGGATTTCGCCCGGAAAGGTTCCTGCATCATTGTAGGGCGCTGCGGTGCGTATTGCCTGCAGAACGAGCCGAGACTTCTTCGGGTTTATATCTATGCGCCGTATGAAGTGCGCGTGAAGAACTGCATCGAATACTTCGGAATGACTGAAAAAGAAGCCTTAAAGGCGGTAACGGAAGCAGACAAGGCGCGGGAAAGCTACCACAAAAAATACATACCAGGCTTCCAGAGCGACACTTTGAACAGTGATCTGTGCATCAACAGTGCGTTTTACAGCATTGAGGAGGCAGCAGAGCTGATCAAACAGGCAGCGCGGATGAAGTTTGGGGAGATATAAAATAGAAAAGGGAATCATGTACACAAATGTGAGTTACTCACAAAAGGTACATGATTCCCTTTTTACAGTTCTTTGGTCATTCGTTTCTTTTATGCTTTTAAATATTTGTCAAAAAAGCGTTCTACGATTCCGCGGGTTTCCGGCTGGAAAAATTCAGGAGTTCCGTGTCCGCCATTTTTCAGCATATAAAAATCTGCCTGATCTTCCATTCCGGCATCACAGATTTGATGATAAAAGGTTTTGCTGATGTCACATGGAACCAGAGGATCGGCATCTCCGTGCATGATCAGGATCGGACACATCTTTTTCGTAATATAAGTACCGGCAGAAGCAGCTTTTGCCCGTTCTTTCATGGTTGCCGGATCTCCTCCCATAAGAGCTCCGGCATGCGTATCCTCGATGGTTTTCCAACGGTGATTTGGATTGGCTTTCATTTCACGTTCGTCACTTTCCATCAGGGTTACGATATCGACTGGTCCAAACATATCATAAGCTGCCTGTACTTCCGAAGAATATTCACTCCATTCTTCTGTATCATAGCCAGGTGTATTCATTGCAGCCATAGCTGCCAGATGACCTCCGGCAGAACGTCCCATGACTCCGATCCGCTCTGGGTCGATTTCATATTCTGCGGCATGAGCCCGCAGAAAACGAATGGCTGTTTTTACATCGATCAGCTGATCTGGATAATGTCCCTGCGCGCTGCTGCGGTAGTACATGGATGCGACCACATATCCGGCTTCCACAAGATATTCCACTTCTGCAACCATTAAATTTTTGTCTGCTCCGCGGTAGCCACCACCCGGAATCCACAAAATAGCAGGTTTTCGACTGCGAAGATCTTTATTTTCGTCGATACCGGCTGCAATGCGCATTTCACTGTTTCCATTTTGAAGCATGACAGACATTTTCAGCTCGAGGTCATTTCCATCCAGATCCTTTTGATGGGAGTAGACAATATTATCGATAAAATTTACACTTTTGCGAAGTCGTCCAGGGTTGATATAATATTCCATTTCTGTTTCCTCTTTCTAGATGTTAGTAATCGTCAGGTGTTTAACTGTAAATAGGATAAAAGATGTTTGCGCAGATAATCAATGTTACAAGAAGCAGTGCAACAAGCGGCAGCGTAAACTTCATGGTTTTTAGTGGGTTGTGGTTTCCGGTTCCGTATGCCATAATTGCGCCGGAACTTCCGGTCGGCATGATAAATGCAGTCAGCCAGGATGCTGCGGTAACGACCAGCACGATTGATTTTACATTCATTCCTCCGGCCAGAGCGGTGGATGCAGCAATCGGACACAGAACACCCATGGTTCCAAAGTTTGAAAGGAAGTTGGTCATGATCGTTGCAAACACTGCAAAGACAACCATTACAAATAATCCGCTTGGATTGCTTCCGAGAATGGTAAGGACACCTTTACCGATCAGTTCGCCAACACCAGTTGAAGCCATGGCAGCGGACATGGTCTGCATACCTGCAACCATCCAGATCATATCGGAAGTGAGAATCTTTACGACTTTTTCAGCTGGAAGAACTTTAAAAATGATCAGTGCCAGAACACCTGCTGCCGGCATGATGTTTGAAATATTGCTGCCAAGCTGTTTCTGAAACGCAAATCCTCCGGTTACTGCAAAAAATACTGCCCAGATAACAATCTCATCTTTGATCGGCAGTTTTTCATAACTTTTTACTGCATTCTGATCGCCGGTGATTTTGGTTTTCGGAATCAAACGATAAAAGAGCAGACAGTAGATGGTGCCGACGATGGATGGAATGATACCAATCCGGAACAGGTCGTAGATGCCAAGAAGATCTTCCGGTCCGACTAATCCTTCGTACAGGGAATTAGTCATACCATACATGGCAACGCCCATACCGATCGGAAATCTTGAAACCCACATGCAGTTCATGACGCAGAGAATGAAAAAGATGCGTCCCGGACAGATTTCACTTTCATCGTCCAGCGTCTGTGCAAACAGCAATAAGATAGAGAGACAGGCCATCTGTCCCATAAACTGAGAAAGCGGGATCAGGATTGCGAATAACATCAGAATCAGAAAAATTCCGGATTTGCCCTGAAGGTGACTCAACGATTCTCTTAGTTTTCCCATAGGTCGGGTATTTCCCAGGACAGAAGCAACGACAATCATACATGCTATCATGATGGTATTGCCGCTGGAAAATCCGGCAAACGCAGTTGGAATGTCATTAATTCCGGTGAGAACGAGCACGACGCAGCATGTCATGCCGATTACGCCATAAGGCAGAAAATGGGTTAAAAGTCCTACAACCATAAACAGAAGCAGGCATAGTACAATGATTACTTCCCGTGTAAACATAAGAAACTCCTTTTGGTATTTTTAGTTATACTTTTTAGTTCAGTGATCATTTCCGGAAATATGATATTGTCATTATATAAGGGATTTTTTTGATTGACAAGTTCGACATCTTTATATATATTGTTAGAAAAAGTTATAATATAAGGCGACAAAAACCATGAATTCACGACCGTATGAATATATTCTGGCTATTGCAGAATGTCAGAATCTTACAGAAGCTGCCAGGCAGCTGCATATCTCCCAACCTGCACTGAGTAAGTTTTTGGCAATGCAGGAAGAAGAAGCAGGTACACCGCTTTTTATCTCTTATCATAGAAAGTTAATTCCAACTCCGGCCGGTCAGATTTATATTAGAAGTGCAAAAGAATTTTTGCGTGTAAAAAATATTACATATCGCCAAATCCAAAACTATATCGAAAATTCAACACGGCAGCTGACGGTTGGAGCTTCGGGATATTCCGGTTCGATTCAGATTTCACCGGTCATAGCAGATATGTTTGAACAGTTTCCCAATATTTCCATTCGAATACAGGAAGGTGCATCAGGAACACTTCTTCGTCTTCTTTCAGATGGAAAGATTGATTTTGCGATTCTCGCTTTCCCGGCTGAACAGGATATTCCTTTTACGTTTTATCAGTTTTATGAAATGGAACTTTGTATGGTGGTGCCGGTGTCTTTCAAGGCGTCTTTATTCTCCACAAATGATGATACACCGCTTGTGGATTTGGCAGAATTCCAACATACACCATTTATCCTTCCAGATTCGGATATTTCTTACCAGCCCTATCTGCTTACTTTTTTTGCAGAAGTTGGTTTTTCACCGATCGTAATTTATACTTCATCCAATCCGTTTGTCGTAAAAACACTGGTGGAAAAGGGACAGGGAGTTTCCTTTCTTCCAGATCATTTTATTTCACAGCTTGATTGGGAAAAATGCAGTGTGTTCCGCTTGCGGAAACCACCTCTTCTTAGGGCTGGGTTAGCTGTGAGAAAAGATTTGTATGTTGCAGATGAGGAAACATATTTTATAAATCGTTTTCTTGAGCATGAACAGAAACATTATGTTCAGCATTTTTATCCCAATGAAGAAACGATGAAAATACTAAATACAAGGATGACTGATATATGATGGATACAAGAATTGTAGAGTATATCACTGCAATTTATGAAGAAAAAAATCTTACCCGTGCAGCGGAACGTTTATTTATTACACAATCAGCGCTCAATCAGCAACTTAGAAAACTTGAAAAAGAACTTGGAACACCGCTTTTTGAGAAGAAGGGACGTCAGATGGTTCCAACAGGTCCTGGAAGAATTTATCTTTCCGGGGCAAGAATGATTCTGGAAATGAAACATAATGCCGAAAAGCAATTAGCAAATATAAAAAATTCAAAGTCTGGTTTTGAAATTCGCTTCGCTTTTTTTTATACAATGCTTCCCTTTTTTCAACAGGTGATTGAACCGGCATTTTCTGAGCGTGTTCCGGATGTTTCCCTAAAACTGGTTCCGGTTGAAGAGAAATCGGTCAAATCTGCCATAAAAAACAATCAGGCCGATCTGGGACTTATGGTTACCCCATTGCCTTCGACTTCTGCTTTGGAATATATACCGATACGCAGGGAAGAAATTCATCTGGCATTTCCAGCTGTTTTGGAGGAAACGTTCCCGGCAGCAACTGGATTTCCACAAAAAGATTTTGCTGCAAGGATACACGCACTTTCTTCTATTGGCTATATTCAGCATCCGGAAGTTTCTTTTTTAAATCTGACTTCGGAATATTATTTGAAGCGTGCAGGGATTCATCCGCATTATTTGTGCCAGGCATCATCTGTTAAGGATTTATTTTATTTACTGAACCAGCAGTTCGCCTGCGGACTCATACCGGAGACACTGATTCAGCTAACAGACACCTTCGGACATATGCCATTGATTCCGGAAGCAAGCTATTATCTTGGAATTGCTTATAAAAAGGATCTGGCCATAACATTGCCAGTGCGGGAACTCATTTTGCTTTTACTTCATGTTTGTGACCGGGAGTATGAGGATTACGATATTTTTTCTGTGCAAAACCTGAACCGGTCACCTGACGCGGCAAGGGATGATCGCTGATGTAGTAGCTGACGAAGTATGCACATTCGTTCTTGCGTAAGTGTGGAAAACACCGTACAATGGATAGCAGATGATGCAGGAAATGGTAGTCTGATCCCTGCAAGGATGAATCATTTTTGAATTTGTATATGAGGTGGAATGTTTATGAATAAGGAAAATAGAGGTTGTCTGATCGATCTTCATGCCCATCTGGATGGAAGCGTTACGGTAGATATCGCGAAAAAACTGGCTGCTCTGCAGAATATCGCGTTGCCAACGGACAAGGAGGAAGAACTTCTGGCGCTCTTATCAGTGCCAGAGTCCTGCGAGAGCTTGAATGACTTTTTGCAGTGCTTTGACCTACCGGGGAAGCTGATGCAGACACCGGAAGGATTAAAGAATGCGGTGAGACTGGTTTTGGAGAACATGGCAGCGGATGGCGTGATCTATGCGGAGCTTCGTTTTGCGCCGCAGTTTCATACGATGGGCGGTATGCCCCAGGAAGAGGCGGTGCAGGCGGCATTGGAAGGACTGAAAATAGCTCCGATTCCGGCAAACCTGATCTTATGCTGCATGCGCGGCGAGGACAATGACAAGGAAAATGAAGAAACTCTGATGCTGGCTAAGAAATATCTGGTTGAGGATCATGGTGTGACGGCTATGGATCTTGCCGGGGCAGAGGCACTGTTTTCGACGGAGAAATATCTCGGCCTGTTTGAAAAGGCAAAGGCAATGGGAATCCCGTTTACTGTTCATGCAGGAGAGGCAGCAGGACCGGAGAGTGTGCGTACTGCAATCCAGACTGGAACAAAGCGGATCGGTCACGGGGTGCGCAGTACCGAGGATGAGAGCGTGGTGGAGCAGATCCGAGAGAGCGGTATTACCCTGGAAATGTGCCCGACCAGCAACCGCCAGACACACGCAATCCCGGATATGAAACAGTATCCACTGATTCCTTTCCTGGAAAGTGGAATCCGGGTTACGGTCAATACGGATGATATGGGAATTGAGCGGACCTGCCTGTCAAAAGAATTTGAATATCTGAGGCGCGAGTTTGGATTGACAAAAGCACAGGAAAAGAAATTGTTGCTGAATGCGGCAGACGCGGCATTTGCGAGTGAGGAAACGAAGAAGATGCTGCGGGAGAAAATTCTTGCGGCATATGAAAATAACTGTGAATAACGGATACTTTTTACGAATCAGATGTGGATTTTACGATTTGCAAAAAGAGGGGAGATTCCTATGATTAATCGGGAGGATATGCTGGAACTGACCAGACGCATGACACTGGCGCGTTCGTCGATTGGGCGGATCGCTGGGGCATATTTTGACGAGGAAGGCTATGTGGATGGAACCTTCAATACCAATTTCCTGAAACTGTCTGTGCCGGAGCGGACAAAAAACTTAAATCTTGCCAAGTCTGTACTGTTTTCCAGTACCAATGAACAGTTAAAAGAATACCGCATTCCGGACGGCGCAAGAAAACCGGGCGGATTGTGGCAGCTCCTTAACGCTATCAAAAAAGACGGCATGAAGAATGATGCATCATTGGATTTATTTTATGAGGTCTTTGGAGAACATTTCCAGCCGAGTTACCCGTATGCGGTCTTTCTCTTCCACGGACGGTACGATGTACCGGTAAAGGGAAGTGATAAAGAGTGGCTGGAGGGATCCGAGGAGATTTATGAGTATCTGATCCTGACCGTCAGTCCGCTGGCTGGGGAGTATGAGCCGGGAGAGGCAGAGTTTGGATTTTTGTATCCGGCATTTAAAGAGCGCGGCGCAGCACTGAATTTTGTGAATATTTTTGAGAAGGATCCAGCGCGTGTGCACCGGGATCTTGGCGCCTGGATGCTAAAGGGTTAAGTGCCATGACCAGTCGAAACAAGATGAAGTTGCAGCAGGCGGTCTGGATTCTGAATCTGTCCGAGAAAGATGATTTTGATACAGCCAAAAAGAAGTACCGGAAGCTGATGGGAACTTTTCACCCAGATGCGGTGGACCGGGATCAGCCGGAGGAAATCCGTCAGGAATATGTGCGGCGTTCCCAGGAAATCAATGAGGCATATCAGGTTCTACGGGAAATTTCGGAGCAGGGAAAATGGGGGAGTGTGCAGAGCTGCTTTGAGAAACAGCAACGTAGTGGAACGAATTCAGCGAAGGGACACAGTGGACAAAAACAGGCAGGTGGGTATCCTGAACAAAACTGGAAGCAGGAATATCAGCAAAACTCTGCTTCAGATCGCGAAAAATGGGCTCCGTACCAGAATGGCGAGGAGAATGAATCTGCGTTTTGTGAGCGTAATATTTACTGCCATTACAGTATGAAAACCGAGACGGAAACACCGCTTTACTATAAAGCAGCCCGGGGACGGTATTTCTGGAATCCGGAAGAAGAGACCTTTTCTTTGTTTCTGACCAGTCTTCATCATGCGTCAAAGGAACTGCTGGAACAGGCGGAGGAAGCGTGGCTGACATCTGGAAAAGGGAAAATGGGTATCAGTGCCGAAGAACGATTTGCGCGTCAGGCGCAGCTGATCCCTCTTCTGGCAGGACAGTTTCTTCATCCGGTCAAGACGCTGAAGCGTCTGGCAAAACCAGAACAGACCGATGAGAATGGACGTGTGATCTACCATTTTCAGGCATTTCTTGGCTCAGGGCCGTATGGAACATTTGGAAAACGGCTGGATGCGTTAAATGAGGGAGACTGGTTGTTTCCAGAGTCATTTCAGGGAAATAAGATCATGGTAAAGACGCAGGAAGAAATGAGTCTGGGTCACCTTTCGCTGAAAGAGGACTGGCTGTATTTCTGTCTGATTCCGCTTCTGAAAAAACGGAAAGGCCAGATAAAAATGGTGGTGCGGCAGAAAAAGGCGGTGCGAAAGAATGGAAGACGCCAGACTATGGCAGAGATTGATCTGTATTTCCGTATGGAACCGGAGCTATCGTGGCATGCTGACAGTGATACGAATCTTGAAATTGCAAAGATTTTGAACTTTTGATCTTCGGGAAAGTTGGGGTGATATTATATAATGAAGAAACGGGAATTTTACCTGCCGTCCAGTGACGGGAAAAACAGGCTGCATTGTGTGGAGTGGATGCCGGAATTAAAAAATGGACAGCAGCCGCAGATTCGGCTCTGGGTACAGCTGGTACATGGGATGAATGAGCACATGGGCCGCTACGGAGAATTTGCATCTTTTCTGGCAGAGCATGGCATTGCCGTGATCGGGCATGACTGTCTTGGACATGGCTCAACAGCGCCGTGCAAAGAAGAACGGGGATTTTTCGGGGAACATCAGGGTGGAACGTTCCTGATTCGTGATATGCACCGCATTGCCAGCTACGGAGCCAAACGGTTCTCACATGCAAAGCATGTGATGTTGGGACACAGTATGGGTTCTTTTCTGACCAGACGGTATCTGGCGGCCTATCCGGGGGCAGAACCGGATGGCGTGATCCTGTTAGGCACAGGTTTTCCATCTCCCGGCCTTGTGTTTACCGGCGAAATGCTAGCGATGATGTTTGGAAAATTATGTGGAAATCATTATCGGAGCCGTCTGCTGTATGAAATGTCGATTGGAAATTACAGCCGGAAATTCTGGCCGATCCGGACACATTATGACTGGCTGACCAGGGACGAGCGTTATGTAGACCGTTTTCTGCACAATGAAGTCTGTAATTTTATCTTTACGGCAGGAGGATACCGGGACTTTTTCCATGAGATCCGCGCTGCAGAAGAGGCAGAACAAGACGGATATATTCCGAAAACGATTCCGTATCTGATCCTGTCCGGTGACCAGGACCCGGTGGGAGAGCAGGGGAAAGGTGTCAAAAAGCTGGTGAAGCTGTATCAGAAAATTGGAGTGGAAGATATCACAATGAAGTTATATCCAGGGGCACGACATGAAGTGCTGAATGAGGTGAATCGGGAAGAGGTGTTTAAAGATATATTTGAGTGGTTAGGAAAATGGCTAGACAGTAAGCATGAGGACGACAAAGAATAGCCGACTGGATGCTTGGCCAGGATAATAAACAAGAAGAAGCCCTCAACTGTGCGGCAACACGGTTGAGGGCTTCAATGATTTTACAAACATTCACTGCGCCAGACTTCCTCAGCAATTTCTTTGACCAGAGCCAGTTTTGCCCACTGCTCTTCTTCGGTGAGCTTATTGCCAATTTCGCAGGATGCGAAGCCGCACTGCGGGCTGAGATACAGGCGGTCGAGCGGGATATATCTGGCAGCTTCATGGATCCGGCGGATTACGGTCTCCTTGTCCTCAAGCTTCGGGGATTTGGTTGTGATCAGACCAAGTACCACTTTTTTGTCCGGGCTTACCTTTGCGAGCGGAGCGAAGCCGCCGGAACGCTCATCGTCATATTCCAGATAGAGGGCATCAACGTGTTCCTGGGCGAAAACATAATCTGCAACGGAGTCATACGGACCGCTGGTAAAGAAGGTAGAGTGGTAGTTTCCGCGGCAGATGTGAGAGTTGATCACCATGTCGGCCGGTTTTGCTTCCAGCGCCAGATTGTTGACTTTCAAAAGTTCGGTCTTTACGTCGTCCAGATTAAGACCGAGAGCACTGTAACGCAGTTTGGCAGCATCGCCTACGACTGCGCCCCAGGTACAGTCGTCGAACTGGAGGTTGCGGCATCCGGCTTCATAAAACTGACGGATCACGTCCTGGTAAGCGACACCGATGTCATGGATCAGTTCTTCGTTGGTCGGATAGAACTTTCTGGTGCTTTCCAGGTTTAGCGGAACGATCATCTGCTGGAACATCTGGGCTGGAGCCGGAATGGTATATTTTGCAACGGTATTCTCATCCTCGAACTGCTTTAAGAATTTAAAGTACTCTACAAAAGGATGTGCTTTCGCTTTTACCTTGCCAACCAGATAAGTATCTTCAACTGCTGCAAGCTCTGCGTGAAACGGTACGCCGGAACCGCTCTGTTTGTGGGCAACACCCTCAAAACCCCACATAAAGTCTAGATGCCAGTAGGTTCTGCGGAATTCTCCATCGGTGATCACATGATAACCGGCAGCCTTCTGCTTTGCCACAACATCGCGGATCGCATCGTTGATCACGGTGTCTAACTGATCTTTGCTGATCTTGCCTTCTTCGAACTGTTTTTTGGCCTCTTTTACGGATTCCGGGCGTAAAAAGCTGCCTACGTAATCATAACGGAATGGTGTATAGAAATTGCTCATGGGGAATGCTCCTTTTCGATTGTTTTTCCATTTGCAGTTTGGAATTGATGTATTTATTGTACGGACAAGCAGGGAATTTGTAAAATATGGGAAAACAGCGGTTTGCCATAGGATAAAACTATAGCGAATCGCTGTTTTTGTTGTCTGACATATCGAGGCGGTGGCAGGGGAGAGCCTGTTGATTTTATTGGAAATTTGGTTACGTGCAGTAACGGAATGCTTTGTCGGTTATGATCCGGGCAAAGATCAGTCCAAGAGGCAAAGCAATGATGATCATGATCGCAGCGGCGAACCAGGAGACTGCTTCGGTCAGCGACATGATGCCAAAGTTGTAGATTGCCCGGTACAGATAAAGCCCCGGAACCATGATTACGATGGATGGAACGGTAAGAGAGATCCGCGGATAACCATTGTATTTTTTGATCAGGGAAGACAAAAGTCCTGCCGTGAGCGCACCGCTGAATGCGGCGGCTGCAGCTGGTACACCGGCAAGATCCACAAGCTCCAGACGGAGGGTATTGGCGATGGCGCCTATGATGGCGGCGGTCGCAGCAATCGGGATGGAGCTGTTGAACATAATGGAGAAGCCAAACACACCAAAGAAGCTGGCAATCAGTCTTAGCAGCAGGTGAAGACCCGGGGCAAGATTCATGGAAGAAAAATCCTGCGGATGCAGGTTGAGAAGAAGTGCCATGATCCAGGCAAACATGGTTGCCACAACAACGATGATGATGGAATAGGTAAGCCGTTCCAGACCGGATCTCAGATCAAGCTTTGCAAGGTCGATCCCGCTGGTAATAAACGGGAATCCAGGGATGATGAAAAGCATGGAACACAGGTATCCAGCCTCATGAAATTCGGGTATATGAAAGATAAGTTCGGCCAGGTTCAGCAGCAGGGCATAGACCAGGCATGCTGCGGATACGGAGACCGCGATATTCATATAGAGGGTAAAATGATGCTTGATCAATTTGGTGCGGATGAGGTTTCCAATTCCGGCTGCAAGAAAGGCAAGGATCATTTCCACAGGACCTCCGCCAAGCAGAAAGGTGAAAGCACAGCAGGCGATGGCGGCCGCCAGACCCAGCCGGAGCGGAGAGTAAAGCGCATGAATTCTCTCGATTTCATCCAGGCACTTGTGGATTTCTTCTCCAGTCAGGTGCGCTTCCTCGTGCGGAAAACTGTCAACAAACTGCTCCATGCGGTATAGTTTGGCTGTGTTGACTCCGGTGTTGGCGATGCACAGTGACTGGGAAACACAGTCATGACCGTCAAAACAGTTAAATTCAATGGACATAAGACCAACATCTACCGCGCACGTAACCCCCAGTTCTCTGGAAAGCCGGTTCATGGAAGTGCGGACACGCCAGGCTCCGGTTCCGCAGGAAAGCATGATCAGCCCAACCCGACCGATGACGGATGCTTTTTCAATCAATCCGGCTTTTGCGATCAGCACGTGGCTGTCTGCATCTGCATAAGCATGCCATGGAATTTCCATGTGATTTTTTTCCATAATGTCGGTATAGGCCTGCGGCTGACCGGTTGTGAAGGGATTATTTATCATCGGTACTCACTCTTTTCTGGTATTTTTGCTGCTGTTTGCGCTGCCCGTAAACAGTGACATATTTTTCTCAAAGAGATTATACCGTTGTGTGTACAATATGAAAACAGTATCATTGATATAGTGATTATATAAAATTTGTATGGCTTGATTTTCGAAAAAATCTGCTATTCCACCCGCAGCCCTCCCCTGGTTTCATAATCCATGCGGCTTTCTGCCACATTCTGTTCAATCAAATAATTTATATAAGTAGGGCGTGCTCTTTAATCATGATTGGTCTGTCGGGAAGTTGTGAAGAGTTTTTCTGCGTGTTTCCCATGCTTCATCCACATAAACGCGCCGGTGCAGATGATCACAGACAGAAATGAACCGGCTGGTGCGGCAAATCCCATCGGGAACAGCGTGTCCGGGTATTGTCTGGATGCCAGGTAAGCAATCGGAATACGTGCGCAGATAATGGCCGCCAGGTTGTGCATAAAGGAAATACCGGAAAGGCCATACGCGCAGAAATATCCGCTGAAGCAGAAGTGAATCCCGGCAAAAATGGTGTCCCAGATATAGCTGTGCAGATACTGGCTGCCGAGACGGACCACATCGGCGTTATCCGAAAACAGATGGACTGCCGAGCCACCCAGAAACTGCATGAGTACGGAGATCACAATCCCGTAGAAAACGGTAATACTCATGGCGCAAAGCAGCGTCTGGCTTGCCCGCTCGTGCTTTCCGGCACCGATATTCTGGGCAGAGAGTGCGGAGACAGTGGAGAGCATGGAGGACGGGACCAGGAAAAACAGGCTGATCATTTTTTCCACGATACCGACTGCCGCTGCATCGTTTAAGCCACGGCGGTTGGCAATGATGGTGATCACGATGAATGCGATCTGAATGAATCCGTCCTGCATGGCGATCGGAAAGCCAATCTTTAAAAGATTTCCCATAACCGCTCTGACCGGTTTTAAATCAGCTGCATGAAAGCCCGGAATCATTTTTTTACGGAATACCATGGTCAGGGAGACCAGCACGCTGATCGTCTGGGACAGGGTAGTGCCAAGTGCTGCACCGGCAGGCCCCATATGCAGTGCTCCAATGAACAGGTAGTCGAGGGCAATGTTAAACGCACAGGCAATGGCGATGAAATACATCGGACTTTTCGAGTCTCCCATCCCGCGGAAGATGGAGCTGATGATGTTGTAAGCCGTGATAAATGGAATGCCGATAAAGCAGATCGTTAAGTAGATGATGGTGTCCTTCACGGCCTCCTGCGGAGTGGACATGATTGCTGCGATCGGCTTTACAAAGTACAGCAAAACTACGGTAAGGCAAATGGAAAGCAGCATGAACAGCGTTACGGTATTGCCGATGGACCGGTTGACCTGTTTGCGGTCACTGGCTCCGACGGCACGTCCGATCATGACGGTTGTTCCCATGGCCAGTCCGACGATCATGACAGTAAGCATGTGCATGACCTGGCTTCCGATGGAAACGGCCGTGGTAGCACTGACCCCGTTAAACTGACCGATGATGAACAGGTCGGCAGTTCCGTAAAGCGTCTGCAAAAAATAGGAAAGAAAGTACGGAAGCGAGAACAGCAGGATGGTTTTCGGCACGCTTCCAGTTGTTAAATTGTGTTCCATGAATATGTCTCCTTTGATTGAAAATAGGTTTTACAGGCTGATAGCTTTTTAATCTGTGAATAGTTAAGCTCCATGCGTTCGTGAACAGTCATTACGCATTGCACTGTATTGGAATGCAGATTTCGGTTACAAATTTGTCCGTGTCGTTTGTGACACCGTAGTCGATCAGCGTGATTTCGCGGGAAAAGCCGGTAATCTGCATTTTGTGCATGGAAATATAGTCCAGCAGCTTCCGGTACTCTTGCGGTGCTTCGGTATGCTGCCCGTGAAAGCGGATCCGCACAGCCAGCGTTTCCGGCAGTGTGAGTGTGCTGCCGCGATAGAGATCCTCCTGCTCCAGCATGAGGAAGATTCCATCGTACGAAGTAATCTGATGACTCAATAGATGTTCGCAGGAAATGCCGACTCCGACTTTGCCAAGGAAGATCAGTGCTTCGGACTGGGATTCGTCGAGCTTCTTCAAATTGGTTTCCATATCGAGCGGTTCGCCGGTTTTTAGGGAATCATCGATCCATACGATCCGGCTTGCTGGCAGCTGAATCAGGGAGATGGTATCAAGTGGGACACTTTGTGCGTCTAAAAGCCAGTTCAGGCGATGCTCGATTTTTCGTTCGATGCGTTTTAACGCTTCCTGTTTTTCAAGAACGATCTGCCTTTGATGAAGCAGTTTCTCTTCGATGGAAGAAATATCCCGGTTCTGCAAAAAATCAATGATCTCAGCCAGCGACATATCCAGGGCTCTCAGATAGCGTATGGTATTGAGAATTTCAAACTGTTCGGTACCGTAATAGCGGTAGCCGGAATCTGGGGAAATGTATTCCGGTGTGAGCAGACCGATCGTTTCATAATGTCTCAGGCTGCTGACACTGAGATGAAACAATTTCGACACTTCTCCGATTGAAAACAAATTTTTTTTATCCATAGGCAGGACCTTTCTGTACTGCAAAGTTTTTTTGATGAGTTTTATATGCTGCTGCATTTTGTATTGCACGTTTTTTATTATAAACACTACAATGATTATAGAGTCAAGAGAAAAAGTAATAAAACAAAATTTTTCAATACGGAATAAAAATAAAGAGAACTAATTGACAATAATTGGGAATATTTATATAGAAGAAACAGGAATGGAAAGACCGGTGAAACTTGGAAAAAAGCCAGTTTCACCGGTCTTTTTGGACGGAATTTTATGGATAGTTATGCTCAAAATCGACAAGTTTCGCCATAAATCTGCCAAGCATATCGCGTAGGATGTTGAGGCTGTGTTATAATACTATTATATTGCGCCTAAATATAGAAAGTGTATCAGAACATGGAAACAAAAGAGAAACATATGGACTTAAATAACCGTTTTTTGGAAGAAGCTGTTTTTGCGATTGCAGATGGTTACTGCAGCATCAACCTCACGAAGAACCTGATCCCAGGTGTCATGCATCAGGTCGTGGACGGGGTAAATTATGACTTAAATAAACAGCTTGGAATGCCGGAAAATTCCAGCTTTACAGAGATCGTGGCGCAGTGGGCCCTGACGATCCCGGAAGAAGGACGAAAGGATTTTCTGGATGTTCTGGACCGGGAAAGTCTTTTGGCGCGTTACCGAAAGGGGGAACGCCATATTTCCTTCACGTATTGGACGAGGACGGCGACCTACGAGCCGATGCTGGCAGAGGATCATCTGGCGATGTTTGAAGATGAGAAAACGGGCGATATCCTGGGGGTAAATTATGTGCTGGACCGCACGGAGCAGCACCGCTTAAAACAATATAAAGCACAGCTGGAGCAGAAAACGCAGAAGCTGGAAGCTTTGCTGGAGGTGGAAAAGGTATACAATACCAAGCTGTACCTCGATGCGCTGACCGGTGCTTATAACCGCCGTTATTATGAAGAAGTTGTGCATGATTTTACCGGTCCTTCCGGTGTGGCATTGATGGATCTGGATGATTTTAAGATCTATAATGATACCTATGGTCACCAGGCGGGAGACCGTGCCCTGGAAACTGCGGCGAAAGCGGTCCGCGCCTGCATCCGCACGGGAGATATGTTTATCCGCTATGGCGGTGATGAATTTTTGCTGGTTTTAGTCGGGATTCCGTCTCATTTCTTCCAGGCAAAGCTGGATCAGGTACGCGAAAAGGTATACCATGCCAGTGTTCCAGGGTATGCGCATATTCAGCTTTCCATGAGTATCGGAGGTGCCATGCAGACGCTTGCAGAGCCGATGGAAGCAGTTGTCTGCCGGGCAGACCGCCTGATGTACCAGGCAAAGCGTCATAAAAACAAGGTGATCGTGGAGGGCAGCGAAGAGGAACAGAGTCTGGCACATGGCGCTGCCTCCAGCCGGGAACACCAGAAGATCCTGATCGTGGATGATTCCCAGTTAAACCGGGAGCTGCTTGCTGCAATCTTAAGTGACGATTACCAGATCATGGAGGCAGAAGACGGTCAGGAAGGATTGAAAATCTTATATGAGAATCAAAAACAGATCGCGCTGATACTTTTGGATATCAATATGCCGAAACTGGATGGGTTTGGGGTATTGAAAGCCATGAATGCAAACCATATCATCGAAGATATTCCGGTCATCATGATCTCCAGCGATGACTCGGAGGTGGTGATCCGTGAATCTTATGAGCTTGGAGCTTCTGATTATGTGAACCGCCCGTTCGATGCGCGGATCGTGTACCGCCGTGTGGCAAATACCATCAAGCTCTATGAAAAGCAGCGGCGTCTGGTGCAGCTGGTGTCCAGGCAGATCCGTAAGCAGGAGCACAATACGTCCATGCTGGTTGGGGTGTTGAGCCAGATCGTGGAATTTCGAAATGGGGAAAGCGGCTCTCATGTGCGTAACATCCGCAGAATCACAGAGCTTCTGTTAAATTGTCTGACTGCGATCACGGATCAATACAAGCTCACGTCGCAAGAAAAGGAAAATATTCCACTGGCTTCTGCCCTGCACGATATCGGCAAGATCGCAGTGGATGAGAAAATCTTGAATAAGCAGGGAAGACTGACAAAGGAAGAGTTTGAGATCATGAAAACGCACAGCATGATGGGAGCCGAGATGCTCCAGAAGCTGGAGAACTTTGAGAAAGAACCGCTGCTGCAGACAGCCTATGAAATTGCCCGTTGGCACCATGAACGATGGGATGGAAGCGGATACCCGGATGGACTGAAAGAAGATAAGATCCCGATCAGTGCACAGCTGGTATCCATGGCTGACGTTTACGATGCACTCACCAGTGAACGGTGCTACAAGCAGGCGTTTTCCCATGAGACTGCGATTGCAATGATCAAAAATGGGGAGTGCGGGGCATTCAATCCATTGCTGATCCAGTGCCTGACCCAGGTGGAAGAAGAACTGAAAGGGAAAAGTAGAAAATAACAGGTTTTGTATTGACAGTTTCAGCCTGTATGTCGTAAACTATGCTGCGGAATCAGTGTCGGTCGTTTGGGACCGGTGAAAAGGGAAACGGGTGGAAGTCCCGTGCGGTGCCGCCGCTGTAAGCGCATAAAAGGCAGTCTGCATTTCACTGTATCATTATGGGAAGAAA
Organism: Clostridium sp. AF32-12BH; assembly: GCF_003477935.1. NCBI lineage: Bacteria > Bacillati > Bacillota > Clostridia > Eubacteriales > Clostridiaceae > Clostridium > Clostridium sp. AF32-12BH. The sequence goes on along the minus strand of NZ_QUEH01000011.1, from coordinate 106,156 downwards.
TCGGACAACATTGCCGCGCAAGCCAGAAGACCTGCTTTTTCCACTTTTGCTGTCACGGTCCATGACATGGCAAGGGAAACAAGGGGAAAGTCTGCTGTTTGACACGCATGTGTGAACAGGAATAAACGTGTCCCCTGGATGCAAAATACGGTGCATCATTCGGTTTATCGTTGGATAGGCTGAATGGTGCTTTTTCTTTTTTATATGACATTGCGATAGGGCAAGTTATGTTTTTGCATCACATTCCTGCATGGGTGTACAGAAAATTAATTTTTACTCATTTTCAACATCAGGAGGAAAACAATTATGAGAAACAAGAAACTGGTAACATTCACGATGGCTGCCTGCATGATGACAGGCCTGGTAGCTGGCTGCGGCGCAAAAAATGCAGATACTGCTTCCAAGGCAGAGACTGCTGCTGAGAGCAGTACTGAAGAATCGAAACAGGCAGAAACCGAAGAATCCAAAGCTGATGAGGCAAAGACAGATGGTGCAGAGGAAGCTTACGAGCCGGTTACCATTACCTTAAACCTGCAGCGTTCTGGTCTGGGTGAAAATGTAGAATATACCTTTACCAAAAAGCTATCTGCTGTTGTGGCATCCGGTGATCAGATGGCAGATTTCTTCTTTGATCTGGGACTGGAAGACCAGATGGTTGGTTACACGAAGGGAAGCTGCTGGAGTACGGTTTCCCAGTATCCGGCAAGAGACAAGGTGCCGCAGCTTCTGGAGGCAGGAAAGGGCATTTCCAATCTGTCCAAAGAGGAGCTTGCAGCTACCGGCTGTGATTTCCTGATGGGCTGGGACTCTGTATTTTCTGATAAAAACTTCGGAAAAGAGTTCTGTGATGCAAACGGAATTGCCATGTATTTCCCATACGTATGCTCCGATCAGGCAACCTTTGAGGATCTTTACAAGGACTATGAGACCTTAGGAAAAATCTTCCAGGTAGAGGATGTTGCTTCTGAGAAGATCCAGGCAATGAAGGACACCCTTCAGGAAGTAAAAGATACTCTCGGTGAGGATGTTTACCAGAATCCGGTTACCGTATTTGCTTATGATTCCGGTGAGGATGCACCGTTTACCGCATGTCAGGGTATGCCGGGCGACATCATCAAACTGGCTGGCGGAATCTCCATTTTTGATGACATTGAGGCTGGCTGGGCAACTCCTTCCTGGGAAGAAGTTGTAGAGCGCGACCCGGATGTGATCCTGATCCTGGACTACACCGGAGACATTTCTGAGAAGAAAAATTTCCTGGAGACCAACGAGTTCACCAAGGATTTAAGAGCTGTCAAAGAGGGCAAGATCTACTCTGCATGCTGCAGTGATATGCAGGGTTCTGCAGGTTCTGCAGAGGCTGTCAAAGAGATCGCAAAGCAGCTGTATCCGGACAAATTCTAATTGGCCCCGTTTTAGGAGAAAAAAACAGAAAATGAAATCAGAAATCAGTAAAAACAATGGACGGAAAACGGGCCGTTTTGCCGTAACACTCCTGATTGTCCTGCTTCTGATCGCGTTCGTCACAACCATTTCCGTGACACTTGGAGCCATCCATGTGTCGCCGGATGAAATCTTAAAGATCATCGTAAATAAGGCATCGGGAAGTGATCTGTTTCCGGTTACCTGGGAGCAGAAAACGGAAAATATCATCTGGAATATCCGCTTTCCGCGCGTGATCATGGCCTTTATCGTGGGAGCCGGATTATCGCTTTGCGGTGTGCTGATGCAGGCGCTGACGAAGAACCCGTTGGCAGATCCGTATGTGCTGGGCATTTCCTCCGGTGCTTCTGCCGGTGCGGTCAGTGTGATCATTTTGGGGTGGTTCAGCTTTCTGGGCGGCTATGCGGTAATCTTTGGCGCAACGCTGGGAGCGGCAGCGGCCATATGCCTTTCCTTGAGCATCGCCTCCCTGAAGGGCAGGATTACCTCCACGCAGCTGGTTTTAGCCGGAATTGCCACTTCTGCGTTGTTTTCCGCGACCACAAACCTGATCGTGTACGGATTCAACAACGGTTCGGACAAGACAAAAATGGCGCTGTACTGGATGGTGGGTTCCTTAAGCGGTGCTACCTGGAGCCGGGTAAAATACGTCTTTATCGTGGCGGCTGTGACCATGATCCTTATCATTTTAGTTTCCAGGGAGTTGGATGTGCTGCTGCTTGGTGATGATGTGGCAGAGACATTGGGAGCTGACACCAGACGCATCAAACTGCTGATCATTCTGGCTTCCACGGTGCTCACCGGCGTGGTCGTTTCGGTCAGCGGCGTGATCGGATTTGTAGGCTTGGTCGTGCCGCATATCATGCGCGGATTTGTAGGTTCCGTGCATAAGCGGCTGATCCCGGTATCGATCCTGGGAGGCGGACTGTTCGCCATGATCGCGGACCTGATCTCCCGCGTCATCATTGCGCCGGAAGAACTGCCGATCGGTGTGATCGCGGCATTTTTCGGTGCGCCGTTCTTCCTCTATCTGATCCGGAAAGGAAGTGTGGGCCGATGAGTTTATATGTAAAAAATCTGGATTACCAGATTGGAAATGACCAGATCCTAAAGCAGATTTCCCTGGAAATCCGGGATGGAGAGTTTGTGGGACTTGTGGGACCGAACGGCTGCGGAAAGTCCACGCTGTTAAAGCATATTTACCGTACGTATAAGCCAAAAGGCGGCACGATCTTTTTAGACGGCAAAGATATTACAGAGTTTTCTGCGAAGAAAATGGCGGGAGAACTGGCTGTCATGGCACAGGAAAACCAGCTGGAATTTGACTTTACCGTGCGGGATATGGTCATGTTTGGCCGCTACGCACACAAGAAATTTTTGGAAGGTGACACCGCAAAAGACCGGGAATTGTGCGAACAATGCCTGCGGGAAGTCGGCCTGACTGGCTATGAAAACCGCTCATATTTAAGCCTTTCCGGTGGGGAAAAACAGCGTGTTCTGCTGGCCCGTGTACTGATGCAAGAAAGCCGCTATATCGTGCTGGATGAGCCGACCAACCACCTCGATGTCAGCTACCAGTACCAGATCATGGATATTCTGCGCGGGCAGAATGTCACCGTCTTTTCCTCGATTCATGACTTAAATCTGGCAGCACTTTACTGTGACCGGATCCTGTTTTTGTATCAGGGAAAGATCGTGGACAGTGGGACACCGGAAGCGGTGCTGACGCAGGAAAACATCCGGAAGTATTTTGGAATCGAAGCGCAGATTACGAAAAATGATGTGACCGGGAAGATTCAGATTTATTATCTGCCGGGATGGGTGAGGAAAAAAGCTTGTAAGTAACAGCAGAAATTTTACAAAATAGGAATGATTTAGGAGAATTTACTATGTTGCAGCGAATGGTATTATCGCAATTTCCAGAAATTTACCGTATTATGGAAGCCAGCTTCCCTGATGATGAGTACCGTCCATATGAAGAACAGCTTGCTCTATTCGAAGAGCCGGAGTATGGCATTTATTATATGTCAATTTCATCGGAAAGCTTGGAATCACAAGTTTCTGATAGTGTTTTGAAAGACAAGCCTGCCGGCTTTCTTGCAGTGTGGGAATTCGTTGAGTTTATCTTTGTGGAACATTTTGCAGTAGATCCGAAGCTTCGTAACAGCGGGACAGGCTCCGGTATGCTTCAGGAACTGGTAAAACTTAGTAAAAAGCCGGTTTGCCTGGAGGTGGAACTTCCAGACGCCGAATTGGCACGCAGACGTATTGGCTTTTATGAGCGCAATGGTTTTGTTTTTAATGATTATTCGTACATGCAGCCGCCGATTTCCAAGGGAAAATCTCCGGTGCCGCTTCGTATCATGACATACGGAAAGGCTGTGTCGCAGGAAGAATTCGAGCAGATTCAAAAAAGTCTTTATCAGCGTGTTTACAAGTGTGAGCCAGGCTCTTTCGTTTAAAAATTCGAACTGGTCAAAAGGTTTACACAAAAACTGTGCAGTGCTATATTTGAGACAGATACTAAAAATCTGTCTCATTTTTAATTTGCGGGATCTTGAAAATGTATCGTCGATGCGTCCAACCCCGGAAAGTGGGATCCACAGGAGTACATTTGCTCCATGAAAGGAATGGTATGATCACCTACGAGTCTACAAGAACGGTCCACGCGCTGGTGCACAATGCGGCAGCGGAGCATAAGGACCGGGTATTTTTACAATATGAAGAAAACGGAGAGGTTTTCCGTGTTACTTACGAGCAGTTTGCGAAGGAGTGCGATGCGATCGCGGCCTGGACCAGGGAGAAGCGGGCCGAGGTGGGGCATAAGCTGAAGGTCGGCATTCTCGGTGTCAGCAGTCACCATTATCTGGCGGTGCTGCTTGGGGTTATGAGCGGCGGTGATACGGGAATTCCGCTGGATGTACAGCTCAATGCGGAGAAGCTGGCGGATTGTCTGAACCGTTCGGATGTGGATGTGCTGTTTTATGACTGGGACTTTCATCCGATCACGGAGCAGGTGCAGGATGTCTGCCCGAATGTGACGGAGTATATTTCACTGCAGCATGGCAAGCATGTAAACTGTTCCGATAAGATCCTGAAGGCATACGAAGGCAGACAGGTGGAGTCAGATGCGAAGGCGGAGGAGTGCGCCATGATCCTGTTTACTTCCGGTACGACCGGGCGCGGGAAGGGCGTGATGCTGTCTAACGGCAACCTGATGGATAATAACTTCTGTACCACGGACACCAATCATCCAGAGAATGAAATCTATTTAAATGTCCTGCCGATCCACCATGTTTTCTGCTTAAACGGTGATGTGTTTACGGTCATGCGTTATGGCGGGATCCTCTGCTTAAACCGCGATATGAAGAAGCTGGCAGAGCATATTCTGCTGTTTGAGCCGACGGTCATCCGCATGGTTCCGATGATGGCGAAAGCACTGTATAACCGCATTGCAATCTTGAACCGCCAGCACCCGGAAATCCCGGTCCGCAAGGTGAAGGAGCAGGTGCTTGGCAGAAGACTTCACAAGATCATCAGCGGCGGCGGCTACCTGGCACCGGATCTGGCAGCGAATTACCAGCGTCTTGGCATTGCCATTGCACAGGGCTACGGCATGTCGGAGTGTTCCCCGAAGATTTCTTCCCCGGACTGGACGAGACCGGATAAGATCGCATCGGTTGGCCGTATCGTGGACCGCTGCCAGGTGCGGATCGTGGATGGCGAGATCCAGGTAAAGAGCCCGTCTGTCATGATGGGATATTATAAGGAGCCGGATAAGACGGCGGAAGCAATCACGCCAGATGGATGGCTTTGCACGGGCGATATTGGTCATGTCGATGAAGAGGGCTTTTTATACCTGACCGGCCGGAAAAAGAACCTGATCATCTTAAGCAATGGTGAGAATGTGGCACCGGAGGAACTGGAAAATCTCTTTGAAGATGAGCGTCTGATTGAGGATATTCTGGTGTACGGGGCAGATGACAGGATCTGCGCGGAGGTGTACCCGAACTACAAGTATGCGGAGGCTGCGAACATCACCGATATTGAGGGAACCGTGGCCCAGATCATCAAAAAACACAATGAGGAGCTGCCGACCTTTAAGCGCATTTTGCGCAGCAGTATCCGGGAGGTCCCGTTTGCGAAAACCTCTTCGAAAAAGATCATCCGCAACCAGTATCTGGAAGGAAAAAAGGCTGAGGAACAGAGTGAAAAGAACCTGCGTATGCCGGAAACGGAGTTTCAGAAGCAGATCTATGAGTGTATTGCAGGCGTTCTGGGACACCGCCGTTTTGGCATTGATACGGAACTCTATGAGGCTGGTCTGGACTCCCTTGGAAGCGTTATGCTGCTGACAGATCTGTACCAGATTTTAAAGATTTCCATGACGCTGGATGATCTGGTGCAGCATGCAACGGTTCTGAAGCTGGAGGCATTTGCAAAGGATGGAGCAGGAAAAGACCAGGTGGATTACACGGTGCGCCCGGTATATCCGCTGACCAACCTGCAGCTGTATTTTGCCTATGTTATGCGTGGAAATACCACGGCAAACCTGCCGTTTTTCTACAAGCTGGATGAGCGTACCGACCTGCGCCGCCTGAAATTTGCGGTGGAGCAGCTGTTTGAGGTGCATCCGGAATTAAAGGCCATCATCCAGATGTCCGAGGGCCGTTACCAGATGTTCCGCGATGATAAACGTAAGATTGAGATTCCGGTCGTGAAGCTTGGGGATGCCCAGTGGGAGGAGACGCGGAAGGGACTTTTGTATCCGTATCTGTACGGCGAGGGAGAAAACCTGTTCCACATTGGCATTTACCAGACTGATTCCGCAAACTATTTCTTCTTTGACATTGCCCATATCATCGGCGATGGCATGACCATGAATGTGCTGCTGGAGGACTTAAACCAGCTGTATCTGGGCAAGGCGGTAGAGCCGGAAACCTATACGTTTTACGAGTACATCCTGGATGAAAAAGACCGGGATGCAAGAGGACTGCGTGCGAAAAATGAGGAATATTTCCGCGGCCTGATGAAGGATTTCAAGGTAAGAAAAAGCATCCTTGCCCGGAAGGACTGCTATCATCTGGAGCATGGAGTAGATGCTGTGTTAAAAGGCCGTTTTGAGAGCCTGAACCGGAAAAACGTTACGGCATTCTGCAAAAAATACGGAGTGTCGGAGAATGTCTTTTTCCTGACTGCGTATAACTTGAGTATTGGTCTGTTCAGCAATGAAAAGGACACGGTTTCTTCCTCGATTCACAGTGGAAGAACCGACAGCCGCTGGAACCGTCTGGCGGGTCCGCTGTTTCTGACGTATTTCTTCCGCTGCACGGAGGAAATAGACCAGACCGTGCCGGAGCTGCTAAAGAAAAACGGAAAACAGATCATGGATACCATGCGCTGTTACATATCGAACCTGCATGCGGACGAGATGTTCTTCCAGTATCAGGGTGACATTGTGAACTTAAATACCGTGGGAGGGTATCCGGCGAAGCGGGAACATCTGCAGTTAGATTCCCTGCCGTTCCATCTGCAGGTATTTACCGATGATCGCGGTTATTACTATGAACTGCGTTACTGGGAGAACCGGTTTGACACCCTTCAGCTTCAGAACTTTATGGAAGTGATGGAATGTCTGATGGATGCCATGCAGGAGGAAACACTGGTGCGCCGCTTAAAACGGCATCTGCCGGACAAGCTCTTCCCGCTGCATTACACGATTTTGGTGGAAGCACTGAACCAGGAAGCCAGAGGACAGCTGGTAAGCGGTGTCGATGGAAAAAAGCAGATCAAGGTGTATGTCTTTGATGAGAACTGCAAGAAGAAGCCGTTTGGAGCCTGGGGAGAGCTGTATGTGATGGATCACAAGCCGGAAACCTGCTTAGATGAGATCACAAACCCGTACGGCCCTGGAAAGCTGTATGATACTGGCCGGATCGCAAGAATTTTGCCGGACGGTTCCCTGGATTTTCTGGAGCAGGGCGGCAGAACCATCATGCAGGAGGGACTGACTGGCCGTCATTTCCATGACCTGCATCAGCTGGAAACTGTGCTGATGCAGATCCCGGGTGTGGAAGAGGCAGAAGCGTATGTCCGCTACGCAGAGGGCAACAAACTGCTTCTGACAGCCGAAGTCAAAGGAACCATGGAGCAGGACGAAGATGCGCTGAAGGCTTATGTAGAGGCGCAGTGCGGAAAGGCACATGTGCCGGCGGAGATTGTGATACAAAGAAACGTGTAAATGCCATATTGGAGCGGACCGGCTGCTTATTTAAAATCTGTGGAGATGAGCAAGGTTTGCTGCGTTATCGGCTTGGAAGGCATTCTGAATTGTCTCAAAAATAAAAAAATCAACAGGGGCTATTGCAAAATGAAGTCCAGAATTTTTAACATATCGGTGAATGCGAGCGTACAACGATATGGGAAAGTGCCGGACTGCATTTTGCAGTAGCCCCTGTCTTGCGTTATGTATCAGAAAAAGCTTTTTAGACCAGCAGATTAGGAAAGACTTTCCTGTTTTCTGGCCCGTGTCAGTTCAATTGCTTCCTTCCCGGTTACATAGTCAATGCTAATCTCCACACAGCACAGCGCATTCCATTCCCGGTGGATTTCCTGATCGACAGCTTCCTGGTTCGGATTGTATTTCAGACCGAATACTTCTGCGGCGTGAAAAATTTCTTCTTCGGTTTCCAGAATCCGGGCAGTTCCAAACAGGATCACGCTCTTAAAGTACGTGGTCAGTTCCTCAGAAACGATGTCATCTTTTTCGATGACGCAGAGGGAGACTTTGCTGTTTCGTTTGATCGAGTCAATCTTGTGACCGGTTTTTGCACCGTGAAAATAGATCTTGCCATCTGCGTAAACATAGTTCACCGGTACGGTGTAGGGGTATCCGTCATCTCCGGAAAGTCCAAGGATGGCCGTCTTTCCGGTTCTTAAAATTTCAAGAGTTTCTTCTTCTGATAACTGCTGTTTTTTTCTTCTCATTTCACGAAACATCATAAATTCCACCTTTCTGAATGATAATAAAAAATGCGTAACGGTTCTGTAGCTTTCTGGCTGCAAAAACGAAAAAACACCCGCCTGTACATCTTCTAAGGCCTGACGATGTACATCGAGTGTAATGCTGATTCTACCCGGCGGCAGAACATTCATTGCTGTTTGCATGCTGCGAAAACAACAAATAATCGTATTTATTATAAACGGGTTTAGGCAGGGTGTCAATTTGTTGATGCTGGATTTGTGGTGTTTTTGGCAGGAGATTTGCCAATTTGAAATGGATTGAAAGGGGATTATCGTACAGTGCGAATCCTTGTTGAGAAAAAAACTTCACGATGCCTATTGACAGAGTGGAAGTTTTTTTTTATACTCAATATACCCCATGGGGGTATGTGAGGCGGATGGATCGTATCAGACATAACCGTATGGAAAATGATCGGATACATTCGTCCTGACAGCGGCAGATGGTTGTCTATGCTTTGCATGACAGACCAAAAATCGGGCATGATAACAGGACTGCCGGGCGCGCATGCGTGAACCGCAGCATAACAGGAAAGGTGGAATTACATGGAAGATACAACCCCAATGGAAACCAGATGCCAAATGGAAGAGACAACTCCAATGGACAATACAGCCTCAATGGAAGAGAAAATTTCAATGGAAGAGAAAATGTCAATAGAAGGGATAGTCTCAAAGGAAGAGAAAGTTCCCAAAGAACAGGCAGATGCACTTGAGCAAAAAGAAGAAAAAAAGTGCTGCTGCTGTCATAAAAAGAAAGAGCGTTCCGAAAAGGAATACAAGGACCTGATTCACCGCCTGAACCGCATCGAAGGGCAGATCCGCGGAATCCGCAATATGGTGGAGCAGGATGCCTATTGTCCGGATATTCTGATCCAGGTGGCAGCGGCGAATGCAGCGCTCAACAGCTTTAACAAGGTGCTTTTAGGGAATCATCTGCGTACCTGTGTGGCGAATGACATCCGCGAAGGACATGATGAGACGATTGACGAATTGCTGAAAGTTTTGCAGCGTCTGATGAAGTAATAGCCGTAGTCTGAGTGCCATAGAAACGGTGCAGGAAAAAAATGGAGAGCGAAAACGCTGTAAGGTGTTTTTGAGATAGAAACAAAGAAGGAGGAATTTGCAAGCAATATGGAACAATATACAGTAACCGGGATGAGCTGCGCAGCCTGCAGCAGCCGCGTGGAAAAAGCGGTTTCCAAGGTGCCGGGCGTGACATCCTGTTCGGTTAGTCTTCTGACCAACTCCATGGGAGTGGAGGGGACAGCAAGTGCAGCTGATATCATTTCGGCAGTGCAGAAAGCCGGATACGGTGCATCGTTAAAAGGTACCGGAAAAGACGGAGCAGTCAAAGCGCAGGCGCTGGATGCGGAGGAAGCATTAAAGGACCATGAGACACCGGTCTTAAAGCGCAGGCTCTGGTATTCCCTGGGATTTTTGATCGTGCTCATGTATTTTTCCATGGGTCACATGATGTGGGGATGGCCGCTTCCGAAGTTTTTCGATGGAAACCATGTGGCCATGGGACTGATCCAGCTGATCTTAACTGCCATTGTCATGGTCATCAACCAGAAATTCTTTCTCAGCGGATTTAAGAGCCTCTGGCATAAAGCGCCGAACATGGACACGCTGGTGGCGCTTGGTTCCATGGCAGCGTTTGTTTACAGTACCTATGCACTGTTTGCCATGACCGACGCCCAGGTAAAGGGCAATGCAGATGCGGTCATGAGCTACATGCATGAATTTTATTTTGAGTCCGCAGCCATGATCCTGACACTGATCACAGTCGGAAAGATGCTGGAGGCCCGCTCTAAGGGCAAGACAACGGATGCCTTGAAGAGCCTGATGAAGCTGGCACCGAAGACGGCGGTGGTGGTGCGCGGCGGCGAAGAAGTTACCGTTGGCATCGAGGAAGTCCAGAAGGGCGATGTCTTTGTGGTCCGCCCGGGTGAGAACATTCCGGTGGACGGTGTGGTGTTAGAGGGCAGCAGTGCCGTAAATGAGGCGGCCCTGACCGGTGAGAGCATTCCGGTCGATAAGACGGTGGGAGACAGTGTGTCTGCCGCAACCGTGAATCAGTCCGGCTTTATCCGCTGTGAAGCAACGAGAGTCGGCGAGGATACCACTCTTTCCCAGATCATCCAGATGGTCAGCGATGCAGCAGCGACCAAGGCGCCGATTGCAAAGGTTGCTGATAAGGTATCCGGTGTGTTTGTGCCGACGGTCATCACCATTGCAGTGCTGACCACGCTGGTATGGCTGTTTGCCGGACAGAGCATTGGTTTTGCTCTGGCACGCGGCATTTCCGTGCTGGTCATCAGCTGTCCTTGCGCGCTGGGTCTTGCGACTCCGGTTGCCATTATGGTAGGAAACGGCATGGGCGCGAAGCATGGCATTATGTTTAAGACTGCAGTTTCCTTAGAGGAAGCTGGCAAGATGGATATCGTGGCACTGGATAAGACCGGTACCATTACAAGCGGTGAGCCGAAGGTGACCGATATGGTCCTGGCAGAGGCAGACAGTGAGCAGGAACTTCTGAAACTGGCTTATGCATTGGAAAAGAAGAGCGAGCATCCGCTTGCTCGTGCTATCAACGAGCGTGCAGAGGCAGACGGCATTACCGCAGGCGAGGTGGAAGACTTCGCAGCCCTTCCGGGCAATGGCCTTTCTGCCATTTACGAGGGCAGCGAACTCTGCGGCGGAAACTTCACCTTTATCAGCAGCGTTGCATCCGTATCCGGTGAGATCCGGAAAACGGCAGATCAGCTGGCAGAAGCTGGAAAGACTCCGCTGTATTTCAGCCGGGACGGGAAGCTTCTTGGTATGATCGCGGTGGCCGATGTCATCAAGGAAGACAGTCCGCGTGCCGTGAAAGAACTGCAGAACATGGGCATCCGTGTGGTGATGCTGACCGGAGACAATGAGCGCACGGCAAAAGCCATCGGCGCACAGGCCGGTGTGGATGAAGTCATCGCCGGAGTACTTCCGGAGGGCAAGGAAAGTGTCATCCGTTCTTTAAAGGAACAGGGCAAGGTAGCCATGGTTGGAGACGGCATCAACGATGCTCCGGCCCTGACCCGTGCCGATATCGGAATCGCCATCGGCGCAGGAACCGATATCGCGATCGATGCGGCCGACGTGGTTCTGATGAAGAGCCGGTTAAGCGATGTCCCGGCAGCAATCCGCTTAAGCCGCGCAACGCTGCGTAACATCCACGAGAACCTGTTCTGGGCATTTTTCTACAATGTGATCGGAATCCCGTTAGCAGCCGGAATCTGGTATCCGCTGTTTGGACTGAAGTTAAATCCGATGTTCGGCGCGGCGGCTATGAGCCTTTCCAGCTTCTGCGTGGTAACCAATGCTCTGCGTCTGAACCTGTTCAAGATGTATGACGCATCCAAAGACAAGAAGAAAAAACAAAGCAGACCACATGATGAAAGTCATGTTGATCATAAAGAGAAAAAGGAGAAGAGAACTATGACGAAAACCATGAAAATCGAAGGAATGATGTGCGGTCACTGTGAGGCAAGAGTGAAAAAGACTCTGGAAGGTATTGAGGGTGTAACCGGCGCAGAGGTAAGCCATGAGAAGGGAACCGCAGTCGTTACCCTGGAGAAAGAGGTCGCAGACAGCGTGCTGAAAGAGGCTGTAGAGGCACAGGATTACAAGGTGGTATCTGTAGAGTAATCGTAAGTAACGTGACATGTGCGGAAGTTCCCTGTTTTACAGGAAGCAAAGCGAAACGTCCGGCGCATGCATGATACAGCTTAAGTTGCGGCTGACAAGATCATGCGGCTGTCTGGGAAAGCACAGGCAGCCGCAGACATTGAAAAAAGAAAAAACTGGATTTGGGTCAGAAATCCAGACGAAACAATCAGGAGGAAGAGCCGTGTCACATTCACAAAATTCTATGGGCTACATGGTGGTGCTTTGCATCATCCTGTACATAGTGGGCGTATCCATTTATCTCTTCGTAAAATTTGTAAGAAAAAAACTGGATGAGGCGAGAGACCGCAGATTCCAGAGAGAACATCAGGTAAGTCCGATGAGCGAAATGAAAACGGAAGATCCGTCGGAAAAGCAGATTCATTCATAAGAAAAACGAACAGAAAAAGAAGACAGAAGGGAGCAAGCTATTATGACAGACATGATTGTAATCTTAGTCATTGCAGTATTTGTACTTTTTGGTGTAAAATCCACCATCAAGCATTTTAAAGGCGAGGGAGCCTGCTGTGGAGGCGGCGGTGGAAGCCTTCCGCCAGAGAAGAAAAAACTCGAGAACCCGGTCATCGGAAAGAAGACCGTTAAGATTTCCGGCATGCACTGCGAGCACTGCGTCAACGCTGTCACCGAAGCCATCAACAAGATTGACGGTGCATCCGCAGAAGTCAGCCTGCACGGCAAAAAAGCCGTGGTAAGCTATGACCGCGAGCTGGATGAAGCACTGCTCAAAAAAACGATTGAGGATGCCGGGTATAAGGTGGAAGCGATCAAATAACAATTTGATTAACTTTAATAGGGCCGTGTGAGTTGCCTTTCGGCAACTCACACGGCCCTTGTCATATGTTAATATTGTTAAAAATTGTGATTGCATTTTTGAAAATTTTATGATATGATAACTTTCGTCGTGAGACGCGGGTGTAGTTCAATGGTAGAACACCAGCCTTCCAAGCTGGATACGTGGGTTCGATTCCCATCACCCGCTCTATTTTTTTGGGAAGTCCGATGAATTTACGGATTTCCCTCTTTTTTTGCCTGTTTGGAATTTATTGAGATTTTCCATCAACAGCGTTATAATAAAATAACATAGTTGCGAATCAAGCGTTATGGGAATTCGTACAAAACGGATAACAAACAGAATGGAGGACGAGCAGATGAACGAAAATATGGTAAAAAGAAATGAATGTCTGGCCAAGACGGTGATCAAGGGTCTGGAGTCACGTAACATGTCTGGTTATTATGCGGCAAACAAAGAAGAAGCATTAAAACAGGCATTGCAGTTGATTCCGGAAGGCAGCAGCATTGCCATGGGCGGCTGCACCAGTGCTCATGAGATCGGACTGATCAAGGCTCTGGAAGAGGGAAATTACCATTATATTGATCGTGCAAAACTGGAACCAAGAGCAGGCTTAATGGCAGCTTATGATGCTGATATTTTTCTTAGCAGTGCAAACGCCATTACAGATGATGGTATTATGGTCAATATCGATGGAAATTCCAACCGCGTCTCCTGCATTGCACAGGGACCGAAAAAAGTTATTTTCATTGTAGGAATCAATAAAGTCTGTGCGGATCTGGACAGTGCCATGAAGCGTGCAAGAAACGTAGCTGCTCCAATCAATGCCCAGCGCGTGAAAAGCAACACGCCATGCAGCAAAACGGGCACATGTATGGACTGCAAATCTCCGGATACGATTTGCTGCCAGTTTCTGATTACAAGATATTCCAGACATGCAGGAAGAATCCACGTCATTCTGGTAAATGATGCATTAGGATTTTAACAACATACTGCAAGAATTCTCTTATTCTTTATAAGTGTTGAGATGAACTGCAGACAGGAAACTTAACGGCAGTGGGGGAGAAAGTATGATTCAGGACCGTTTATTGGCATTGCAGGATCAGACATATGGTGATTTCCAGAGTAAGCTGCTTCCGGGAATCTCAAGGGACCGTGTGATCGGAATCCGTATGCCTGCCATGAGAAAACTGGCAAAGGAATTTGCCAAAGAGGAGGAAGCGGACCGTTTTTTACGACAGCTTCCGCATACCCATTACGATGAAAATGTGCTTCATGCGCTCTTGCTCATGGAAATAAAAAACTATGAGGAGTGCATGAAAGCGGTGGAAGCATTTTTGCCCTATATTGACAACTGGGCGGTATGTGACTGCCTTTCCCCGAAGGTTTTTCAGAAGCATAAAAAAGAACTCCTGGAAAAGATCCGGATCTGGATCGCATCCGGGCATTCTTACACTTGTCGTTTTGGTATGGGGATGCTCATGCGCTGGTTTCTGGATGAGGATTTTAAGCCAGAATATTTACGTCTGCCTGCATCCGTACGTTCAGATGAGTATTATGTCAATATGATGACTGCGTGGTTTTTTGCGACTGCGCTGGCGAAACAGTGGGATGCCACGATACCGTATTTTGAAAAGCCGCATCTGGATCGATGGACTCACAACAAGGCCATTCAGAAAGCGCGGGAAAGTTACCGTATTACGCCGCAGCAGAAAGAATATCTGAAGACGCTGAAAATATAAACAATATTGCACAGTAAATAGCAATAAGTCCAAAAGCCCCACTACATAAAAAAATGCAACCACTACTGAAATGGCAGAGATAGGCTAACTATCTGCCAAGATTCAGACAAAGACGGAGAAGATGCTAAGGGAAGCGAAAGAGTGTTTAAAAAGAAAGCATTTTTCTTTCGGTTTTCACAGGTAGAACCAATACGGAGGGCAGAAGATGAATGTGAAAAAGTATGATGTCAGAGTAAGGGAAAGCCGGATACCGTATCTTGTAGCGGTAGGAAAGACAAGGATTACCGATGAAGATATGCACCAGTCTCCAAAACGGATAGCAGATGTGATAGGGACGGTATACCATGCGGACCGATTGCCGGAAGAGCATATGTTTTTGCTGTCGTTCATAACCATCCGAGTGGAGACCCAAGCCCATCAGATGCAGATATTAAAATAACAGAACGAATTGCCATGGCTGCCAAGGTATGCGGCGTCGATATGTGCGACCATATCATTATAGCCGGGGCACGGAAAAATGCGTATTTTAGCTTTCGTGAGAATACGGGTATTTTGCAATAATTCGTACAGGCTAAGTGATGCGGGTACAGGGGAGCCCCTGTGCCCGCGAGGGAACCCCCGATGCTCCCCGGCCCGCCTGGGCCGCGCCCGTTCCCTCGACCCTCCCGTAAAAACTTTTGCTAAAAAGCTATCAAAATCCATATATATTTGACAGTTATTGTGGAAAAGAGTATTATTTAAAATGAATTTTGTCATAAAGATAAGGTCGATAAAATTAAGCGCTTATATAATGAGAATATGGGATTCCTTTTATGTTACAGTGGGACCACACACTTTCAAAATGTATTCGCATGAGGAGGAGGAATACCATGAAAAAGAAAAAGTTACTGTCGTATATCTTGTCTACAAGTCTATTGATTTCTCTTACATCCAATCCAGTTTTGGCTATGACTGGGGGGGGGGTAAATATCAATCAAGAGATAACATCTGTACAGGAAAATCAAGATAATAATTCCAATCAAAACGAAAAAGATCAGGAGTCAGATTCAAAGGATATTTCAGATTCCAAAGACCAGGATAATGAACCATCATCGGATACTCCGGATAAATCGGAAGAAGACTCTGATAGCGGGGACAAAGAATCTGATCAGGACAAGGGTTCGGATAAAGCTGAAAAAGGATCTGATGCTGATGATCTGAATAAAGATCATAAACAGGATGATCCGGAATCGGAGTCAGATAAAGGCAAGGATTCCACAGATTCTGACAAATCAGATAAGGAAGATGATAAAGATCCGGTAAAAGAAGATTCATCTGAGAAAAAGGATGATGTATCCGATTCAGATTCCACAGATCAGGAAAAGAAAGATACTGAGAATGAAGATAAAACTGGTGAGAAACAGGAAGATGATTTAGAAACATCTTCTGGTAAGAGTGATTCTTCATCAGAGACCAAAAAAGAAGAGGAAGAAGCAGATCCGGATTGTGCCCAGTTGGAAGGCTGCGTGAATGGGAAACACGATAAGGATTGTCCTTTGTATGAAGAAGATGTGGATTTGCTTCCAGATCTGGAATGTGCGCATCTGGCTGGCTGCGTGGACGGAAAACATGATCCAGATTGTCCATGTTATAAAGAAGCAGATCCGTTGATGCTTGCCCGTGGCGTTCAGGTATCGGATGCAATCTATCTTGATGCGTCCGGAGACAATACAAATAATGGTACAAGCGCAGAGACAGCTGTTCAGACCTTAGAAAAAGCTTATGAAATAGCTGAAGATGGAGATACCATTTATTTGCTTTCTGATATTGTGTTACATCAGCCAACGGTATTAACGGGTGATAAGTCTGTGACCATTGAAAGCGCTTCTGATGATGAAACACATACAATTACATATGCAAGTGCCACTTCACCTAAACCAACAAATGAAGATTACATGATCAAGATAGGTAATGAAAAAGGCACCCAAGTTCATCAAACGCAACAAGTGGTACTTGCGAATTTGGTGATAGATGCTGAACCCCAGGATATGCGGTGTCTAAGAGTTTGCTCTGGCGCCAGTCTGACTCTGGAGGATGGCGCAACCGTAACAAATGGACGGGCAATCTCTCATGATGGAAACACGGGATGTAACGACTGGGGTGGTGGCATTGTGGTAGATGGCAATGCAATGCTGACGATGGAGGACGGATCTAAAATTACAAATTGTTCTGCAGAGTGGGGCGGCGCAGTTTACGTAAGCGGTGAAATGGTAATAAATGGAGGCGAAATCAGCAATAATACAGCAGTTGGAGATATTTTTGAGATTAATGGAGTAAATAGATCTGCAAGTGCACATGGTGGTGCTATTATGGTCCGGGCATGTAAGGCAGATTATGATAACACTTATAATGAACCGGCGAAACTTATCATGAATGGAGGAGAGATTAAGGATAATGCGGCTACTGCGGATGCCAGTGCATTTGGTGGTGCTATAGCAATCCTTGGGGCACCAGATGCATCGAATGAGCCAAATGTGTTTGAAATGTCAGGAGGCTTAATTTCAGATAATCATGCGGTTGATGGTGGTGCGATATCTGCTTATATTGCGGATAATTATTGGCAGGGAAATGTAGAGATTCAGATTTCAGATGATGCTACTATAAAAGAAAACAAAGTAAGACGTTCTGGTGGTGCCATCTATTTGAATAGCAATAATGCAGGAAACTATACAAACAAACTGGAAATAACAGGTGGTACTATTTCTGAGAATAAGGCTGTCAATAGAGGAAGTAAAGGCGGCGGTATTTATTTATTGGGACAGGGTGACTTGCTATACCTGGTAGATGGTAAAATTGAGAATAATGAGGCAGGTATTGGTGGAGCCATCTCGATTAATTCATCAGGAGAGAAAAAAGCGAAAGCCTGTGTACTTGGGGGTACAATTGCGGATAACAAAGCTACAGACGGATATCCAGCGCAAGATACTCAGCCGGAACGGTATTATTATGGCAATGCGATTGATCAGGATGGTGAGTTGTACCTAAATGGCATAAGTGCGGATATCCGTGGAGACATCCGGATTAAATGTGATGCAGTTGGAAGTAGAATTTTCACAAATCGCTTTGTAACATTAATTGGCGCGTCGGAAGATATGAATGATTATGAACTTTCTTCTGATCAGGCTGGATCGGTAGATGGAAGAGCGGTTGTTGTGCCTGGTAATGTTACGTATGATGGAATGGATTATGAGGTTGCGGATGCTGAGCCGTATGTGTCCCATTTTAAGCAGAACCATAAGAGAATCGTTACTAATACGGATTATAAGAATCAGGTTCCAACAGGTACGAATCATGAAAAGAGCCTGGTTCTGTATGGAAAACATGCTGTGGAAATCACCCCGATGGATATTACCATTTACGTCGGTGGAAATGGGTATGATGGTGTGATTGGTTCTGATGGTCAGTTTGCTACAAATGATCTTCCAGAGATCGGATTTTACCTGACACTTCCGGATGAATTAAATGAGCTGCTTGGAAGTACGCAGGAAGAACCGAAAGACCTTAGTGACTATGTTGCCCTGACTTATAACGACAGTTCTAACCGCACAACGCGTGACTGGGCTTTACAGTTATATGGAGAAGAGGACAGCAGTCTGGCAAAGGTAGATGGCCAGCATGTTTATATTTACAAGCTGATGTCGAGTAAAATAAATGGCACGGCTGAGCAGATACCGCTTCGTATGCAGTTTACGGATGAAGCTGGCAATGTTATGGTAGATTCCAAATTCCCTGTCAATGATACAGACCAGTTCCGTGACTATAAAGTTGATTTTTATTCCGGAGATTTGGATGCAAAGTTTTATAACGTTACCGTCCAGGTTAATGGAAGCACGCAAACATATCCGGTCATTTTGAACAGCGGAAGTTTGAAAGTACGTGGAAACAAGGATCAGACCTATCGGGATATTTCCGATACCATGCCAAGTGTGGATCCGCAAAACAAAGGAGTTATCCTGGCAGAGACAGCACAGGATAATACGCAGTATTTCATTAATAAAAGCAATGTGAATGCAGACCCTGCAGGCGTAAAACTTCTGGTTGATCACAGCCTTGATGATACGCTGTTGACTGCTTACCTGAATCAGAATAAAAATGCGGATGGTAAATATGTTTATCAGTTCAGGTACCTTGACCTGGTTGATACACATAACGGAAACGCATATATGACGATGGCAGGTGGTCAGAAGATGAACATTTACTGGCCGGTTCCGGAAGATGCGAAAGAAGATTCTACATTCCATATTGTGCATTTCGGAGGATTGAACCGAGAGAGCAATGCGGATATGAATGATTTACTGAGAAATCATATTCCGGAAGAATTATCCAGTGAAAAAGTTTTCATTGACGGTCAGGCGTTCATTAAGTTTTCGGTTGGAAGTTTTTCACCGTTTGCCTTGATGTATGAAAATGGCAGCACATCCGGTAATGGAGGAAATTCCGGTAACAGCGGCACATCGAATGGAAATAATGGTTCTTCTGGTGGAGGAAGCAGTTCATCTGGCAGTGGAAGCAGCGGTAGTCATTCCAGTGCTGGATCCGTTACTGCAGGAACCACACAACAGGAAAAGCCGGAAGAAACTAATCTGGCAGAAAATGTATCTGCAGTGGATAATACAGACGAGATAAAAGAAGAAAATCAGGTTGAAACTGTACTTCCAAAAACAGGTCAGTCAGATAACTGGTCTGCAGTGCTTCTTTTCAACAGCGCAATCCTTCTTCTTTTCACCTGTTTTTTTAAGAAAAAAGAACACTAACAAAAAAATGAAGCTGGGCAGCAAAAGTTGCTGTTCAGCTTCTTACAAAGCAAAAGAGCGTATATATTGCGAGAATATGTGATTCCTTTCTTCATTGGGACTATTTAATTTCAAAATACATACATTCGGAGTAAGAAAGGAATAATATGAAAAAGAAAAAATTATTATCGTACATCTTAACTACAAGTCTACTGATCTCTCTTACTGCTAATCCGGTATTATCCATGGCCGAGGAAACAAATCTGAGCCAGGAAATTACGGTTGATCAAGATAATCCTGATCAAGATTCTAAATCCCAGAACATTTCATCAGAAAAAAATGCAGACTCAAAAGATAAAAACGAGAACGATGGATCAGACCGTGGTGATGAAATAGAACCGTCTGAAGATGGAAAAACAGAAGATCTGCAGGAAGATGAAGACAAAGCCAATTTATCTTCTGGAAAAGATGAAAAGCCGGATCTGAATGGATCGGATGGTGACCAATCAGAAGAATCGAAGAAAGATTCGATAAATGATTCTTCTGAGGAAGACTCTGATCAGGCAGATGCAGACTATGGCAGATTGGACGAAGATGAAAATATTGATCCTGATTTTAGTCAGCCAGTTGAAAATCCAGAGGAATCTTCTAGTGCTGCAGGTACTACTGCAAATTCTGGAAGTACTTCGGGCGGTTCTGGAACATCGAAAAAGAATGATGCTGATTTAGATGAATGTGAGCATTTAGAAGGTTGCGTGGATGGCAAACATGATCCAGAATGCCCGTTATATGAAGGAGAAGTGGAACTGCCGTCAGAAGCCGAATGTGCGCATCTGGAAGGGTGCGTTGGTGAACTTCATGACAAGGACTGTCCGCTCTATAAGGAGCTGAATGCTGCACTTTCAGCAAAACTTCCTTTGGCAGTACAAGAAAATATTTATGAAGATGTTTATATCACTGTTGATGGAGTCGAGTATCGGTTTGATTTTTATCCAGATACTCACGATGCAAAATTGACAAGGATAACAAATCCAAATGCAACTACAGACGTTGAAATACCGGAAAAAGTAAGTTATCACAATGAAAATGAGAGCGATGATGAAGAATATACGGTAACAGAATTAAGCCTTAGCTTTTGGGCGTCTAAGTGTACAAATGTTACTAAGCTGAATATACCAGACACCGTAGAAACATGTAACAGTTATTTTAGATGTTTTTCTAACTTAGAAGAAATTACAATTCCAGGATCGGTAAAAACATTTTCCGGAAGCTTTCAATCTATGGACCATTTGAAAACTATAACTTTTGAAGAAGGTGTAGAAGAACTTGCCGGAAATTCACTGTTAAGTAATTGTGCTGTAGAAACAATTCATTTACCAGATAGTTTAAAAAGAATCACTGCACCTAGTGCGTTTTCTGGTGCTTCAAAATTAAAAACGATAGAACTTCCAGAAGGAATTGATATTCGTGAAGGAAGCTTATTTGCAGAAGATAGTTCACTTGTTTCAATAACATTGCCTGCGTCAATTACAAAAATCAATGATTCCATGTTTAAAGATTGCAGTAGTCTGGAGACTGTAACTGCAGAAGGAACCATTACAGAAGTAGGTCAAGAGGCATTTGAAAATAACACAAAGCTGACCAATATTCCAGATCTTAGTCAGGTCACATCCATGGGGACTTTTGCATTTTCTGAATGTAATAATCTGAAAGGCGAAGTTAATTTAGCAAGTTTGAATGATATTCCATATCGTGCTTTTTTAAATACACCCATTGAATCGGTTGTTTTGAGTGACAGTCTGCAGAAGATTGATGATGAGGCATTTTCAGGTACTAAAATAGCCTCGATCACATTTCCGGAATCACTGACAGCCATTGGAAGTGAATCTTTTGCAAATACTCTGCTGAACCAGGATACCTTAATCATTCCGGATAATGTGGCAACGATTGGATCGTCTGCGTTTTCTGGCGCAACCATCAAAAAACTTGTTTTGGGAAGTGGTTTGACTAATACATCAAATAATGAATTTTCAGGGATAGATGGATTGGAGTCTGTAACGGTTCAAAATAGTTCAGATGTATTGAATCTTTCCAATGCAGGTCTGCCGCAAAATGTAACCATAAATTATACGATTCCATCTATTTCAGATACAGTAGGTGATACGATTTCCAGTGAGGCAGGTGCTCCAAGTCTGCAGGAAGCTGTAGACACTGCAGCGGATGGAGAAACCATCAAAATTAAAAAAGATATTAAGCTGAGCAGTCAAGTTACGATTCCACAAGGAAAATCGATTACAATTACTTCTGATGATGATTATACGATTGTCGGCGTAAAAGACGGTACTAAGCCGGAAAATTTATTTGAAGTGTTAGAAGGAGCAAATGTTATTTTTGCCGGGAAACTTATTTTATCAGGTAGGTATAATGACAAGAGCATTATAAAGAATCATGGTACCGTAACGATTACAGATGACGTAACCGTTCGGGATGCAACCATAAAATATGATGAAACCGGTGCGCTGGAAAATAGTGGGACCAATGCGAAACTTGTTATTTCAGGCGGGCAAATCACAAACAACAAAATCATAAATCATGCGGAGTATAGTGCGACAGTCCTGATCAAAGATGGTGCTGCTTTTGAAATGACTGGTGGCAGCATTCAAGATAATAATTCTGTTAATGCAAATTACTCCCATTCCACTGGTGGCGTGTTATTTTTTGGTGCGAGCAAAGGGGAAATGTCAGGAGGACGCATTCAAAGGAATATTGGACATCGTGGCAGCGTTGTAGTTCTTAGCAATGACCGCGATGCTGATCAGCAAGCAGCGTTTACGTTATCTGGTGATGGATTGATCACAGAAAACAGTGGTACTTCCGGTAATAATGTTGATGCAGGTGGGGCTGTATTTATAGAAAATAATGCAGTATTTGAGATGACCGGTGGAAAGATAACGAATAATCATTTCATTCAAGGCGGCGGAGTTTGTGTCGTGGATGATGGAGTACAAGACAGCACAATTGAAGAATATGGCACTGCGTTTGTAATGAATGGAGGTACAATATCTGGAAATCACGCATCCAATGGTGGCGGAATTTATAGTTTTTCTAACGGAACCGTTCTTAATTCTGGAAAAATAGTAAATAATACGGCAGGTGTTTCAGGCGGAGGTATTTATTCCGAGGGAACACGTAATAATGGCTACAGTTCTATGCATTTATATAATGCGATTGTTACAAATAATACAGCCCAACAGGGAGGTGGCCTGTGGTTTTGCGCAACTGGTACCACAACCCTGAATATCAAAGATGGTATTGGCATCTTTGAAAATAAAGCGGTGGAATCAGATGATAAAGCAGCCGGTGATGATCTGGTATTTAGTGTTTTCGGTAATGGCGATCCCGACTATACAGCTACATTATCAAGTCGTATGTTAGGTGGCGGTGCGATCCAGTGGTATCCGGATGGCAAAATATATAATGGAGTCACCTCATCTTATCCAAGCGTGATTTCTGATATACGCTATAATAAAGATGATCCAACAAGTACAGCATTGGAGTCTGGAAAACTGGCAGATATTCAGACAAGCCAGGCTTTAAAAACGATAATGTCTGCGGATGCGCAGGATCTGGCAGAGAATGAAGCAAAGCTCTTTATAGAGGGAAATACAGCAAAATATGGCGGAGGCATCGGTGCAAACGGAGGTATTATTGTAGGAGAAGATGATACGATTGATATATCGGTCAAAAAAGTCTGGAACAATGCCCCGGCTTCCGGAACGCCGGATTCGGTCACGATTCGCCTGATAAATGAGGGACATGTGATTGACAGAGCTGTTTTAAATGCGGCAAACAACTGGGAATATCAGTTTGAGGATCTTCCGAAAGGATATTCTTATTCTGTATCAGAAGTTGTTCCTGCAGATTATACGCCAACGGTATCTGGAAATCAGACAGAGGGGTTCCAGATATTGAACACCTATACTCCTGGAACACCTGCAGAACCGGAAAAACCGGATAATGGAGGAACAAATCCTGGAAATTCAAATCATGGATCAGGAAGTTCTGGTTCAAGTGGCTCTGGCAGTTCAGGAGGATCTGGAAGCAGTACAAGAACGGCACAAGTTGTTGAAACAACTCCGGTTGAACCGGTAAAAGAAGATATACAGCCGGTTCCAGAAGATATTCAACATGAAGATTTTGCTTCCGAAGCTAATATTGCGCTTCCAAAAACCGGACAGGCACCTAACCAGTCCGCACTTGTATTTTTCTCCAGCGCATTGCTTTTACTTGTTACATTGATTTTCAAGAAAAAAGAAGACTAATAAAGAAACTTATGATTTTCAGATCCTTATGGGGCTGGTAATAGGAAAGTGCTTGTGTGAGAATATCCATCAAGCACTTTCTTAGTGTTGCGTTAACATATCAAGCAGTATAATCATTACGGACTGTTTGTCAGCATGATTTACAATTTTGTTTTACGGGGGAAGAGATGAAAACGATGAAAAGAAATACGGATCGACGATGTTGTTTTATGTTATGTTTTTTGGGACTCTTACTATCGTTCTCATTTCCTGCGTCAGCTGCTGATACAGCAGAAAAGGTTGTACGGGTTGGATGGTATGAAGATTCTTACAATGTTACAGTGAGATTTTTAACTTGTACTTCACGATCATGCAAATTTATTTGAATCTTAATATTGATTATATAAAGAAATTTGTGTATAATTTTGTTATCATATAAGGGGGTGTTTTTATGCCAACAATCAAATCCAGTGCTGATCTAAGAAACAATTACAATGAGATTTCAACTCATTGCCACACTTACACTGAGCCAGTTTTTATCACTAAAAACGGAAAAGGTGACCTTGCCGTGATGAGCATTGAAGCCTACGAAGCACTAACAAGCCGCTTTGAGTTATACGATCAGATTCATGAAGGAATGGATGATATTAAATTCGGAAATACACGACCGTTTTCAGACGCATTATCAGAGATCCGGAAAGGACGTCGTAGATGAGTTATACAATCCACATCACTGCAACAGCAGAGAGAGATCTTCTGAAAGCAGCCGACTATATAGAATTTTCCCTTAAAAATCCGGATGCTGCAGACCACTTACTGGATACTGCAGATGAACAAATTTCTTCTTTAGCTGAAATGCCTCAGAGATACCGGATCGTAGATGATCCAGTCTTATCCAGTTGGGGAATCCGTTTCATAAAAGTCAATAACTATCTGGCATTTTATACTATAGATGAAAATAAACAGTTAGTAATCATCGTGCGTTTTCTGTATCAAAAAAGTAACTGGGCTTTTATCCTTCATCACGGGATTCCGCTTCAATAAAGCCAAATGGCCAACTTGAAAAGAAAAGGGGCTGTGAAAAAACATAGCCTATAAAAAAGAAGGGGCGTGTGAAAAAATGAGAAATCATTTTTTACACGCCCTGGATGTATGTTACACACGGAATTTTCAGTTACATTGCACATCGAGGAGGCGCTAGTGGCGCGTCCGCTGATTCAGAAAATTCTATCTACGACAGTTTCCAAATCTCTTCATTATACTGTGCGATTGTCCGGTCAGAAGAGAAGAATCCAGCCTTGCTGATGTTGACGAGCATCTTCTTCGCCCATTCGGTGCGGTCGGTGTAAGCGGCGTAGGCCTCTTCGCGGGTCTTCACATACTCTTCGAAATCCGGGAAAGTCATGAACCAGTCTTTGTTTAGCAGTTCTTTGTAGAGACGCTCCAGGTTTTCTTTCTGGCCGATCTTAAGCAGCTCTTTTCCGACGATGAAATCGACAGCGGCTTTTAAGTCTTTGTCTTTCTCATACCAGTCTTTGGACTTGTAGTCGCCGCGCCCGTAGCGGGCAATGACGGTCTCGGAGGATTCGCCGAAGGTGAAGATGTTGTCTTTTCCGACCAGTTCAGCAATCTCCACGTTTGCGCCGTCCATGGTTCCAAGGGTCAGCGCACC
Source organism: Clostridium sp. AF32-12BH (assembly GCF_003477935.1). NCBI lineage: Bacteria > Bacillati > Bacillota > Clostridia > Eubacteriales > Clostridiaceae > Clostridium > Clostridium sp. AF32-12BH. Next base: position 80,690 of record NZ_QUEH01000011.1, on the reverse strand, counting down.
GTTTAACATGAACTTCATGTTGCCGGTTCCGGATGCCTCTTTGGAAGCCAGGGAGATCTGCTCGGAAATGTCGCAGGCCGGGATGAGCTTTTCAGCCAGGGTTACATTGTAGTTTTCCACCATGAAAACTTTCAGGTGTGGACTTACCTTTGGATCTTTGTTGATAAGTTCCTGTAAACATAAAATTAAGTGGATAATGTCCTTTGCAATGACGTAAGCGGGAGCTGCTTTGGCACCAAACAGTACGGTGATTGGTGTTTTCGGGATCTTTCCGGCTTTGATCTCCAAGTATTTGTGGATGACATAGAGGGCATTCATCTGCTGGCGTTTGTATTCATGCAGACGTTTTACCTGGATATCGAAAATGGAATCCGGGTTTAACACCAGTCCCTGGGTCTCTTTTAAGTAGGAAACCAGCTGTGTTTTCTTTTCGGTTTTAACTTCCAGAAGCTTGTTTCGAATAGCCGGATCGGACACGAAAGCGCCCAGTTTTTCCAGCTCCATGGCATCTTTTTTCCAGCCTTCCCCGATAAGGGAGGTAATGAGAGCGGAAAGCTCCGGGTTGCAGGCCATGAGCCAACGGCGGAAGGTGATGCCGTTGGTCTTGTTGTTGAAACGTTCCGGGTATAGTTTGTAGAAGTTGTTTAACTCCGTATTTTTCAAAATCTCAGTGTGCAGGTATGCCACACCATTGACGCTGTAGCCATAGTGGATGTCCATATGCGCCATGTGCACCAGTCCGTTCTGGATGATGTAGGTGCTCTCGTCCTTTACAGTGGCACGAATGCGGTTGTCCAGTTCACGGATGATCGGCATCAGCTGCGGTACTGCTTTTTCCAGGAAGGAGATCGGCCATTTTTCCAGAGCTTCTGCCAGAATGGTGTGGTTCGTGTAAGCACACACTTTGGAAACGATGGAGATCGCCTCATCCATTAAAATACCGTGCTGTCCTAAAAGGCGGATCAGTTCCGGGATGACCATGGACGGATGCGTGTCGTTGATCTGAACAGCAGCGTAGTCAGCCAGGTCGTGCAGGTTGGAGCCGCGGGCGATACACTCATCTAAGATCAGCTGGGCTGCGTTGCTGACCATAAAGTACTGCTGGTAAACACGCAGCAGACGTCCCTTGTCATCGGAGTCGTCCGGATAGAGAAACAGGGTCAGGTTTTTCTCAATTTCAGTTTTATCGAAGTCGATGCCATCTTTGACAATGCTCTCGTCTACGGATTCCAGATCAAAGAGGCGCAGGCGGGTGGAGTGGTTGTTGTAGCCGGTCACATCCATGTCATAGAGGCGGGAGGTAACGGTAAAGCCGCCGAACGGAACCTGGTAACTAGTCTCGGTTTTGGTGAGCCAGCTTTCTTTTTCAATCCACGGGTTCGGAGTTTCCTGCTGGAGATGCTTTTTGTCGAAGACCTGCTTAAACAGGCCGTAATGGTAGTTTAAGCCGACGCCGTCTCCGTTTAAGCCGAGTGTGGCAATGGAATCCACAAAGCAGGCAGCCAGACGTCCAAGACCGCCATTTCCAAGTGATGGCTCCGGCTCCAGCTCCTCAATCTCTGCAAGGCTCTTGCCTGCGGCTTCCAGTTCTTTTTTGACATCATCGTAAAGCCCGAGGTTGATGAGGTTGTTGGAGAGCAGCTTGCCGATTAGAAACTCTGCGGAGATGTAGTAGAGTTTGCGCTTGCCGGAAGATGTTTTGGATTTTGCAAAGATGGCTTTTGCAGTGTCTGCTTCTGCAGAGGAGGCAATTGATTTTTCATCCATATCTTCCTTTTCTTTCGCAAGTTTTTTCACCTGTTCCAAAAGGCAGAGGTAGATTTCCTCATTGGTGCAGGATGCCAGCGGCTTTTTATATTTTTCCTTTACAGCTTTGGTCAGATTCATGATCGTGAAAAACTCCCTTCTTTGAAGTGTAATGAATCACAGAATGAAAAAATTAACAAACTGTCTATATTATAACAAAGTGGGCTATGGGTGCGCAAGAGTGAAAATGAGATGAGAACAGTAACAATGAAACCTAACAATGAAAATATCTACGGCAAGAAAATTCCACCGGCTGCATGGCGACAGAAAATCCCCGGCGAAGCAATCGGAGAAAGATTCGCCGGGGATTTTTGTGTCCCTGTTTTCAAACAGATTTGAAAACAAAGACAAGTTGGGGATGACTTATTACAATTTTTTGAGACAGGCAATTTATAAGAGATAAGCGCAAAGAATGTAGGCCAGGGACGATGTGATCGTCACAATCGGGAAAATCAGCAGTCCATAGCTCCATACCCATTTCGGATCATCTTTCATACAGTCGGAACCAAGGTAGAGTGGTGCTGACCCGCCTGCTGCCATGGTAAGGAATGCGCATAATGCAGACATGACAATGGCTGGAATGAGGCAGCTTGGGTTGATTCCAATGGTTGTTGCATATTTGATCAGGAACGGACCGACTACGGTACCGATGATGACTGCAGTTGCCGTGTTGGAAAATACATTGGTGCACAAAAGCGTAGCTGCTACCAGAATTACAACAAACAGCGGGAATGGCATGTTGCCGAATACATGATTCATGATCATGCTGAGCCAGTTTCGGATTCCAAGTTCTTCATTGGCAATCATGCCGCCAATGGCAGTAAATGCGCATACACACATGACAATGCCCCAGTTGATGGCTTTTCCCATGGCACGCTCTACATTCAGGAGTGGTTCGCCGTCGATGTGGATCAGTGCCATAAGGATCAGCATCAGAACAAACCAGAAGCCCTGTCCGATGCCATTTATGATATCATAGCCTGGCATGGATTTGGGAAGCCAGATCATAACAACGGAGTAAGCAATTCCAACCAGGAAGATCAGGAAGGTTACTGACTGGCGTTTATTAAAGCTGGTACCGCCGTGTGCACAGATGGATGCAACATCGGCATCTTTCATTTTGGAAAAATCCACACGGAACAGAGGTTTCAGGCAAAGACCCAGTGAGACGGAAATAAAAAGTCCGGACACGATCGCGGAAACCAGATAAGAAATCTGATCGATCTCAACGCCGGCCTCCAAAAGTCCGGGAGCCAGAAGGTTGTAGATCATCATGGCCATACCTTTAAATGGCAGAATTCCGCCGCCTACAGAAGAGGCAATCAGGGCTCCGGTTGTCATGGCTTTCTTCCATTGGCTTTTATCATCGTAACCGACGGATTCAGCGATGGAATTGACCATGGCAACGCTGAAGAGAAATGCGCCAAGGGCACTGGCCAGGGCACCGAGGGTCGTTACTGCGATCATAAAGACACAGGTAAAGAGGACCGGATGTCCGTTTAATGCTTTTCTTGAGATCATCCAGCGTGCAAGGACGCTGTCCGCCCCGCTTTCGGTCAGTGCAAAGAGCAGGACAAAGATGATGATCAGTTGCCATACCGTTGGACTTCCGAGGGTTGTCTGGATGATGGTGGTGCCATCGGTGTAACCGGTAAGAAGCATGGCAAACATGATGATGAAAGAAGGAATGACCATGCCAAAACGGTTTGCGATCAGCCAGATCCCGCCGATGAAGATTCCAATGGCACGGACTCCAAGACGTGTGATCCCGCCCCAGGTCGGGCAGAATGCTCCAAAGAGAAAAATAAAACAAAAGCTGATTGCCAGGTGAAGCAGTTGTTTCTTTGTATAAGCGTTACTTCTTCGATTTTCCATAGGATACCTCCTGGTTATTTGCGGACCGGCTGCGGCGGGAGCAGATCATCTGCTTCTTTTGCCTGTTTTTTCATGGCAGCCAGGCAGTTGTCGGTAAAAGCTTTTTCATAATATTTGTAGTTCTCTTCTCCAAGAACGAACGGGTTTGGGATTCCGTCTGAAATGGTGCGGAGAATCTGCAGCCGTTCCGTTCCCTTGTCCACAAACGGATGGGTGGAGATTTCCGCGTCACAGTGCATCTGCCCGGTTTTTTCGGCAAATTTTAAGGTGGATTCCAGATAGAGCACTTTATCGCTCATTTTATAAGGAATTCCGGTTCCGCCCCACATGGCGACCATATGCGGACGGCCTTCATCGGTGACCGGAAAGATGAAGCTCATCCCTCCCGGGGTATGTCCCGGAGTCTGACAGCAGTAAATTCGGGTATTTCCAAGGGGAAACCAGGTATCATCTTCCAGATATCCGTCGACATCCCATTTCAGGACACCGGTCCGGTTTCTGGTATCCTGTTTGGCAAAAGCAGTATCGGTTTCGGACATATAGATTTTGCAGCCGGTCTGTTCCCGGAACCAGTCCGCTTTTCCGTAGTGATCGCCGTGTCCGTGTGTGATCAGGATGGCTTTGAGATCTTTCAAATCCAGACCAAGCTGTTTGAAACCGGAAACGATCAGGTCACGGTGTTCATCGAGCGGCTCCATACAGTCTAATAGAATCAGTCCATCGGAAGTCTCCAGAACAAAACATCCGACATTGGGAGTTCCGATGAAGGAAAGCTGGTCAAAAAATCTGGTAGCAGGAAATGGCTCTACGTTCTGATCGAAAAGTGGTTTATGCGGAAGGGGAGTCCGCCAGGAAGCTGGTGTATTCATTGCATGCACGTCCTTTCTTCTTTAGATTAACAATAATTTATCAAAGCTCCTGCACTTAAACAATGTGTGCAGCATGAACGGAAATTTCACAGCGTAAATGGACGATTTGACGGAAAAAAGAAAATCGGGTATGATATTTTGTGGAAAAGGTCTAAGAAAAGAGGAACCGTATTTGTTGAAATTGATGATATGTGATGATGAGAGTGTGATATGTGAAAGCATCCAGCGGATGCTGGAACGTTTTTCGGAGGAATGCGGGATCGGACTGGATATCAAAATCTGCAGATCTGGTGAAGAATTGCTGGAACAGATGACCCCGGACTTTGATATTTTGTTTTTGGATATCAGGATGGGGAAGATATCCGGAATGGATGCTGCACGGAAAATCAGAGAAAAATATTCCGATGTCTGCATGATTTTTGTTACAACCATGACGCAATATGCATTGGAGGGATATAAAGTTCACGCATTCGGTTTTTTGAAGAAGCCTTTGACGTATGCACAGCTGAGACTTCAGATGCTGGATGCAGTCCATATGTTAAAAAGCCGCAGGTCAGAATCCATTATGGTGAAGTCTGGAAATGATTCCTGGCGTCTGGACCTGAATAAGCTGTACTATATGGAAATTTACGGGCATGACATTCACGCAGTGTGTGCGGATCAGACCTTGACTTGTTACGGAAGTCTTTCCGAGTATGAAAAACTTCTGGAAGAAAAAGGATTCTGCAGGTGTCACAAGAGCTATCTTGTGAATCTGCGCTACATCCGCCAGATTGGGGCGACGCAGATTTTTATGACAGATGGGAGTGTGATACCGGTAAGCAAATACCGGAAGAAAGAATTGTCAGAAGCTTTTGCACGCTGTATAGGAGGTAATATCTGATGGATGTTCCGCAGCTGTTCCGTTATATGTTTGATCTTTTGATGATGTACTGGTTTTTTGTCCCTTTGAAAAAGAAAACGCAGGAGGATGTCCCTGGTAAAGAAAAGGAAAACCTGGTGCGGGAGATAGCCGGATATGGAAGTCTGCTGCTTCTTCTCCCGATTTATCTGTATGCCGGGAGCGGAAGTCTTTTTTCGATGCTTTGGCGTTTCCTGCTTCGTGTCCTTGTGTATTCGTGCTGGGTATTTGGGGCAAAAAGAACCGATTTTCGGTTAAGCCTGTATTTGGGAATTCTGTGCTGGCTGGCATTTACCAGTGAAAATAATATTTTTCTGACACCGCAGCTTTCCGGTTTACGATGGATCCGCCAGTCCCAGTCAGTCGGAAGTACGTTTGGAAATGTGGCAGAATTGCTACTGGAAGCAGGATTGATCACGCTGGTGAGCAGACTGGTCCCTTTGGCGGCCATTGAACGTGTGCCAAAAAGCAGGTGGATCCTTTCGGCAGCGCTGATCGGGTGTGCGCTTTATGTAAAAATGACCTTAAAGCTGCTTTCCATGGTGCCGAGTGGTCAATATCCGACGGAACTGACCAGTTATCCGATCCTGATGCAGCTGCTCAGCATTACTGCCATGATCCTGTTTGAACGTTACCTGTACAACCGGAAAATCCGTGAAGAGGTGAGGCTGAATGAGGCCATTAACCACTACCGTTATGAAAATGCAGTAGCGCATCTGAAAGCCGATGAAGATGTAAAACGCATTCATCACGATATGAAAAATCATCTGATCGTCCTCCAAAACCTGATCGACAGCAATGAGAATGCGGCAGCTTATGTGCAGAACCTGATGGAAGAAATCTCCGGATACGGAAATCTGGCAGAAACCGGCAATCCGCTGCTGAATGGTCTGATCTCCGAGAAAATCTATCAGGCATCGCGGTTTCAGATTGACATCAATGCGTGTTTTGATTTTTCAGAGGGAGATTTTATCGATGCGATGGATGTCTGTGCGATTTTTGGAAATGCATTGGATAATGCGATTGAGGCTTCCAAAAAAGTGAAAGATCCGGAAAAACGCAGCATTCTTGTGAAATGCGGCAGAATTTCCGGCAATCTGGTCATAACATTCCGAAACTATTTTGAAGGAGATTTAACATTAAAGGGAACACTTCCGGTCTCTTCCAAACAGGGGCATCTGCATGGCATTGGACTTAGCAGCATCCGCCGCTCCGTGGAGAAGTATGGAGGAAGTATGGCAGCGCAGTGTGATCCGTACCACAATTTTGTCCTGACGGTAGCGCTGCCGATCCCGGAAACAGAACAATTGCAAAAACCGCAAACATCAAAAAAGCCGCAATCATAACCATGACTGCGGCTTTTAAATTTTAAAAATCCCCCGGCTTTACGGAGTCCGGAAGCATGGAGCGATAGGTACGGCTTCCTTTTATGCGCTGGTAGTCAGCCTGGATGCATTCGCAAAGTTCCGGGCTGGAATAGAGCTGTTTCGCTGCGGCAAACAGAATCCGCGCTGCATAGTGCATCCCCTTGTGTGCGAGCGGACTCTTGCCCTGTGCCACGATCTGCCAGGTGTGCAGGACACAACCAGTGGCTTCGGCAGCTACGCTGATGAGCCCGGTAGGAACCTGCCAGCTTACATCGCCGACATCGGTGCTGCCAAGGTAGATGGTCTGGTCGGCAGGAAGAATCTCTGTATCAATCGAAGTGTGGGCAGAAGCAGCTTCTTCTCGCATGGTCTGATCTATGGAAGCAGCGTCAGCGGTGCCGGACAGATCGGACAGCTCAGGCAACCGCATAAACTTCGCTGCAACCGCATAATCTTCTTCGGTGTACTCCGGTTTTTCTGCTTCCTGCATCGCTTTCATCATGAGCGTTTCCATAGCCGGAGCCGATAATAAATCTGCGTAGGCACTGACTGTCCGGTAAGAAACTTTCGTTCCGGTCATCAGTGCAGCACCCTTTGCCACATCGGTGACCCGGTCGTAAAGCTCTGCAACATAGGAACTTTGCGGTGCCCGCAGGGCATAGAGCAGGGTGGCGGAAGCAGGAACGATGTTCGGCGCGTCGCCGCCGTCATTTAAGTAGGCGTAATGCATGCGGGCATCACTTTTTACGTGTTCCCGCAGATAGTTGACACCCACGTTCATCAGTTCGCAGGCATCCAGCGCGGAGCGGCCAAGCTCCGGGTGGGCGGCAGCATGGGCACTTTTGCCGGTGAAGTCGAAGATCACACGGATGTTAGCAAGTGCTTCTTTGATCAGTCCGGTTTTGGAACCAGGGTGCCAGGCAAGGGCAAAGTCCAGACCGTCAAAGCAGCCACTGCGGGTCAGGAAAGCTTTTCCGGCGCCGCCTTCCTCTGCCGGGCAGCCGTAATAGATCACGGTGCCGCTAAGTGATGTTTCTTCCAGCCAGTTTTTGATGAGGCAGGCAGCTTCCATGGTACCGGTGCCAAGCAGATTGTGCCCGCATCCGTGACCTGCTGCGCCGGGGCGGTCTGCCTGCCGCTCACAGGCATTGGCTGTCTGGTTCATGCGGGGCAGGGCATCGTATTCGCCCAAAAGTCCGATCACGGGGTGACCGGAGCCGAAGCTTGCGGAAAATGCGGTGGCGATGCCGCCAGGGTTTTTGGTTATCTGAAATCCCTGATCTTCCAGAAAATCTGCCTGCAGGGCGCTGGAGCGAAATTCCTGGTAACGGGTTTCTGCAAAGTCCCAGATCTGGTCGCTGATTGTTTCAAATTGCTGTTCAAACTGTTGTTTGTTCATGACGAGATTTCTCCATCTGTTTATGTTTTTTCTTTTTATCTGAATTTGCCATGTTTTCTATGCCTTAGTATAACATTTCTAACCTGATTTTGGAATGAGATTCTATGGGAGACTCCAGTGTGAAAAATAAAATGAAAAAACTATAGTCATACGATATTTACAAAAATGATAAAAATTGCTACAATAAAGCGATGATTTAAAAATAGTCAGATATAACACTGGAAAGGAGAAGAGAAAAGATGGGGAGTAATGTATATGGGGAGCTTTTATCCGGACTTCAGTCAGAAAAACCGCAAATCCTTCTGACCAGACTTCATGAAGATGCAACGCTGGAAAAGCATATTTATGTGCCGGGACAGGAACCGGAAGAGGCCGAAGCATTGGCGCAGCAGGCAGCGTTTGAAAAGAAGGTGTGTATTTTGGGTTTTGAGCCGGGGCAGAGTGGCGAGAAATGGGTCGCAGAGCCTTTCTGCAAGGAAAACCGCATGCTGATCTTTGGCGGTGGTCATGTGTCCCTGGCACTTGCAGAGTTTGCGGCCCGAACCGGCTTTGACGTGACGGTAACCGATGACCGTCCAAGCTTTGCCAACCAGCTTCGTTTCCCAATGGCGAAGGAAGTACTTTGTATGGATTTTGATACCGCGATTGAAAAACTCGGTGTCAATGCTTCGGATTTTGTGGTTATCCTGACCCGTGGCCACCGTCATGACGGTGTCTGCCTGAGGGCACTTTCGAAACAGCCACAGACAGCATACCTGGGGATGATCGGTTCCAGAAAGCGCGTCCGCGAGTTAAAGGATACACTGGAAGAGGAGGGCATTGACCGGACCTGGCTGGACTGGATCCACACACCGGTAGGGCTGGATATCGGTGCGGTGACCCCGGAGGAGATCGCGGTGGCGATCCTTGCGGAAACCATTCAGGTAAAGCGCAAGCCAGAGAAAGAGGGAGGCAGAAAGGTATCCCAGTCTGACATTGACATGGAGGTCATTCATGATCTGGCGGAACCGGACGAAAAGTTTGCGGACCAGAAAAAGGCAGTGATCACCATTTTAAGCAGTAAAGGCTCCACACCGAGAAAGGCGGGAGCCAAGATGATCGTTTATGAGACTGGCATGATCCAGGGAACCATCGGCGGCGGCTGTGCGGAGGCAAACCTGATGCAGCACGCCAGAGAGGTGATCCGTGACGGCATATACCAGATCCGGCATGTAGATATGACCGGAAAAGTGGCAGAAGAGGAAGGGATGGTCTGCGGCGGTGTGATGCAGGTGCTGATCGAGCGGGCGTGATTTTATCATGGAGGAAGCTGCTTTTTTTATATGATAGGAAATTGCGTCCTATCATATAAAAATGCTCCGCGAGGAAGCGCACTCGGCGCAAAGGTAGATGGTTGCTGAAGCAACCGCGCCTCGGCGCGAGAATGTGCCAAGGCACATTCTTTTTTGTTTATGGTTTCAGGATCACGGCGGTACCGTGCAGGTCACAGAGCGGAACCAGTAAAAGTGGAGTGGCGGTCTGTTCATACTGGCGTACCGCCTCTTTGCAGCCGCGAAACTGTGTATTGTTGTAGTCGTGCAGCAGGATCATACCGCCGGAACTGAGCCTTGGATAAAAATACTGCAGTCCGGCCAGAATTGGCTCATACAGATCGGTGTCCAGACTGACTAACGCAAACTGTTTGTCCGGGAGTCCGCAGGTTGTTTCTGGAAAGTATCCGGGATAGAAAAGAGCCTGATTGGGAAACGGAAGCCGGCTTTTGACATAGTCTGCAGAGGTGTCAGAAAAGTTCTGGATTTCCGCTCTGGAAAAGCACCGTTCTTTTTCGGTTTTCACATCTTTTGCGTCAAAGCCCTGAAAGGTGTCGAACAGCAGCAATTCCCGTTCCGGAAATAAGGCATTTAACTGCCAGGCAATATCTCCGCGGTATACGCCAAGCTCGGCAATGCTTCCGGGAATCCTCTGCTCTGTGATTCGGTTTGCCATGCGGTGAAGCGTGGCACTCCGGATATCTAAAATCCGGGAGAGATCTGGAAGCTTTAAAAAGGAATTCTGATAGCCGGCCTGTATGGCCTGGTCCATCAGAGCCTGGGTGCGCGTCTCGTCGCTTATGGCAATGAGCATAAGGTCTGGCTGCAGCTTCGCTGCCTGCTCTACGGAAATGACTGGAACTGTTCCAAGTGCGGTAGAAAGACCGGTATTCCAAAGTGTCTGGTTGTTATCTCCAAATGCAAGGAGCTGGAACTGGTTTCGGTTGACCAGACCGACAAAAGAACGGCCAAACTGACCTGCACCGAGTATGATAAGTGTCTGCATAGGATTCTCCTCTGTCAAAATGATATGTTTATTATACAATACAATTTTTGAAAAAAGCAAGAATGCATGACAGATAAAGGATTGCTTTCACACAGAAAACAAGTTATAATATTGACATTAACCGGCTTGTCTGTACAGGTCGGTCATTGTTTCGGACCGTTATATATTAAAAAACATAACGGTATTGACGTTTATATTCACATGGAAAATTTGGGGGACAAACAAATGAAACTGATCAAAACCGTTGATGCAGAGGGGGCTGTTCTCTGCCATGATATCACGCAGATCATTCGTGGTGTGACCAAAGATGCAGTGTTTCGTAAGGGACATATCGTAACCAAAGAAGATATTCCGGTACTTTTAAGTGTTGGAAAGGATACCCTTTATGTATGGGAAAAGGAAGAGGGAATGATGCATGAGAACGATGCAGCTGAGGTCCTTTGCGAACTCTGTAAAGGGGAGCACATGGACCGTTCCCAGCCGAAGGAAGGCAAGATTGAGCTGATTGCGGCCTGCGATGGTCTTTTGAAGATTGACGCAAAGGCATTAAAAGGGGTCAATGCCTTTGGACAGATGATGATCGCCACCCGCCATGGCAATTTTGCCGTGAAGAAAGGTGACAAGCTGGCGGGTACCCGTATCATTCCGCTGGTCATTGAGGAAGAAAAGATGAATGCGGTCAAGGCGCAGACGATGGAGCTGACTGGCGGAAAGCCGATTCTGGAACTGAAGCCGTTCCGCCATAAGAAGGTTGGCATTGTTACTACCGGCAACGAGGTGTTCTATGGACGTATCCAGGACACGTTCACCCCGGTGATCGTGGACAAGCTGTCCGAGTTTGATGCCGAGGTGACCGACCATGTGACCTGGGACGATGATGACAAGAAAGTAACGGCCAGCATTCTCGACATGATCGAAAAGGGAGCGGACATTGTTATCTGCACCGGAGGCATGAGTGTGGATCCGGATGACAAGACTCCGCTTGCGATCAAAAATACCGGAGCGCGCATCGTGTCCTACGGTGCACCGGTACTTCCAGGCGCTATGTTTTTGCTGGCTTACTATGATCGCATGGAGCAGGGGAAGAACCGCAGAACCGTCATTATGGGGCTTCCGGGCTGCGTGATGTATGCAAAACGCACCATTTTTGATCTGGTACTTCCACGTGTCATGGCGGATGATGAGGTTACGGCGGATGAACTGGCAGCGCTCGGCATGGGCGGCTTATGCTTAAACTGCTCGGTCTGCACCTTCCCGAACTGCGGATTTGGAAAGGGGTATTGATATGGAATTTACGCATTTTGATGAACAGGGCAATGCCCGCATGGTGGATGTCACGGAAAAAGGCGAGACGGTCCGCGAGGCGGTTGCCAAAGGCCGCATCCGTGTGAGTGCCGAGTGTTTTGAGAAGATCAAAGCGGGCACCATGGCAAAGGGAGATGTACTTGGCGTGGCACGCATTGCCGGGATCATGGGAGCCAAGCGCACTTCGGAGCTGATTCCGCTCTGCCATATCTTAAATCTGACCAAGCTGAACGTGGATTTTGTCATGTACCCGGAACGCTGCGAGATTGAGGCAGTCTGTACCGCCAAGACCACCGGAAAAACCGGTGTGGAGATGGAGGCGCTCACCGGTGTATCTGTGACGCTGCTTACCATTTACGATATGTGCAAGGCCGTGGATAAGACCATGGAGATCGGAGAAATCCATCTGGCTGAGAAGACCGGAGGCAAGAGCGGTCACTTTGTAAACCCAAAAGAGCAGAAGGGGCACTTCGTGAATCTCCAAGAGCAGGGTGGTGAGTAAGTGTGAAGGATGCGTATGGAAGAGAAATCCGGTATTTGCGTATTTCCGTGACGGACCGCTGCAATTTGCGCTGCAAATACTGCATGCCGCATGGCATTGAGTGCGTGGAGCATAAAGACATCTTAAGCTTTGAGGAAATCCGGCAGATCGCAGTGTGCGGGGCAAAGCTTGGCATTACCAAGATCCGTCTGACCGGCGGGGAACCGCTGGCGAGAAAAGGATGTCCACAGCTGATAAGGATGCTGAAAGAGATTCCGGGCATTGAAAAGGTTGCCATGACCACGAACGGGACTCTGGTAAGAGCCGTTCTCCCGCAGCTTGTGGAGGCAGGACTGGATGAGGTCAATATCAGCCTAGATACGCTGGATGCAGAAACGTTTGCTGAAATTACCGGACAGGATCTTTTGCCGGAGGTATTAAAGAGTATCGATGCTTCTCTTGCCGCTGGGCTTAAGGTGAAGGTCAACGCGGTATCCATGCCGGATACGGACTGGAAACGCCTGATCTTACTGGCGAAAGAAAAACCGGTTGATGTCCGTTTTATTGAACTGATGCCAATTGGAGCCGGAAAGGAGTCGAAGGGGCGCAGCAATGAGGAACTTTTTAAAGAAATCCTCAGCGAATTTCCAGAACTTCAGGCAGATGACAGCGTACATGGAGCCGGTCCGGCGGTCTACTATAAAATCCCGGGATATCAGGGAAGCATCGGACTGATCAGTGCCATGCACGGAAAATTCTGCAGTTCCTGCAACCGGGTGCGCCTGACATCGACCGGATTTTTAAAGACCTGTCTTTGTTATGAGGATGGCATGGATTTGAGAAGCATCCTGCGTGGCGGTAGTCCGGAAAAACTTCTGGATGCCATGGCTCGAACGATATACGGCAAACCGGCAGAGCATTGTTTTGAACAGCCGGATCAGATTACAGAAGCGCACGGTATGAGCGCGATTGGAGGGTGAGAAAATGGAAGTTGGAAAAGAGGGGGTAGTGAAGGCTATCTGCATCAGTCCGGCCCGGGGAACGGAAAAGCATACGATCCCGGAGGGACATTTCATTCCAAATTTTGGAATCGAGGGCGATGCGCATGCTGGGACATGGCACCGTCAGGTGAGTCTTCTCTCCTACAATAAAGTAGAAGAATTTAATAAAAAGGGCGCAAACGTAGGCGATGGTGCGTTTGGCGAGAATCTGGTGGTGGATGGAATTGATTTCCGTGCCCTTCCGGTTGGAACCAGACTTTACGCCGGAACCGTTGAGCTGCGCATGACCCAGATCGGTAAAGAATGTCACAGCCACTGTGTGATCTATCACCGCGTGGGCGAGTGCATCATGCCGAAGGAGGGTGTGTTTGCTGAGGTAGTAAAAGAGGGAATCATCCGTCCGGGCGATGTGATGAGAGTCGAAGCACCGGATGAGAACCGTCCGTTTACGGCGGCGGTGATCGTGCTGAGTGATAAAGGCTCCAAAGGTGAGCGGGAGGACTTAAGCGGTCCGGCAGCCGAGGACATGTTAAAGGAAGCAGGCTATGAGGTAGTGGAGCGTTTTGTGATCCCGGATGAGCCGGAGGTGTTAAAACATCACCTTATTCGTCTGGCAGACAGCCGACAGGTAGACCTGGTAGTGACCAGCGGCGGAACCGGATTTTCCATGCGGGACCAGACACCGGAGGCAACTTTGGCGGTGGCTGACCGGAACGCACCTGGCATTGCGGAGTACATCCGCATGAAATCCATGCAGATCACAGACCGCGCCATGTTAAGCCGCGGCGCATCGGTCATCCGGAAAAAGACGCTGATCGTCAATCTGCCGGGAAGTCCGAAAGCCGTAAAAGAGAGTCTGGACTTTATTCTGGGGGCACTGGATCACGGCTTGAAGATTTTGCGCGGTACTGCTTCTGAGTGTGCCAGAAAATAGCATGTGAAAGCAGTGCATAAAAGCAGCATATCAAAAGAGTTTATGAAAGCAGTACATGAAAACAGACAATAACGGGTGTTTGGACCTTGTCGGAATGCGGCAGAAATCAGATCATAGCATTGGTGATTCAAAACGATTCACATAAAAGTTTCAAGAACAGGGGAAAGAAAGTGATGAAAAAACAGTTCGCAGTTGTAATGGCAGCTATGATGGCAGCAGGTATGATGGCAGGATGTTCCTCCAAACCGCAGGAAACCACTGCGGCAGCAACCGAAACAGAGACTACTGTAGCGGAGACCACGGAAGCAGAAACTGAGGCAGAGAGCGAAAACGCTGGTGCGGCAAAGGCAGATCTTGGTGGGCAGAGCATTCTGGTTGCGGCAGCAGCAAGCTTAAAAAATGCATACGAGGATAAGCTGATCCCAATGTTTGAAGAACAGTATCCGGGCGTAACCGTTGAGGGAACCTACGACAGTTCAGGAAAGCTGCAGACCCAGATCGAGGAAGGTCTTGAGGCAGATGTATTCATGTCTGCAGCAGTTAAGCAGATGAAGGCTCTGGATGAGGAAGGTTTGATCGCGTCTGATACCATGGTTGATCTGTTGGAGAACAAGATCGTTCTGATCGTTCCGGCTGGCAGCGACAGCAAGATCGATTCTTTCGAGAAGATCGGTGATGCTGAGTCTATCGCCCTGGGCGATCCGGAGAGTGTTCCGGCTGGTCAGTACGCGAAAGAGGCTCTGACAAACTTAAATGTCTGGGATGGTATTCAGAACAAAGTAAGCTTCGGTACCAACGTAACCGAGGTATTAAACCAGGTTGCAGCAGCAAGTGCTGATGCAGGTATTGTTTACGCAACCGATGCAGCAAGTATGGCAGATCAGGTAACTGTCGTTGCAGAGGCACCGGAAGGAAGCCTGGAGAAGAAGGTCATCTATCCGGTAGCAGTTGTAAAAGCAACAGCTCATGAGGATGCAGCGAAGGCATTCGTAGATTTCTTACAGACTCCGGAAGCGATCATGGTATTTGAGGCCTACGGTTTCGTGGCAGCGCAGTAAATATAGATACGGTAGCATTCCGGCCTGCATAAACACGGAACTGCGATCATGTGTAACAGAGAGGAGAAACAAAAATGGACTGGTCCCCAATTCTGATATCCATGAAAACTGCCAGTGTTTCCATCGTGATCACCTTTTTTCTTGGAATTCTGGCGGCCTGGCTGGTGGTCAGCATGAAGAACGAGCGTATGAAGATCATTCTCGATGGTATTTTAACGTTGCCTTTGGTGCTGCCGCCTACGGTGGCGGGCTTTTTCCTCTTATATCTGTTTGGTGTGAAACGGCCCATCGGAATCTTCTTTTTACAGTTTTTCGGCGTGAAAATTGCGTTTTCCTGGACAGCTACGGTACTGGCGGCGGTGGTCATGTCCTTTCCGCTCATGTACCGTTCTGCCAGAGGAGCCTTTGAACAGGTCGATCCAAACCTCATGGCAGCGGCGCGTACCCTTGGCATGAGCGAATGGAGCATTTTTTATAAGGTACTGATCGCAAATGCCATGCCTGGCATTGTAAGCGGTGGAGTCCTGGCATTTGCAAGAGGACTGGGTGAGTTTGGCGCCACTGCCATGATCGCAGGCAATATTGCGGGAAAGACCAGAACCCTTCCCATGGCAGTGTATTCGGAAGTGGCTGCCGGAAACATGGATGCGGCATACCGCTATGTAGTGATCATCGTTGTGATCGCATTCCTTTCCGTGATCTTAATGAACCGGGCGGCGCTGAGAGAATCCAAAAAGAGAGGACAGTTTTAAAAAATGAGGGAACAATTATTAGCGGTTGATATCCGAAAAAAACTGCGGGAGTTTGAACTCCAGGTCCGGTTCACTTCTGGCAAAGGCTGCCTCGGAATTCTGGGACCTTCCGGCTGTGGAAAGAGTATGACATTAAAATCCATTGCAGGGATCGTGGAGCCGGACAGTGGTTCGATCGTGCTGGATAACCGTACACTGTATGATAGCAGCAGAAAGCAGAATCTGAAACCGCAGGAGCGGCGTGTAGGTTATCTCTTTCAGAATTATGCGCTGTTTCCGAACATGTCTGTGGAGGAGAATATCCGGACAGGCCTGAAAGCCGGAAAACGTTATGATGAAGCACAGCAGAAAAAACGGACAGCCGAAATGATGGAGCGCTTCCGTTTGAGTGGTCTGGAGACGCGTTATCCTGCTCAGCTTTCCGGCGGACAGCAGCAGAGGGTGGCGCTGGCGAGAATTCTTGCCTACGAGCCGGAAGCACTGCTTCTGGATGAACCGTTTTCTGCGATGGATACCCATCTTCGAGAACGCTTGCGTTTGGAACTGGCCAGTGTACTTTCTGAGTACCAGGGAGCATCCATCATGGTCACACATGACCGGGACGAAGCGTATCAGCTGTGCGATCATCTATTGCTGTTCAGCAAAGGCCATGTAATCGCGGCAGGAAAGACGAAAGATCTCTTCAACGATCCGGGCAGCGTTGAGGCCGCAAGGCTGACCGGCTGCAAGAATATTTCCCGGATTGAAAAGATCGATGATTACCGGGTACGCGCGCTGGACTGGGATGATCTGGAACTGGTTACAGAGAAAACGGTGACAGAACAGGTGACTTCCATTGGAATCCGTGCCCATGATTTTGAGCCGCTGACAGATCAGGAGACTGACGCGGAAACAGAAAACCGGATTCCGGTGGAGAATCCAAAGATTTCGGAAATGCCGTTTGAATGGTATGTGACGATGCAGAACGGACTGTGGTGGAAAATCGGAAAGACCATCCACACACACAGTGCAGATGGTCTGATCCCAAAGTATGTAAGGGTTGCCCGGGAAGCGATTCTGCTTCTGAAAGATTAGGGCGTAAACGAATCAAAGTATTTTGTAAAGAGCTGGGCAGTGACTGCTTTCAGCTCTTTTTCCATACCCTGGAAACGGGCAAGAAAATCCTTTGCTTCTGCTGTCAGATGAGAGGAACCGCCGGATGCACCGCCGGAGCGGGACTCGATCAGGGAACAGCCAAGATAGCGCTCTGCTTTCTTGATGATTTTCAACCCTTTGCTGTAAGACATTTCCATTTCCCGGCAGGCAGTCTGCATGGAGTTGGTCTGGTCTACCAGAATCAGAAATTCCGCAACACCGGGACCGAAGAAGGTATCCTGTTTGGCAAGACGAAGTTTCACCGAGGGGCGGAGCGGAAGCTTGGCTGGGGAAATCGAAGGATCAACGACTGGTTTGGCTTTGCGGTTCATGAAACAACATCCTTTCTGACTACAAATTCATTCTGTTTTTACTATAAAAGTTCTGCCGACGATCAGGCGGCGTTAATTCAGGGATGCCAAATGCGCCTGTCAAAACTTTTATTTGCGGTGGTGCACTTGGCTGCAGGTGCATGCATGTTTAGTATAGCATGCGACAGCAGCGTGGGCAATTTTTTCTCGACAAAAAGCAGAAAAACTCTTATAGTAATGGATAGATTAGAAAGATGAGGAAACAAGTTATGAAAGAAACGAATAAGATCGAATTGCATGGGGATATTTCCATCCCTTTCTTAAAAAAGAGCCGTTTCACGGGAAGTTTTAAGGGAATGCGCTATGTGCTCATCAAACATGAAAATGAGTTAGAGCCTGCTACGGAGGAGACACCGGCGAAAACAGAAACGGTGATCCGGGCTATTATCTGGCCGGAACCATTTAATTTTGAAGTGACACCGGATGAAAAAAAGCATCACCAGGATTTTCCGTTTACGACGGATGGAATCTGGGAAGCGGTGGACTGGTTGAATGCGGAGCATGAGGCAGGACATTTTTAATTGAAAAAGGCATTTGCAGCCGAAAACTGCAAATGCCTTTTTCAATCGAATCAATCTAACGGTTCAATAAATCAGTCCTGTTTTGGTTTTCCGCATAGTTTCATGGTCAGCGGCAATCCGGTGTAGAGACCAATCAGCTGGAACTGGAAAAACAGTTTGAAAAGGGGAAAATTTGAGAAACATATATCTGGTGAGGCACGGAAAAATAAAACAGGAAGCGGGAGGGCGCAGATGCATCGGGCAGACCGACCTGCCGCTTGATGAAAAATATGTTTCTTCTATATTAAAACTGGGAAACTGGTTTGCGGAGAGACAGCATCATCAAAAAGCATCTGTAGTACTGGCATCCGGAACCTTAAAGCGTGCATGCGATACGGCAAAGTATCTGAAAGAAGGTGCGGGAGAAATCATTTTCGGGAATATCCTTTTTGATGAGAATCTGAATGAAGTTTACACTGGTTTATGGGAAGCGAGTTTGAAGAGATTAAGGTCAAGGATCAGAAGCGGTTCGAAGAAAGGGGAAAATCGCTTGGATGATTCCAGGGTAAAGGAAAATGAAATTGTCAGTGTAGAGGAACGTTATCAGGCCTCATACGGGAAATGTCACTGTGCGGAAGCATACAAAAAGCACGAAGTGTTGTACGAAAAAGCGAAGAGCATAGAAAAAAAGATATTTGGATAAAGCAGGCAGGAGAAGGTGTATGGAACCGTCTCCTGCTTGCTATTTCTATCCCAAAATGCTAAAATCGAACTACACACGGACAGGGAAAATTTGTGGGGATTTATTCTCTGTCTGTGTTCATAAAAATGTGAACGGGGGTTCATGAAAAAAGGGAGATTGTATTATGAATATTTCACAAATTACCGGGATTTACTTCAGTCCTACCGGCACGACCAAGAGCGTGACAGAGTGGATTACAGGGCAGATCGCGGCAGATAAACAAAAAACGGATGAGGTGGACTTAACCGATGCCATTCCTTCCCGCCCGGACTATACCTTCACCGAGCACGAACTTGCAGTAGTCGGTGTGCCGGTTTATGGAGGACGTGTGCCGGAAACAGCAACAGAGCGACTGAAAAAAATGCATGGAAAGCGGACCCCGGTGGTGCTTGTGGTTACGTTTGGCAACCGGGCATATGAGGATGCACTGCTGGAGCTTTCTGATATCTTAAAGGAGCAGGGCTTCATTCCGGCAGCAGCGGCAGCTGTGGCAACGGAGCATAACATTGCAAGAGTGTATGGCACTGGCCGACCGGATGAAAAAGATAAAAAAGAGATGGCTGCTTTTGCGCAGGCGGTAAGACAGAAACTGAAGAACACAGCCGGAAGCACAAAGCTGCCGGAGCTTTCCATCAAAGGGAACCGCCCGTATAAGCCTTACGGAACGCTGCCTTTGAAGATCAGCGTATCTTCTGCCTGTGAGAGCTGCGGGCTCTGCGTCAGCAAGTGCCCGGTTCAGGCCATTTCCAGGACCGATCCGAAGGTCACGGATGAAACAGCCTGCATTACCTGTATGCGCTGCATTCAGGTTTGCCCGAAGCATGCGAGAAAACTGGGAACTCTGGTAACGCTTGCCATCCGTCAGAAATTAAAGAAAGTCTGCACGGACAGAAAGGGTGCAGAGTTTGTACTATGAAGCTGGAAAATGACTTAGACACCGATGATATCCGGGGACTGGTCCTGCGTCTTGCGCTGCCGTCCATGCTGGCGCAGTTTGTCAGTGTGTTTTACAGCATTGTGGACCGCATGTATATCGGAAATATCCCGAAGATCGGGGAGACGGCACTGGCGGGTGTCGGTATCTGTGGCCCAATCGTGACTCTGGTTTCTTCTTTTGCAATCCTGGTCGGTGTGGGCGGTGCCCCGCTCATGAGCATCCGTATGGGCCAGAAAAATGAGAACGGAGCCCGGCAGATCCTGGCGAACTGCTTTCTGATGCTGACGGTGCTTGCCATGATGCTGACGGTCTGTGTGCTGGGACTCCGGGAAAAGCTGCTCTGGTGGTTTGGTGCGGGCGAGACAACGTTTCCGTATGCCTTATCTTATATGACCATTTATCTGTGCGGCACGTTTTTTGCACTGATGACAACGGGCATGAACCAGTTTATCATCTGCCAGGGCTTTGCGAAGGTCGGGATGAAGGCGGTTGTGATCGGTGCAGTGGCGAATATTATCCTCGATCCGGTATTTATTTTCGGACTGAATCTGGATGTGCGCGGCGCTGCACTGGCTACGGTACTGTCGCAGATGTGTTCCTGCGTTTATGTCCTGCGTTTCCTGTTTGGGAAGAAGGTACCGATCCGTATTACCTTTCACGGGTATGATCCGAAGCTGATGCTGCAGATCGTCAAAGTCGGCTTTTCGCCTTTTATCATCATTGCACTGGACAATGTGCTGGTCATCTCCCAGAATATGGTGATCCAGCGTCTGGGAGGCCCTGGTCAGGGCGATGTCCTTTTAACCTGTGCGGCCATTGTCCAGAGCTTTATGCTGATCATTACCATGCCGCTTGGCGGTATCACTTCTGGTACGCAGACCATTCTTGGGTATAACTTCGGGGCGAAGCGTCCGGACCGCATTTGGAAAGCGGAACGGTGGATCGTCACCTGCTGTCTGGTATTTAATGCGGTCATGTTCCTGGCGGCACAGTGCATTCCGGAGGTTTTTGTACGGATCTTTACCCGCAATGAAGAATACGTGGCCTTGAGTGCCTGGGCCATCCGGGTTTCCACGCTTGGCGTGCTCCCGCTGGCGATTCAGTATACCGTGGTCGATGGTTTTACCGGAATGGGCATTGCAAAGGTAGCGATCACCTTGTCACTGTTTCGGAAGTTTATTTACTTTGCGTCCGTCGTGGCAGTTCCGGTGCTCACCGGGGTGACGAATGTATTTTTTGCGGAAACCATTTCTGATTTTGCCGGTCCGGTGTTTTCCACGATCATGTTTCTCTGTGTGTTTAAAAAGGTTGTGGGGGATCCGAAGAAGGTGCCTGCGGCATGAACAGAACCGGTATGAAAATCCGCTCTGTCGGATTTTTCTGCCAGAAATTTTATCCATATAAAAACAGCAATCCGATTTTTCTGTATGGTATCGCATGTAGCCAGTTGCGGAATAAGATACTATAAGGAAAGAGGGTGATCTCTCATGCGAGAGGAGCTGTTTCATATTATTTTAGGAATTTTGATTCCGTTTCTGGGAACGACCATCGGAGCGGGCTGTGTTTTTTTTGTACAGAAGGAGATCAAGCCGGTCATCCAGAAGATGCTTCTGGGATTTGCCTCTGGCATCATGGTGGCGGCTTCGGTGTGGTCGCTTCTGATCCCGGCTATGGAGATGTGCGCGTCAGCAGGAAAGCTTGCCTTTATCCCGGCTGCAGTGGGCTTCTCCATCGGTATGCTGTTTTTGTGGGTGTTAGATAAGCTGATCCCGCATCTTCATATGGGAAGCGATACGCCGGAGGGACCAAAGAGCAACTTAAAGAAGACGACCATGCTGGTGTTTGCAGTAACGCTTCACAACCTGCCGGAGGGCATGGCGGTGGGCGTTGTATTCGCCGGGCTTCTGACTGGAAGCGCACCCATTACCGTGGCAGGGGCGTTTGCCTTGACCATCGGCATTGCGATCCAGAACTTTCCGGAGGGAGCGATCATCTCCCTGCCATTACACAGCGAAGGGCAGTCGAAGCTTCGTGCCTTTGTCATGGGAACGTTGTCCGGTGTGGTAGAGCCGATCGGAGCGCTGATCACAATCTTATGTGCGAAGGTCCTGGTACCGATCGTGCCTTATATGCTGGCCTTTGCGGCGGGGGCCATGATCTATGTGGTCGTGGAGGAGCTGATCCCGGAATCTGCCCAGGGCGAACATTCGGATATGGGAACCATGGGATTTGCGGTGGGGTTCCTGATCATGATGATTCTGGATGTGGCGCTCGGGTGATTCTCAACCCGATACACTGAAAAAGGCAACAACATGCAGCGATATAAAAACTGAAAATGGCTGCAAAGCAATAGAAAAGCCGGAATGCCTTCAAACGTGCATTTTCCGGCTAATACATAACAAGGAGTGAGTGTTAGAATGACACAGGAAGAGGTTTTAAAGAATGCAAGGACCTGTCTTGGTCCGTACTGTAAGGGATGCCCGGTCTGCAACGGCCGTGCCTGCAAAAATACCATGCCGGGCCCGGGCGCCAAGGGCGAGGGCGACACGGCAATCCGCAATTACGACAAGTGGAGAGAAATCCGCGTGCAGATGGACACGCTCTGCGAGAATGGTCCGGTGGATACCAGACTGGAACTTTTTGGAAAACAGTTTGCCTATCCGTTCTTTGCGGGTCCGGTGGGCGCTGTGAATCTGCATTACGGGGACAAGTACGATGACGCGGCGTATAATGATATTCTGGTGCATGCCTGCGCGGAGGCTGGCATTGCAGCATTTACCGGCGACGGAACCAACCCGGAGGTGATGCGCGCGGCTACCGCGGCGATCGGAAAGGCAAACGGACTTGGCGTGCCGACCGTGAAGCCATGGAATGCAGAAACGGTAGCAGAGAAGATGAAACTGGTAAGAGAATCCAAAGCCTTTGCGGCGGCCATGGATATTGATGCGGCAGGTCTTCCGTTCTTACAGAATTTGACTCCGCCTGCAGGCAGCAAGACCGTAGAAGAACTTTCTGGTATCATCCGCGAGGCAGGAGTTCCGTTTATCGTAAAGGGTGTTATGACCGTGAAGGGAGCATTAAAGGCGAAGGAGGCCGGTGCATCTGCGATTGTGGTATCCAATCACGGCGGACGTGTCCTGGACCAGTGCCCGGCAAGCGCAGAGGTGCTTCCTGAGATCGCAGAGGCTGTGGGCGGTGGTTCTATGAAGATCCTGGTGGATGGCGGTATCCGAAACGGCATTGACATCTTCAAGGCACTGGCACTTGGTGCCGACGGTGTGCTGATTGCCCGCCCGTTTGTCACCGCGGTATATGGCGGGGCAGAGGAAGGTGTCAGGGAACTGGTGAACCGTCTGGGAAGCCAGTTAAAAGACACTATGGCTATGTGCGGCGCACACAGTCTGGCTGAGATCACGAGAGATATGGTGCGGAACGATTGAAGTGTCTTTTGATTGCGGACATATGACCGTTTCCGAAAGGAAAACGACATTAGGTATAACTGAAAAGAATATTACACATTCCTTTTATATAGTTGACAAATAGTACCAGGATTGTTATCATAAAGAGAACGTGACAGAAGGGAGAACACTTATGGATCGAATCGTGTTATCATTGTTAGTAGACAACACATCAGGTGTCTTAAGCCGTGTAGCAGGCTTATTCAGCCGCCGTGGCTACAACATCGAGAGTCTGACCGTTGGTGTCACTGCAGATGAGCGGTATTCCAGAATGACAGTCGTTGCTTTTGGCGATCAGAACGTTTTAGAGCAGATTGAAAAACAGCTTCGCAAGCTGGAGGATGTCCGCGATATCAAGGAATTAAAACCGGGTCATTCCGTTTACCGGGAACTGATCATGGTGAAAGTACGGGCCAACGCGAGTCAGCGTCAGGCAGTCAGTGCCATTTCCGATATTTTCCGCGCAACCATCGTGGATGTAGGCAAGGATTCCCTTACCGTCATGCTGACCGGCGACCAGTCCAAGCTGGACGCATTGATCAACCTGCTGGAGGATTACGAAATCTTAGAGCTTGCAAGAACCGGACTGACCGGCTTATCCCGCGGCTCTGATGACGTGCGGTATCTTCCGTAAGCAGAAATTCCGTGAAGACACGGACTTATTACAAGGGACTTTAAGTGTCAGAAACTTCAGGGGCGGACTGAGAGTCGTCGAAGCGCTGGCGCATGAAGCATACAGGCAGCTGGAGGGAACCTGTTTTCCAGTTACCACACAACTATGAATCTAAAGATTCTTGAGGAGGAAAAGAAGATGGCAAAGATTTATTATCAGGAAGACTGTAACCTGTCCTTACTGGATGGAAAGACCATCGCTATCATTGGCTACGGCAGCCAGGGACATGCACATGCATTAAACTTAAAGGAGTCTGGATGTGACGTGATCATCGGTCTGTACGAGGGCAGCAAGTCCTGGGCAAAGGCTGAGGCACAGGGCTTTAAAGTATATACCGCAGCAGAGGCTGCAAAGAAAGCAGACATCATCATGATCCTGATCAACGATGAGCTGCAGGCTGATATGTACAAGAAAGACATCGAGCCGAACCTGGAAGAGGGCAACATGTTAATGTTCGCTCATGGCTTCAACATTCATTTCGGCTGCATCAAACCGCCGGCAAACGTCGATGTTACCATGATCGCTCCGAAGGCACCGGGTCACACCGTTCGTTCCGAGTACCAGGAGGGCAAGGGTACTCCGTGTCTGGTAGCCGTAGAGCAGGATTACACCGGCAAGGCTCTGGAGAAAGCTCTGGCATATGGCCTTGGTATCGGCGGCGCAAGAGCTGGTCTTCTTGAGACTACTTTCCGTACCGAGACTGAGACTGACCTCTTCGGTGAGCAGGCTGTTCTTTGCGGCGGCGTTTGCGCTCTGATGCAGGCTGGTTTCGAGACCCTGGTTGAGGCTGGTTACGATCCGAGAAACGCTTACTTCGAGTGCATCCACGAGATGAAGCTGATCGTTGACCTGATCTACCAGTCTGGTTTCGCAGGCATGAGATACTCCATCTCCAACACTGCTGAGTACGGTGATTACATCACCGGACCGAAGATCATCACCGAGGATACCAAGAAGGCTATGAAGAAGATCCTTTCCGATATCCAGGATGGTACTTTCGCAAAAGAGTTCCTGCTTGATATGAGCCCGGCAGGCCGTCAGGTTCACTTCAAGGCTATGAGAAAGCTTGCTTCTGAGCATCCGTCTGAGAAAGTCGGCGCTGAGATCCGTAAGCTGTACAGCTGGAACGACGAGAACGGAAAGCTCATCAACAACTAATCAAATTCTCATACAGAGATTACAAAAAGGAGTCTCCGCATTGCGGAGGCTCCTTTTTTGAGCAGAATAAAAGCTTCACATGGGACTTTGCCTGAAATGCAGCTTTGCTTGTTACAGAAAAAATTATTTTGGTGGTGGAAAATCACAGATTCCAGCTGTCCTGTGCCCGACAGAACCGGATAAATGTATCTAACGCCTTGGAAGTGCGGTTACTCTGCCATAAAAATCCAATGGTGCGCTTGTGGATCGGGGTGTCGAGCTTTAACTGCACAAGTCGTCCGGAATCCAGATCTTCTTTTACAAACTCTTTTATGACACATCCGATTCCCAGACCAATGCGGGCAAACTCGATGAGTAGATCCATGGTGGTGACTTCCAGAAGGTTGTTTGCCACGATCTGGTTTAAGGCCATATAGTCATCGATGTAATGGCGGGTGATGTTGTTTTTGTCAAGCAGCATCAGGTTTCCGCTCTGGAACACATCGGTGTCGGCACCTTCCCGCAGCTTTAGGTTTTCCAGATAGCTTGGGGTGGCAACAAAGATATCTTCGATATCCATAACTGGAATAAAATCCATGTTTTTCGCAGATTTCTGTTCGACTACAAGTCCAATGTCGATGCGCTGCTGCTCTAACATGGACAGTGTCTGGATGGTAGGCTGGCTTTCGATGGTGATCTTAATATGCGGGTACTGCTCGATAAAGCTTTTCAGATATTTTACCATGATAAAACGGCATAAGGTATTGCTGACTCCGATGCGGATGTGCCCCATGTTGAATTCACGGATACGTTTTAATTCCATTTCTCCTTTGGTGAGTTCATCGAAAGCATCGCGGGTATGTTCGAAGAGCACCTGTCCCTCTTCGGTGAGCTGTACCCCGCGGGAATTCCGGGTAAAGAGCACCGTGTTTAAGCTGTCTTCCAGCTTGCTGATGGATTTGCTGATCGCAGGCTGGCTGATGTAAAGCTCTTTTGCGGCGCGGGAAATATTTCCGGCTTTTGCCACGGCATAAAAAATGCGGTATTGTGATAAATTCTGGTCCATATCGCGTAATCCCCCTAATAGAATGATAGACTCTCCGGTCTGTGCCTGAGACAGAATAGAATCATATCGCTTACTTTATAACTAACTGTTATGATACATATGAGTATTATCTATTGTCATTATATCAGTAGTGATGATATAATTCAATAAGCGACAAAAAATGCCTGTATGCGGAAGCAAAACCAGAGTGTGAAAAAACATCCACCAAAGCATGCACGGCCAGAAAGAAAAAGAATTGTCAGGAGGACATTATGTCAGTCGGAAAAATTTTTAAATTTCACAATGACCTGGATACGGATCAGATCATCGCATCCCAGTATCTGTTACTTCCAACCATCGATGAGATGAAGGATCATACATTTGAGTCTTTAGACCCGGATTTCCCGAAAAAAGTAAAACCGGGTGATTATGTAGTAGGCGGCGAGAACTTTGGCTGTGGCTCTTCCAGAGAGCAGGCACCGAGCGTGTTAAAGGCTTTGGGTGTCCAGGCTGTAGTTGCAAAATCTTTTGCCCGCATTTTCTACCGCAATGCCATCAACATTGGTCTTCCAGTCATCGTCTGCAAGGACCTTCCGGATGCAGTAAACACTGGGGATGAGATGGACCTTTCCCTCACCGAAGGTGTTGCAAAAGCAAACGGAAACACCTATTCCTGCACCAAGCTGCCGGCTTACATGAAGCAGATCTTAAGTCAGGGCGGACTGATCGCATCACTGAATAAGGAGGAAGACTAAGCCATGGGAATGACAATCGCTGAAAAAATCATCGCTCTTGCAGCCGGTGTGCCGGAGGTAAAGGCAGGAGATATCCATACCGTAACCCTGGACCGCATGATGAGCAATGACGGAACCACACATTTAACCGTCGATATGTACCATAACAAATTAAAGCATCCGCATATTGCTGATCCGAAGAAGATGGTCTTTATCGTGGACCATAACGTACCGTCTGACAGCCCGAAGACCGCTGCTTCCCAGAAAAAAATGCGCGACTTCGCAAAAGAAAATAACATTGATTTCTGGGAAGGCAAAGGTGTGTGCCATCAGATCATGATGGAACACTATGTCTGCCCGGGTGAGCTGATCTTCGGCGCGGACAGCCATACCTGCACCTATGGTGCACTGGGCGCTTTCGGTACCGGTGTCGGCTGTACCGATCTGCTCTACGGCATGGTAACCGGAACCTCCTGGGTACTGGTTCCGGAGACAGTAAAATTCAACCTGGTTGGAAAACTGCCAGAGGGCGTATATCCGAGAGACTTGATGCTTACCATCATCGGTGAGATCGGTGCAAACGGTGTAAACTATCAGGTAATGGAATTCACCGGAGAGGGCGCAAAGACGTTAAGCGTCAACGACCGTATGGTTCTGTGCAACCTGGCGGTAGAGGCTGGCGCAAAGACCGCGATCTTCGAGGCAGATGAGATCGCCCTGGAGTATTTAAAGGCAAGAGGCAGAGAGCCGAAGGCTGTATTCAAGAGCGATGCCGACGCGGTTTACGCAAGAGAGTATACCTTTGACCTTTCCAAGATCCAGCCGGTTGCAGCACGCCCGGATTTCGTGGACGATGTTGTTCCGGCAAAGGAAGTCTGCGGTGTCCGTATCGACGAGGCATTCCTTGGCTCCTGCAACAACGGACGTATCGACGATCTCAGAGTTGGTGCGGCCATCTTAAAGGGAAGAAAGGTTTCCGATCATGTACGTTTCCTGGTCGTTCCGGCCAGCCGTGAAGTTTACTTACAGGCACTGGATGAGGGACTGATCCAGATCTTCATGGAGAGCGGCGCAATCGTGATGAATCCAAACTGCAGCGTCTGCTGGGGAAGCTGTCAGGGTGTCATTGGTGAGAATGAGGTTCTGATCAGCACCGGTACCAGAAACTTCAAGGGACGTGCCGGACATCCAAGCTCCAAGGTTTACTTAGGTTCTGCAGCAACGGTTGCAGCATCTGCCGTGAAAGGCGAGATCTGTACCGCAGATATGCTGTAAAATTTGCATGGCAGATAAAACTATAATAAGATAGGAAATAAGAGGACGAAAACTATGGCACAGTATACCGGAAAGGTCTGGGTCCTGGGCGATGACATCGACACCGACATCATCATCCCGACCGAGTACCTGGCCTTAAAGACCATTGACGATATGAAACAGTACGGCTTTTCCCCGCTCCGTCCGGAACTTGCGGGTCAGATCAAGCCG
The DNA here is from genome assembly GCF_003477935.1 of Clostridium sp. AF32-12BH. Lineage (NCBI taxonomy): Bacteria > Bacillati > Bacillota > Clostridia > Eubacteriales > Clostridiaceae > Clostridium > Clostridium sp. AF32-12BH. The sequence continues at coordinate 52,410 of NZ_QUEH01000011.1, read as the reverse complement.
GGAGATATCATTGTAGCAGGCAAAAACTTCGGCTGCGGCTCTTCCAGAGAGCAGGCACCGGAGGTGATCAAGGCGCTTGGCATTCCCTGCATCATTGCCAAGTCCTTTGCGCGCATTTTTTACCGCAATGCTTTAAACAACGGATTGCTCTTACTGGAGCAGCCGGAGCTTCACGATGTGGTGAAAGAGGGCGATACCATCACCGTTACCGTGAATGAAGATGTTGATTACAATGGAAAGAAATACCCGATCGCTTCCCTGCCGGAGAACTTAATGGAGATCATCGAGGCCGGCGGTCTGGTCAAAGCCATGCGCAAACGCAACGGGCTGGATTAGAGTAGGAGGAAGCTATGGGACAGACAATCATTGAAAAAATTTTAGCACACAATACCGGCAAGGATGTAAAGCCGGGCGATATTGTTACCGTAAACGTAGACCGCGTGATGCTGGATGACATCATGATCCCGTTTATCGTGGACAAGTTCCATGAGATGGGCTTTGCAAAAGTATGGGACCCGGATAAGGTTGTTCTGATCTACGACCATCTGGTACCGGCAAGCCAGCAGGACGATACCCGTCATTTCCGCGTAGGTGATGCCTTTGTAGAGCAGTATGGCATCAAAAACATCCACAGAAGTGACGGAATCTGTCACCAGCTCATGACGGAGGCAGGCTATGTAAAGCCGGGGCATGTGGTATTCGGTACTGACAGCCACACCACGACTTACGGCTGTGTGGGTGCATTTTCCACCGGAATCGGCTACACCGAGATGGCTTCCATCCTGGGAACCGGAACTCTCTGGGTAAAGGTGCCGGAAACCATTAAAGTGGTGATCGACGGCAAACTGCCGGAAAGCGTGATGTCCAAAGACGTGATCCTCCGTCTGATCGGGGACCTGGGTGCAGACGGTGCGACTTACCGTGCCCTGGAGTTTACCGGTTCCGCCGTGAAAGATATGAGCATTGCCAGCCGCACGACCATGGCGAACATGGCAATTGAGGCTGGTGCAAAGTGCGCACTGTTTACTCCGGATGAGAAGACCGAGGAGTACTGTGAAATCAAGCTGGACGATTTCCAGAAGAGTCTGGTGGGCGATCCGGATGCGGTTTACTTAAAAGAACTTCACTACCAGGCGGAAGATTTTGTGCCGGTTATGGCATGTCCTTCCCAGGTAGACAAGATCCGCAATGTCAGCGAACTCGAAGGTACCGTCATTGATCAGGTATTTATCGGTTCCTGCACCAATGGCCGTCTGGAGGATCTGCAGGCAGCTGCAGAGATATTAAAGGGCAAGATCGTGGCTCCGTTTGTGAAGCTGATCGTAACTCCGGCGAGCCGGAAAGTATACGAGGAGGCTGCAGCATGCGGTGCCATTAAGACCCTGATCGAGGCAGGCGCGATCGTCACCCATCCGGGCTGCGGACTCTGCTGCGGACGTACCGGCGGTATCTTAAGCGACGGCGAGCGCGTTGTGGCAACCAACAACCGCAACTTCTTAGGACGTATGGGAACCTCCAAGGTGGAGATTTACCTGGCATCCCCGAGAACCGCTGCAGCCTGCGCTGTAGCTGGTAAGATTGTGAGCCCGGTATAAACATGGAAACAAAGTAACTTGATTGTTGCCTGGAAATGCAGCCCGGTTTGAGCTGCATTTGGGGCTCAATATGACTAGGGAAACCGGCTTGCGGCTGTCCCGTTGCATGGAGATTATGTATATGAAAGCGCAAAAACAGGAAAAAACGAATGTCATGCGTCTTCTGGATGCGGCAGGCATTTCCTACCGTGTCCAGGAGTATGAGGTGGATGAGAATGATCTTTCCGGCATCCACGTAGCAAACCAGATCGGCGAAGACCCGGACAGTGTTTTTAAAACCCTGGTATTAAAAGGCGAAAAGCGAGGATTTCTGGTTTGCTGTATTCCCGTGGCAGAGGAGCTGGACTTAAAAAAGGTAGCCAGAGCGGTAGGGGATAAGAAAGTGGAGATGCTTCCCATGAAAGAGCTTCTCCCGACCACCGGTTACATCCGTGGCGGCTGTTCTCCGATCGGCATGAAGAAAAAGTTTCCTACTTATATAGAAGAAACAGCAATTTTATTCGATGAGATCGCAGTCAGTGCAGGTATCCGCGGTGCGCAGGTCATCTTGAATCCGGAGGATTTAAAGGCTTACACTGAGGCAGAATATGCCAGTCTGACGATTGCATGATTGCGATCCTCCAGTATGTTTGCAGCTGCGAAACAGCAAAAAATGCGGATGTATCCGGAACAGAGTGCTGGAGTTTCATGGAAAAAGGAAACAATAAAGTTTACATAAAAAAGAGTCGACATTGTTCGACTCTTTTTTTATGACGGTATAATTAACAAAAATGTAATAATTGCGTAATAGTTCGGCGGAAAAATGAAACAAAAAAATGGCTGTTTAAGCGGGTAAACTTTGTGAAAAGCTATAGAAAAGCGCAAATTCCTGAAAATTCCGGGTGGCACTTATGACAAAAGTGTGAAAAACTTATTGACAGTTTCACTTGTCCCCCACTATAATATCGCCTGTCACAAGAAACGAAGTGATTTCAGGACTTAATTCCCACTTTGAGTCAAAATAATGCCATATTTAGGGAATCACTTGTAAGGAAGAAAGGAGCATATCATGTATCCATTTTGCTCATTTCTCCAGGCGATTTGTCAGCTTGTAAAAAACATGTTCACTCCGGTAGTGAAGATGACCAAGCGTTTATATCGCAGTGCGGCAGTCATCATGGCCGGAACTGCAGTCGTAGCCGTTATGACTTTTTCTTCTGCTGGATTTGCGGCGGGCGGACACAATGCCCTGACTGCTTATGCGGAGACTTCAGACGGGGAAGTTCCGGAAACGGAAACACCAGACGAAGCCATGGAAGAAATTGCTGGAGAAACGCAACTATTAACGGAAGCAAAGGTGCAACTGCGTCTTACAGATCCTGACAATTTGAGGAGCGGACAGCTCCTTGTGGGCGATACCATAGCAAGAAATATACAGGAACAAAATGCTGTACGTCAGGAACAGAAAGCTGTGATCGAGGAAAACGAAAAAGAAATCGAGCGGATTGAGGAAGAACGCCGCAGACTGGCAGAGGAAGAAGCCGCCAGAAAGGCAGAGGAAGAGCGCAGGCATGCAGAGGCAGAAGCTGTGCGTGCGTCATCGGTCATTTCTTTTTCAGACCAGGATTATGAGGTTTTAAAACGGATCGTAGAAGCTGAGGCAGGCGGCTGCGACATGAAAGGCAGGATTTTAGTAGCCAATGTCATTTTAAACCGTGTACGCGACGGCGAATTTCCATCGACCATAACGGATGTGGTTTACCAGCGCTCTCAGTTTTCACCAGTCGGCGATGGCCGGTTAAACAGCTGCAGTGTGTCGGAAAAGACTGTAGAGGCAGTCAATCGGGCATTGTCCGGGGAAGATTACTCCCAGGGAGCACTGTTTTTTATGAACCGGATCCGTTCACGATCCAGTAATGTCAGCTGGTTTGACCGGAATCTTACGTATCTGTTCCAACACGAAAAGCATGAGTTCTTTCGATAAAACAGAACCAGATATCGTGCATACGTCATTGAAAAATGCAAAAAAACGGTAAACTATGTTAAAAAACAGACAGAATCTGCCATAAGGCAGAAAAACGAAAAGAGAGTCCAAATGGATTCTCTTTTTGTGCATAAGAGAAAACTTAAAAAAACACTGTATACATAATCCAAAACTTATGGATTTCATGAGGATTTTCTTATGGTTTTTTTATTTCCAAATATTGACTTTTTCTTCACAAAATGAGATAATAAACGCGAATTTCGGTAAAAATTGATATCGAGGAAAGTGAAAGAGAGGTTGAATGAAGATGGCAAATATCGATTTAAGTCAGTATGGTATTACCGGAACCACAGAGGTGGTTTACAATCCTTCTTACGAGATGTTATTTGAAGAAGAGACCAAAGAAGGTCTGGAAGGTTATGAGAAGGGACAGGTCAGTGAGCTTGGCGCTGTCAACGTTATGACCGGTATCTATACAGGTCGTTCACCTAAAGACAAATATATCGTGATGGATGAGAATTCCAAGGACACCGTTTGGTGGACTTCCGACGAGTATAAAAACGACAACCATCCGGCAAGCAAAGAGGCTTGGGAAGCAGTTAAGGAAATCGCTAAGAAAGAACTTTCCAACAAGAGACTGTTCGTAGTTGATGCATTCTGCGGCGCAAACAAAGACACCCGCATGGCAATCCGTTTTATCGTTGAGGTTGCATGGCAGGCACACTTTGTAACCAATATGTTCATCAAGCCAACTGAGGAAGAGCTGAAAGACTTCAAGCCGGACTTCGTTGTTTACAACGCATCCAAGGCAAAAGTTGAGAACTACAAAGAGCTTGGCTTAAACTCCGAGACTGCAGTTGTCTTCAACATCACCAGCCGTGAGCAGGTTATCATCAACACCTGGTACGGCGGCGAGATGAAGAAAGGTATGTTCTCCATGATGAACTACTATCTGCCGTTAAAGGGCATCGCTTCCATGCACTGCTCTGCAAACACTGACTTAAACGGTGAGAACACCGCTATCTTCTTCGGTCTGTCCGGAACCGGTAAGACCACCCTTTCTACCGACCCGAAGCGTCTCCTCATCGGTGATGACGAGCACGGCTGGGACGACAACGGCGTATTCAACTTCGAGGGCGGCTGCTACGCAAAGGTTATCAACCTGGACAAGGATTCCGAGCCGGATATCTACAATGCAATCAAGAGAAACGCTCTGCTTGAGAACGTTACCCTGGATGCAAACGGCAAGATCGACTTCGCAGATAAGAGCGTAACCGAGAATACCCGTGTATCTTACCCGATTGACCATATTAAGAACATCGTACGTCCGATCTCCGCAGCACCGGCAGCTAAGAACGTAATCTTCCTGTCCGCAGATGCATTCGGCGTACTTCCGCCAGTATCCATTCTGACTCCGGAGCAGACCCAGTACTACTTCCTGTCCGGTTTCACTGCTAAGTTAGCAGGTACCGAGCGTGGTATTACCGAGCCGACCCCGACTTTCTCTGCTTGCTTCGGACAGGCATTCCTGGAGCTGCATCCGACCAAGTACGCAGAAGAGCTCGTTAAGAAAATGGAGAAGAGCGGTGCAAAAGCATACCTGGTTAACACTGGCTGGAACGGTACCGGCAAACGTATCTCCATCAAAGATACCCGTGGTATCATCGATGCAATCTTAAACGGTTCCATCAACACAGCACCGACCAAACAGCTTCCGTACTTCAACTTCGAGATCCCGACCGAGCTTCCGGGTGTAGACACCGGCATCCTCGATCCGAGAGACACCTATGCAGATGTTGCTGAGTGGGAGACCAAGGCAAAAGATCTGGCACAGCGTTTCACCAAGAACTTCGCAAAATACGAAGGCAACGCAGCTGGTAAGGCTCTGGTTGCAGCTGGTCCGCAGATCTAATCGCGAGATTAATTTCATATTGCAATATTCATGGAAAGGCTGCCCTTGTGGCAGCCTTTCCTGCTTCACAGGAGGCAAGGGCGGAGTGTTGACAAAGCATCGGTAAAATCCTGTTGCTGGGCACGCGTGCGTGAACAGAAAACAAAGCAAAGGCACTTCTGTGGATTCCAGAAGAAAAGAATGTGCATCGGTTGTATTTTCTGCTATACTGGAATCATAAATAAAAAAAGGAGACGAGGATGAAAAAATATATATTCTTTGATTTGGACGGAACTCTCACGGATTCGGCGGAAGGAATCACCAATTCCGTCGCTTACGCATTAAAACGCAACGGCATTTTTGTGGAAGATAAAACATCCCTGAATGTGTTTGTAGGACCGCCGTTGGTGGAAAGTTTTATGAAATATTATCACTTCGACCGTGAAAAAGCGAAAAAATCCGTGGGGATTTACCGGGAATATTTTGAGGAGAAAGGCATGTTCGAAAATGCCGTATATCCGGGAATTCCGGAGCTGCTTGCCGGACTGAAAAAAGACGGATACAAGCTCTACGTGGCAACCTCCAAACCGGAACCGTATTCCGTAAAGATCATCGGGCATTTTGGACTGGCAGAGTATTTTGAGATGGTCGGCGGTGCAGACATGAACGAAACACGAGTTCATAAAGGCGATGTGATCCGTTATGTTATGGAAAGCTGCAATCTGACCAACCCGGACGAGATTGTAATGATCGGAGACCGGGAAAATGACATGAACGGTGCAAAGCAGAATGGAATCGAATCCGTCGGCGTTCTTTACGGATATGGAAGCCGCGAAGAACTGGAAAATGCCGGAGCCTGTCATATCGCAAACGATGTGCAGGAGCTGGGACGCGTACTGCGGACCTTATAAACAATATTAACATATGACAAGGGCCGTGTGAGTTGCCGAAAGGCAACTCACACGGCCCTATTAAAGTTAATCAAATTGTTATTTCAGCTCTTCGATGCGCTCTCCGATGTAGTCGACCATCTGCTCTTTCGGCAGACCGAGGGCAGCCGAAAGTTCGCTGTAGAGGCAGTCCTCTGCCATGCGCAGATACTTCTCGTCTACTGCAGTGATCCGTTTTCCCTGTGCATTTCGCTGCAGCTTTCGCAGGTATAAAGTTTTGATGATCCGGATCCACTGGCGGCAGTCACCGGATTTCATACAGGTTTTATAGAGATCCTCCCGTTGCTTTTCATTGGCAATCCACAATTCTTTGATGTCCGGTATTTCACGGATCAGCTGTTCTGCCTCATCGTGGTTTAATACTTTGCGCATATAGTTTTTGGTGCTGTCTGTTGGAGTGAAAATTTTTCCGCCTTTCTGGGAAGAAGGCACCAGTACATAAAAAAGCCGTCCGCTTCCGGTCTGAAGCGGATCCATGGTAGTAATGTCTTGAATCTGGCATACGCCGGTTGTTCCGTAAACGATATAATCGCCTTTTTCAAACATGTTCACACATCCTTTTTCATTAACATAAAACGAAATTTACACATTCATTTTACCAGAATTTGGAGGCGAATTTCCAATGCTTTTTTACACAAAAGCGAAAGTTTGTGAAATAGTACTGTGTAGGAGTGATGTGTTTTTGTGGAAGATGACAATACAGGTTATAGAAGAAAGACGTTTAGAACCCGGGATTTTCGGAATGAAAAGAATAGAAAAGAATACGAAAGGATATACAAAGAACAAAAGAAAGAGCAGAGACGCCATTGGCATCTGTGCTCCTTCCTTTCTGGTGCGCCCAACCGTGCACGTCTGGTTTTATTTCGATTTTCCGTATTTCTCTTCGCAGTACATGCAGCGGTAAGTCTCGGTCTTCTCATCTGCAAGGTAGAAGATGTGCGGCAGCTCCTGTTCGATGGAGGTGATGCAGCGCGGATTCTTGCAGCGGATCACGTTGGTGATCTTCTTCGGCAGGTTCAGTGCCTTTTTCTCAACAATCTTGTTGTTACGGATCACGTTTACGGTGATGTTGTGATCAATGTAACCAAGTACATCAAGGTCGATGTTGTCGATCGGTCCCTCTACTTTGATGATGTCCTTACGACCCATTTTGCTGCTGCGTGCATTTTTGATGATGGCTATCTGGCAGTCAGTAAGACGGTCAAGACCAAGGTGATAGTAAATGTCAAGACTCTTGCCTGCCTGAATGTGATCCAGAACTACGCCTTCCTGTAATCCACTGATATTTAACATGGTTTTTCCACCTCCAGTAAAGTCATGATCAGAGCCATACGGACATAAACACCGTACTGAGCCTGTTTGAAGTAAGCAGCTCTCGGGTCATCATCCACCTCAGTGGAGATCTCGTTGACACGAGGGAGCGGATGCAGAACATACATATCTTCTTTGGCTAATTTCATTTTCTCCTTGTCCAGGATATAGCTGTCTTTTAAGCGGATGTAATCTTCCTCATTGAAGAAACGCTCTTTCTGGACACGGGTCATGTAAAGAATGTCAAGCTCCGGCATGGCTGCGTCTAAGTTGCTGACTTCCTTGAAGTCGATATTGTTCGCACGCAGGACGTCTTCACGGATGTATTCCGGAACTTTTAATTCGTCTGGGGAAATAAGTACGAAACGAACATTTGGATAGCGGACCATGGCGTTGATCAGGGAATGAACGGTACGGCCGAATTTTAAGTCACCGCAAAAGCCGATGGTTAAGTTGTCCAGACGACCCTTTAAGGAGCGGATGGTCATTAAATCGGTTAAAGTCTGGGTCGGGTGCTGATGTCCGCCGTCACCGGCATTGATCACCGGGATTCTGGAATTCATGGAAGCAACCAGTGCAGAACCCTCTTTCGGATGACGCATAGCCGCGATATCTGCGTAGCAGGAAATCATGCGGATGGTATCTGCAACGCTTTCACCTTTGGCTGCAGAGCTGGAATTGGCCGAAGAAAAACCAAGTACGCTGCCTCCTAAACTTAACATTGCGGATTCAAAGCTAAGTCGGGTTCTTGTACTTGGTTCATAGAAAAGAGTCGCCAATTTTTTGCCATCACAAACGTGAGCGTATTTTTTAAGGTTGTGTTCGATGTCAGATGCCAGTGTCAATAATTCGTCGGTCTCTTCAACGGAAAAATCCAACGGATTCAACAAATGTCTCATAACGTATCTCCTTTACTTTTTTTCTGGCAGCCGGACAAATTATCCGGCCGCAAGTCTTAGGACATTATAGCGGATTTTGTTTGGGATTACCAGTCCCTTTTTTAGAAAATATTTCATAAAAATACATCCTCTTTTTTGTGATATTTTTGGATAGTTTTTCTAAAATTCACTGTAATGAATCTGTAAGGAAGATTAAGAAAAAGTGGATATCTAAAAAGCTGAGAATACGGTATAATGAGCGTGAACAGAGAAGAAAAGCTGTTTTTGTGTATTCCAAAAACAGCAGATATCTGTGAGACATGGAGCAGCCGGAACGTGTTTGGTCCGTGCAGCGCAGGACTGGGACGACGATGCTCTCAGAGGAGATGAAAATGGAAGAAAAGAAGACACCCGTGATCCGGGTGAAGAATTTATATAAAATTTACCAGGTGGGCACAAATAAGGTCTATGCCTTAAACGGTGTGGATTTCACGATGTACAAAGGGGAATTTTGTGCGATTGTCGGTCCATCGGGTTCCGGAAAGTCTACGCTTCTGAATATGTTAGCCGGGTTGGAAAAACCGACAAAAGGCGAGATCATCATAGCCGGGAAACATATGGAACGGATGGATGAAAACCAGCTGGTGACGTTTCGGCGGGAAAATGTAGGTTTCATTTTTCAGTCCTACAATTTATTGAAAACGCTCAATGCCGTGGAAAACGTTGCTTTGCCTCTTTCGTTCCGTGGAGTACCAAAGAAGATACGAAATGCAAAAGCAGAAGAATATTTAAAGCTGGTTGGTCTGGAAAAGCAGATGAAGCATATGGCGAACGCCATGTCTGGTGGTCAGCAGCAGCGTGTAGGCATTGCACGGGCGCTGGTGGTAAATCCAAAGATCATTTTTGCGGATGAGCCAACCGGAAACCTGGATTCCAAAACGACCATGGAAGTGTTAAAGCTGATGCAGCGGATTGTGCGGGAGCAAAACCAGACCCTGGTTATGGTCACGCATGACAATTACATAGCCGGGTTTGCGGACCGGCAGTTCCACATTGTGGATGGAAAAATTCTGAAAATTGAGGAGCAGAAAGCGGACGAAGTGGGAGAAAAAATAGCGGAATCAGAACCAACAGAACCAGAACGGTTCGGAACATGTTTGAAATAGAGGAGAAGAGCAATGAAAAAAATGAAATGGAAGCGGCTTGCCGCCTTTGTACTGGCTGCGCTGCTGTTTGCAGGAGCTGTGCCACTTACCATGCCGGTGCAGACCTATGCATCGGAGGTAGCGGTGTATTCTGACAAGATCCAGCGGGGAAAGACAGGGAAATCCCTGACGGTCAGTTTTACCATTCAGAATCAAAGCGGAAGTGATATCAAAGACGCAAAGATCGCGTTTGACACCAGCGGCGGTGAAATCTGGGATGAGGATGAGGAAGACCGGCAGTATGGCTATTCTTTCCCGTTTGAGGTGACCGGAAAACTGAACGATACCGATCATCCAAAGGGAATCGGAACCATTTCGGACGGAAAAGAAAAGAAAGTTTCCCTGACCGGTACTGTGCGCCGGGATTTATCTGAGGGTTACTATAAGGTCCCTGTTGTAGTCATGGACAAAGACGGGGGCTGGATCGGTCATGAGGACCTTCGCGTCTGGATCACCAAATCCACTTCCAAGGATGATGACGACGATGACACTAACAAAACCTACGATTTTGTTTTGGGCGAAGGGCAGGATGCTCCGCGCGGCGTTTATCCGAATGTGATGAATTTTTCCATTGGCCTGCGTAACAACAGTCCGGCAACGGTATACAATGTGAAAGCGAGCATGGTCCTGGATGCGGACAATACGAAGTTCCCGTTTGAGATCAATGATGCCAACTACGACCGCATGTTTGACAAGATCGCGGTTGATGAGACGGTGCAGCTGGACTACAGCTTTGCTATCCGCAAGGAGTCCTACACCGGTTATTACCCGATCGCCATGAAAATCTATTATTCAGACAGTTCCACCGGGGAGGAACTGAAAACCTATGAGACGTCCTTCTTTGTCCATATTGTAAGTAAGCCGACTAAGGACGATTACGATGAATTTAATGAACATGACCGCACCAAGGCCCGCCTGATTATCGACGGATACAGTACCGATCCGGAAACCATCATTGCGGGAGAAAGTTTTGACCTGCTTCTTACCGTGAAGAACGCTTCCAGCAGTGTTTCGGCATCGGACATTCTTTTGACGGCAGAATCGGAGAAAGTTTCCGACAGTCCGGTATTCACCACGGAATCCGGATCCAGTTCTGTAGCAGTCAATTCACTTGGTGCAGGTGCATCGACGCAGGTGCGTTTTCGCATGGCATCGCGGGCGGGGGTAGATCAGCGTTCTTATGGACTTACGATCAAGGCAAAGTTCGACAGCCCGGAATTTAAAAATGCGGAGGAAAATATGGCGGTAGACATTCCGGTTAAGCAGATTCCGCGCCTGAACACGGGAACCTTTGAGGTGACCCCGGATTCCATCAATGTGGGCGAAGAGTCCAATATCATGTTTGGCATCAACAATACCGGCAAGGTGACTCTTTACAATGTGATGGCGAAGTTTGAGGCAGACTCCATCCAGACCACAGACACCTACGTCGGCAATATCAAATCCGGCGAGACCGGAAACGTGGACTGCATGGTAACCGGAGCGACACCGACCACAGACGACGGTAAAGTGAAAGTTATCATTTCCTACGAGGATGAAAATGGCGAGGTGTCAGAGGTAGAAAAAGAACTGACCCTGTTTGTAAGCGAACCTGCTCCGGATATGGACGAGATGGATCTGGACGGTATGGACGATATGCCGCAGGAAGAGCCGGGACCGATGCAGAAATACGGAAAGATCGTGCTGATCGCTGTGGCAATCGTCGCCGGAGCAGTAGCTGGCTGTGTTGTATACAAGCACCGGAAACGGAAAAAAGAGCAGGCATTGCTGGCAAGCGAAGAGGAACTGCAGGACGAAGATGATAAACAAGCTGACACCCGGGAAGGAAAATAGCCTGTGCAGGACAGGAAAACAGGATGAATGCCCTGGATTCTGTCAAACATTCGAAACAGAAGCATTTGAAATGGAACGTTGAGAGGAAACAAACACAATGAAATTTGTAGATCTGCTGGCGATGAGCCTGAAAAATTTAAGCAGAAGAAAACTGAGGACCGCTCTGACGGTCCTTGGTGTCGTGATCGGTACAGCGTCCATTGTCGTCATGGTTTCCCTTGGCATTGGGCTTAGTGAATTGAACCGGGAACTCATTTCTTCCTATGGAAGCCTGACCGAGATCACGGTCAACAATCCTTATAATGGCGACAGCACAAAAGATCCGCTCTATCTGACGGATGATGTGGTAAAGCAGATGGAAAAACTTCCCTATGTGACTGGGGTGTATCCGATGCTGCAGGTGGATGTGCTGATGCAGCAGGGAAAATATACCAGCAATGTGACCTTAAACGGTGTGCCTTACGAGTATCTGAAAAAAATTCCATTGGGGCAGGGAACGCTTTCATATTCATCCGATCATGAATTAAAGCTTATTTACGGCAATGCCATCATCCAGTGGTTTACCGATGCGAAAGGCAATAACACCTACTGGGAAACCGGGGAACTTCCGAACGTGGATTTCATGGGAAAGCCGATGTTTGTGATCTTTGATACGGATACCTATTACCAGTCCCAGAATGGTGGGGAAGATGCTCCAAAGCCGCCGAAGAAGTATCTGCTGAAAGCAGACGGTGTGGTAGAAGGCGGCGTGGACGATTACAACAGCTATGCCTATAACGTTTACACCAGGCTGGATCTTCTGGAAACCCAGCTGAAGCGGATCTTTAAGAAAAAAGCCATTCCGGGACAGCCGACAACCAAAAAAGGAAAACCTTACCGCTATTTCATCTACAATTCCTGCAGCGTCAATGTGGATGATATAGAGCATGTGGGCGAAGTACAAAAGAAGCTTACCGACATGGGGTTTCAGGCATCCAGCAACGCCGACTGGATGAAGCAGTCGGAGCAGCAGTCCAACATGATCCAGGCAGTGCTTGGCGGAATTGGTGCGGTTTCTTTATTTGTGGCAGCGATCGGCATTGCCAATACCATGATGATGTCCATCTACGAGCGCACGAAAGAAATCGGAATCATAAAAGTGCTCGGATGTGACATGAAAGTGATTCGCAATATGTTCCTGCTGGAATCCGGCTTTATCGGGTTTATGGGCGGCGTTGTGGGGCTGGTCTTTAGTGCGGGCATATCCTTTGCCATCAACCATTTGCTTCAGATCGGCCAGACCATGACCGGCATGAGCGGCAACATCTCCCGGATTCCGCTGTGGCTGGCGGCAGCCTCGGTAGGCTTTGCCGTGCTGATGGGCATGGCGGCCGGGTTCTTCCCGGCACTGCGGGCCATGAAGCTGAGCCCGCTTGCAGCAATCCGCAATGAATAGTGGATGAAAAGCACTTGAAAAAATACTTGCATTTTCCACGCGAATCCGCTATCCTGTATACAGAGCGTGTGACTGGCGGAAAGAGTGGGAAACCACAGGGGAGCACGCAAGTTTGAATTGCCGGCCGCCTGGGCACCATATTTTGTGGTACTCAGGCGGCCTTTTTGCAAATGTCGGGCAGATGAAACCCGAAACAGTTCTGAAAAAAGAAACAGCCGATTGGTAAGATACTGCAAGATATGGAAACAGTGAGATCCATCAAATGTTCATTCATAGGAGGAAACAGCGATGAAACAGTTATCCCTGCAGGAAGAGTTACAGGCAAACGCATACCCGGGAAGGGGCATTGTCATTGGAAAGACCCCGGATGGCACGAAGGCAGTGACGGCCTACTTTATCATGGGCCGCAGCGAAAACAGCCGTAACCGGGTTTTTGTGGAAGACGGTGAGGGCATCCGTACCCAGGCCTTTGACCCGGGCAAGCTGACTGACCCGAGCCTGATCATCTATGCGCCGGTCCGTGTGCTTGGAAACAAGACCATCGTCACAAATGGTGACCAGACCGACACCATCTACGAGGGCATGGACAAACAGCTTACCTTTGAGCAGTCCCTCCGAAGCCGTGAGTTTGAGCCGGATGCACCGAACTACACCCCGCGTATTTCCGGCATTCTTCACATTGAAAACGGACGTTATAACTATGCCATGTCCATCTTAAAGAGCAACAACGGCAACCCGGATGCCTGCAACCGTTACACTTTTGCTTACGAGAATCCGGTAGCAGGTGAGGGACATTTCATTCATACTTACATGCACGATGGCAATCCGCTCCCGAGCTTTGAGGGCGAGCCGAAATTAGTAGGAATCTTAGACGATATGGATGCTTTTACTGAGCTGCTGTGGAACAGCTTAAACCCGGACAACAAGGTTTCCCTGTTTGTGCGCTACATCGATATCACAACCGGCGCATATGAGACGAAAATCGTGAATAAGAACAAATAAGACGAAAAGTTAGGAAAAACAGGAGAGACAAATGCCAATGGGCAGCAAAGCTGCCAAACAAAAGAAAGGAAGAACGTGACGATGAACGAGATGGAATTAAAGTATGGCTGTAACCCGAATCAGAAACCGGCAAGAGTTTTTATGAACGATAACAAAGACCTTCCATTCCAGGTACTGAGCGGAAGACCAGGCTACATCAACCTGCTGGATGCATTTAACGGCTGGCAGCTGGTAAGAGAACTGAAAAAAGCAACCGGACTTCCGGCAGCAGCTTCCTTTAAGCATGTATCCCCGGCCGGAGCTGCAGTTGGTCTGCCGCTTTCCGAGACCCTGGCAAAGATCTACTGGGTTGACGACATGGGCGAGCTTTCTCCGTTAGCAAGTGCCTATGCAAGAGCGCGTGGTGCGGACCGCATGTCTTCCTTTGGTGATTTCATTTCCCTGTCCGATGTCTGCGATGTTTCTACCGCAAAGCTCATCAAGCGTGAGGTTTCTGACGGTGTCATTGCACCGGGCTATGAGCCGGAAGCACTGGCCATCTTAAAAGAAAAGAAAAAAGGCAATTACTGCGTAATCCAGATCGACCCGGATTATGAGCCGGAGCCGATCGAGCGCAAGCAGGTGTTCGGTGTAGTCTTTGAGCAGGGCAGAAATAACCTGGATATCAACAAAGAGATGCTGGCAAACGTTGTGACGGAGAACAAAGAAATCCCGGATCAGGCAAAGATCGATCTGGTAATTTCCCTCATCACCTTAAAATATACCCAGTCCAACTCTGTGTGCTACGCAAAGGACGGTCAGGCCATCGGCATCGGCGCAGGCCAGCAGTCCCGCGTACACTGCACCAGACTGGCAGGCCAGAAAGCGGATAACTGGTTTTTACGCCAGGCACCGCAGGTATTGAACCTGCAGTTCGTGGATGGCATCAAGCGTGCAGACCGCGACAATGCGATTGACGTTTACATTGGTGACGAGTACATGGATGTTTTGGCAGATGGTACATGGGAGAAGACTTTCAAGGTAAAACCGCCGGTATTCACCAAGGAAGAAAAACGCGCATGGTTAGACCAGATGACCGATGTGGCATTGGGCTCTGACGCATTCTTCCCGTTTGGTGACAATATCGAGCGTGCACATAAGAGCGGCGTGAACTATATTGCGCAGCCGGGCGGATCCGTTCGCGACGACAACGTGATCGAAACCTGCAACAAATACAACATGGCGATGGCCTTCACCGGCATCCGCCTGTTCCACCACTAGGAGATACGGGAAACCGGCAGCAGCCAGAACATGCAGGGCTGCTGCATCCCCCATGTTTGCCGGAGTGGAACAAAAAACATGAAATTGGAGGATGAAAAGATGTTTATTACCTGTTTAGACTTAGAAGGAGTTCTGGTACCGGAAATCTGGATCGCATTCGCTGAGGCCAGCGGCATCCCGGAGTTAAAGCGCACCACCCGCGATGAGCCGGACTACGACAAGCTGATGAAATGGCGTCTCGGAATCTTAAAGGAGCACGGACTTGGCTTGAAGGAGATCCAGGAAACCATCGAGAAGATCGACCCGATGCCGGGGGCAAGAGCGTTTTTGGATGAGCTCCGGGAGCTGGGACAGGTAATCATCATCAGCGATACCTTCACCCAGTTCGCAAAGCCGCTCATGAAAAAGCTGGGCTGGCCAACCATTTTCTGCAACGAGCTGGAAGTAGCAGAGGACGGCGAGATCACCGGATTTAAGATGCGCATTGAGCAGTCCAAGCTCAGTACCGTCAAGGCGCTGCAGTCCATTGGCTTTGAGACCATTGCCAGCGGCGACAGCTACAATGACCTTGGCATGATCCGCGCCAGCAAGGCCGGCTTCCTCTTTAAGAGCACCGATCAGATCAAGAACGACAATCCGGATCTTCCGGCATATGAGACGTATGAGGAGTTGCTTGCAGCGATCAAGGCAGCGTTATAGATTTTGGACATGGCAGACGAAATGACAAAGAACGTGTGACCGATGCATTTCCAAAGAAAAGCAAAAGAGAGCAGATTTCCGAAACAGGAGATTTTGCTCTTTTTGTTTTGCGGGAAATTGTGTTTTGTGAAATCAAAAGAACTTTGCGAGGAAAAGCGTCAGCGACAAGTCTTGTAGATGGTTACTGGAAAAATGTGTTAAATAGAGAAGAAAATAATGAGAAGAAAATAATGAGAAGAATGTGAATAATAGTAATTGAAAATTACAGAAAAATGTGAAAAAATATACGGGAAAAGAAAAAGTGTTATACTTAATAAATGAAATAAACGTTGCTGGACACGCATGCGCGAACAGCGACAGATAAGTATCGATTTCATAGGAGAGAAAACAGTATGCGTACAAAACGATTAGGCGATATGCTCCTGGAACTTGGTCTGATCACGCAGGATCAGTTAAAGGAGGCACTTGAATTCCAGTCCAAAGAAAAGGACCGTCTGGGAAGCATTTTGATCAAACATAAGTTCATTACGGAAGGTCAGCTCATCGATGCCCTCCGTATGCAGCTTGGCATCGATTACATTGATATTACCAAGGTTGACATTGCACCGGAGATGTCGCAGTATGTCCCGAAAAACCTGGCAAAGCGCACAAACGTTGTGCCGGTGCGCCTTTCTAAGGATCAGCTGTTTTTAGCGATGGCGGATCCGTTGAACTTCATGGCAATCGAGGAAGCGCAGCGGACTTCCAAAAAACGGATCATCCCGATGATCGCATCAGAGCCTGCAGTGAAGCACGCCATCAACGTCCTTTACGGAAATGAAGGTGCGGCCCAGGCCATGGCACAGATCCGCGCGGAGAATGCGGCCGCCCAGGAACAGGAAGCGGCACCGAGAACAGCGGAAAACCAGGAAAGTGCAACGCCGATGGTGCGCCTGGTCAATTCCATCATTGAGCGTGCTTATTCAGAAAATGCATCTGATATTCATTTCGAGCCGACCGAGGAAGAACTGGTCGTGCGCATGCGTATCGACGGTCAGCTGCACCGGATCATGACGATTCCGGGAGAACTGAAAGACTCTGTCATTTCCCGTCTGAAGATCATGTCCAGACTGGATATCGTGGAAAAACGGATCCCGCAGGATGGACGTGCCGTGCTTCCGATGAAAGGGACTGACCTGGATATGCGTACCTCGACCCTTCCAACGATCTATGGCGAAAAAGTGGTAATCCGAATCCTGCGCAGAAATGAGGAATCTTTAAACCGGCGCGGCATTGGTATTCCACCGCTGGAAGATGAGAAGATTGATAAATTGTTGGGTCTGACTTCCGGAGTGATTATGATCGTGGGACCGACGGGTTCCGGTAAATCTTCCACCATGTATACACTGGTGCGCGAACTTCTTTCTGACCGGACGAACCTGATCACGCTGGAGGACCCGGTGGAGTACCACATCAAGGGGGCGACCCAGGTGCAGATCAATGAAAAAGTGGGACTGACCTTTGCATCGGGCCTGCGCTCGATTCTGCGTCAGGACCCGGATATCATCTGTGTTGGCGAGATCCGTGACGGCGAGACCGCTGAGATCGCCATGCGTGCTGCCATGACCGGACATCTGGTTATTACTACGGTACATACGGAGGATGCCATTTCTGCAATCGACCGTCTGCGCGATATGGGTGTGCCGCCGTATCTGATCGCAGCGGGCCTGCGCGGTGTCATTTCCCAGCGCCTTCTCAGAAGAATCTGCCCAAGCTGTAAGCAGGAGATTGTTCCGGAGAAGAAAGCCCTGGAGCTTGCAGGAATCCCGGATATTCCGGGTCAGAAATACTGGCAGGGTGCAGGCTGCGACCAGTGCTTCCGTTCCGGTTACCGCGGACGAATCGGTGTCTTTGAAGTGATGATGATCCAGGAAGAATTGCGTCACTGTATTTTAGAGGGAGCAGACCGCCGCAGATTTATGGAAGTAGCAAAGCGGGAGAGCGGATATGTGCCGATGTCGGAACATGCGCGCAAACTGGTGCAGGACGGAACTACCACGGTGGATGAGATGATCCGCACACTGACGACATTGTAAAATGGAAGTTTATAAAGAAGATTGCCTGATACAGGAAAGCGTAAACGACGGATCAGTATGGAATGAAACAGAGAGGACAGATATGTACAATATAGAAGAATTGATCGAACTGGCTGCATCAAAAGGAGCATCAGATGTTCATCTGATCGCGGGTCTGCCGTCGAAATGCCGCATCGATGGCCGGATCATGACACTGACGGAAGAACCCTTAACGCAGGAAGACTGCGAGGAGTATGGACGTCAGCTGGCTGGTGTGCACAGTAAAAAAATTGAAGAGATCGGGCAGCTGGATTTTTCCTCCACGATAGCCGGACGACGGATCCGTATTAATCTGTTCCGGCAGCAGGGAAATCTTTCGGCTGCACTTCGAATCTTAAGCAACAGCATTCCAAAACTGGAGGACCTCGGTCTGCCGCAGGCAGTACGTCAGTTTTCCCGTTGGAACAAAGGCATTGTGCTGGTGACTGGAGAAACCGGAAGCGGAAAATCCACCACGCTGGCAGCAATCCTGGATGAGATCAACCGGAGCCGTCCGCTGCACATCATCACCCTGGAGGATCCAATTGAGTATGTATACACACCGCAGAAAGCCATCATCAACCAGCGTGAAGTGGGCATGGATGTAGAAGATTACGAGCATGGTCTTTATGCGGCGCTCCGTGAGGATCCGGATGTCATCCTCATCGGGGAGATGCGAAGCCCTGAGACGATTGAGACCGCTCTGGTGGCTGCGGAGACCGGGCATCTTGTTTTTTCAACTATCCACACCAATTCCGCGATCGACAGTATCGACCGTATCGTCGGAGTATTTCCGGAAAATAAACAGCCGCAGATCCGCCTGCAGTTATCCATGACGCTGCGTGCCGTTTTAGCCCAGCAGCTGGTGCCGCGTGCAGCAGGACGGGGGCGTGCCGCAGCCTGTGAACTGATGATGGTCACCCCGCCGATCAGAAATCTGATCCGTGACGGAAAAACCCCGCAGATGCAGAGCTATCTGCTGGCCGGTACGAAAGACGGTTCTGTTACGATGGATAATTTTTTGTGCGAATTGGCGAATAAAGGCATCATCATGCCGGAGACCGCTGTCGAGGCGGCAGAAGATCCGACGGAAATGCGGCAAAAAATGATGATGTTCTAACATAAATTTCATATTTAAGCGCTTTTTTGACACAATTTGTGTATTTTTTTGTATACAATCCGGGCGTGCTTTTATGCTTTTCTTTACAAACAATCATTGCGATGATAAAATGACGTTACAAATTGGAAAAAACGCTTGTGATTGAGATGACCTTGCTGTAATGTTTCGCAGTGGTTTTTGTGCTGCGCAGACAGCAGCGGATTTGTACATCCGGTGCAAAAGCCTAAGGTTAAGGTTTGGAGGTAAAATGCGATGCCGAATTTTTCATATCGGGCACTCGGCAGAGACGGAAAAGAAGTCCGCGGTGTGCTTCAGGCGGAAAATGAGACAGCGGCAGCAGCCAGAATCCGTGACAATTATCCGGTTTTGCTCAGTATCAGCAAACAGGCAGAAAAACGAAAAGCAGTCAATCTTCTGGAAATGGAGATTGGCAGCAAAAAGATCAAGACCAAGACGCTTTCCATTCTTTGTTCCCAGTTTGCAATCACACTCCGGTCCGGCATGTCCGTGTCCAGAGCCATGCAGATGCTGGCGGGACAGTGTGGGGACAAACGTCTCCGCAAAATCATGGAAGAAGCCGGACAGGAAGTCTCGGCAGGAAGTACTGTGGCAGCTGCACTGGAACAGTACAGCGAACGCTTTCCACTGACCTTTATTGAAAACATAAGGGCAGGAGAACAGTCTGGTACCCTGGACAAGTCGTTCGACCGGTTACATAAGTTTTACGATAAGGCTTACAAGACCACAGAAAAAGTCAAAGGCGCCCTGACATACCCTATGTTTGTCATCGCCATTGCCATTGTGGTTGTCATCATTGTCATGGCAAAGGTTATTCCGACACTGGCCGATGTCTTTTCCGACCTGGGCGGACAGCTTCCGCTCATGACACGGATGCTCATCGATACCTCGGATTTCTTTGCAAAATGGTGGATTTTGATACTGGCTGTGCTGGTATTGCTGAAAGTTGTGAGCAGCATTTACGCCAAAACAGAGACCGGCAAGATCCAGAAAGCAAAACTTGCCTTATCCATTCCGCTTGTAGGACCTGTCAACCAAATGAACGCAGCAGCCCAGTTTGCCAACACGATGTCGGTACTTCTGGCAGCAGGCATCACCCTGGACCAGGCCATTGAAACCACAGCGAAGGTCATGGACAATGCATTGTTTCAGTATGAAGTCCGTTCCATGAAAGACAGCATCGAGCAGGGACGCACCCTTTCCGACTGTCTGCGGAGTAAAAAGTATTTTCCCCAGACCATGATCGACATGTGTTCCGTGGGAGAAGAAACCGGTGAACTCGAAGAAACCCTCGAAAATGTAGCAGATTATTACACCAACGAAGCCGATTACCGGGTACAGCGTTTGCTCGCCATGTTGGAGCCAACCCTGTTGGTCCTGCTATCCATCTTCGCCGGAATCATCGTTGTGTCCATCTACCTGCCGATCTTTACGATGTATGACCTGATGTAGGTTTTTGATTTAGGATTGGCAACAGGAAACAGAATGATACGGGAGCAAGACCCGTTCAGGAATAAATATTTACAAAGGAGTATGATCATGATGAAGAACTTATTCAAGAAGTTCCGTGAGAACAAAAAAGGTTTTACACTGGCAGAGCTGCTGGTTGTAGTAGCAATTGTGGGTATTCTGGTTGCAATTTCGATTCCGGTGTTTACGTCACAGCTGACAAAGGCAACGAAAGCAACAAATTTGGCAAATGCTAGAGCGGCTAAAGCTGCAGCTGTAGCAGAGTATTTGACCAGTGAGAATACTACGGCTGCTTATTATGATTATGATGTAGCTGCTGGAACTGTGAGTGAAGATAAAAAATCAAAGGATGCTATGGCGGCACATACTAATGAGGTTAATTTAGATCAAGAAACTATGAGTGGTGGTACTGCAATTGGTGCTAAAAAGTTTACCAAGTTTTCGGTTTCAGTTGAACCGGTGACAAACAAAAATTCAGCCGATGTTACGGTATATGCGGCCGAGTAAAATTGGGAAATAGAACCCAAATAAAAATAGTGGATGGGATTTCCCATCCACTATTTTAGTATCAGGAGTTTATTCTAACTTTTACCAATGAACGAATCCTTTTATGAAGGAGAATATTTCATGAATTTCAAAAAATTAGGGTCAAATAAATATAAATCTGCTTTCACTCTGGCTGAACTCCTTGTAGTTGTTGCCATTGTAGGTATTTTGGTAGCTATTAGTATTCCAGTTTTCACTTCTCAGAGAAAGAAAGCAATTATTGCCACCAACAAAGCTAATATTCGTGCAGCAAAAGCAGCAGCAATTGCAGCTATGTATGATGACGAAGCTTCATTGGATAAGGCGTCATCTTCAACTAAAGGAGCCGTCAGTTATTTTGTTTATGATGTTAAGTCGGGAAGTATTGTAACTACTATTTCATCAGGTAACTACAATCCGACAGTAACTTATGCGGGAAAGTCCTGGACTATGAATGAGTTAGGCAGACAAATGCGTAGCGATGCATCGGCGTATAAGATTTGTGAAGTAGTGCTTGTTTATGTTGGAAATAATGCAGATGATGGAGCCCTTATTCAGACAGCACCATATTACACAGATGATGATGAACTGGGCTTTGCTAAAAATAATCCGTTTGGGCCTGGAAATGGCTCTGCGAATGCATCATAGGTATTGCAATGAAATTAGGAGTTTTTGAACTATGTTACACATTACCCCCATCCTTACTGCCTACATCCTCACCTTCACCTTTTTCCTGGGCTGCTGTCTTGGCAGTTTCACGGACTGCCTGGCTATGCGCCTGTTATCCGGGGAGTCGGTGCTGCACGGTCGTTCCCACTGCGACAGCTGCGGTCATGTGCTTGGGGCGGCGGATCTGGTTCCGCTGTTTTCCTGGCTATTTTTAAAAGGACGCTGCCGCTACTGCGGTGCAAAGGTCCCGGCGGAGTGTTTCTTTGTGGAACTTTTGGCGGGAGTCGGCTGCTGCATGGTAGTGTACCGCTATGATATATCGATCCTCAGTATGCGCGGCATTCTTTTGGGCATGATTCTTCTTGCCATGAGTCTGACGGATCTTCACAGCTTTACCATACCGGACCGTCTGCAGCTTGCAGGCTGTCTGGTATTTCTGGGAACGGCACTGTTTCTTCCACAACCGCTTACGGTTATACGCCGCGGACTGTTTTTGGGAATTGTGCTGGCAGGCGGGATGCTTGCTTTTTCGCTGCTTTTTGACCGGCTGACCGGAAAGGAAAGCCTGGGCGGCGGCGATATCAAATTGTTTTTCATGACCGGTCTGTATCTGGGATCGGCATGGGAAATTTTGTTTTATCTGATCTTAAGCTGTCTGCTTGGACTTGGGTTTGCGGCGCTGAGAAAAAGTCAGCGGATCCCGTTTGGTCCGGCTATTGCGGCAGCATGTTTTCTTATGCTATTATATGGACAAATCATGACCAGCTGGTATACCGGACTGTTTTGACGTGGATCATACAAAAATGTAGTTTTTGCAGATCTGAGAGACGTGGAACCGTTACAGAGTTTTCAAAACTTCGGGTATCTGCAACAGGAAATGGAGTACTTCAGATGAAAAATTGTTTAGGAATTGAAATCGGACATTACCGCGTAAAGATTGCCTACATGGAACGGGGAGAGTTAAAAAAATATGTCTCGGAGCGTATCGAGACAAAATCCATGACCGATATGCGGCTTTATGCGGAGTTTATACAGGATGTTTTGCATGAAAACGGGATTCTTTGCCGGAATGCAGTTTTTGTGCTGCGGCAGGATGACACTTATGTGAAGCGTCTGCAGCTTCCGCTTATGACGGTTGATCAGTTAAAGCTGAATCTTCCTTATGAGTTTCAGGATTACATTGGGGATCAGTTAAATGAGTACCAGTTTGACTATGCGGTGATCAGCCGAACGGAAGATCAGCTGGATCTTCTGGCAGCTGCATGCAAAAAAGAACTTTGCCAGCAGTTCCAGAAGTTTGCGAAGATGGCACGTTTGAAATTAGTGGGCCTGGTACCGGCAGTGGTAGGTTTGGAGCGGATTCTGGAGCATGCAAGCCAGACTACAGCGAACAAGAGTACGGAAAGCAGGAATATAACCAGCCAGGGCTCAGACGAAATTTCTCTGGAAGATGCAGCAAAGATAACCGGTCAGACCGGACAGACACAGGACGCCAGACCGATGACAGAAAAGAAGGATTATGCGATTCTGGACCTTGGAACCAAGGCGCTGCGTATCCACTTCTTCCGCAAGGGCATTTATGACATTACCCGTACCATGGAGCCAGGCTGCGAGGAGATTGAACGTCTCCGCCGCGGTGACAAGGAGACGGTCATGGAAATGAATGTGGATGCGGAAGATGCATTCTGGAGTAAAAAGAGTGAGGAAGCGATCGACAAAGTCCTGGCAGACCGTTATCAGACCATTGCGGTACAGACCATGCGTGTCCTGAACTTTTACAGTTTCAACAATTCTGATAATACCATTGACACGCTGTATTACTGCGGAGGCGGTGCCCGTTACCAGGCGCTCATCGATACGATAAGCGATACATTAGACATTCCGGTAAAAAGCATTGGTGCTCTGCTTCCGGAAGTACATGAGGATGAAATGCCAGAGTGGAGGGACAGTCCGCAGACCTTTGGCGTTATGCTGACTTAAGGAGGAAGAAAACGTGGCTGATTTAAAATCCATTGCGAAGATACAGATCGGCGGTCCGAAATATCCGGACAAAAAACACATCAATCTGTATCAGCGTGAGTTTAAAAAGAGCAAGATCGCGTTGGAACTTTTGGCGTTTGCGGTATTTCTGGTATTTCTCCATTTCTTTGTCGTATTTGGAGTGCAGGAACCGCTGCAGCATGCTGAGCGCGCGGAACTGACTTATCAGAGAATGGAAAAGCAGCTGGATTCGATCCGGCGCGCCAACCGTGTGATCACGGATGTGCAGAATGAGTATGCACACTATGGAAATTCCTGGCAGAATGAGACAGAAAAACAGACTCCGGACCGCCTGGTGATGTTAAATACCCTGAAAGAGCGGATATTCCCGCGGTGTAACAGCATTGATTCCGTATCCATTACGGAGGATCAGATGAATATCTCCTGTGTGCTTCCGAAGGGGACGGTACTTTCCGAACTGATCGGGCAGATTGAAGAGGATGAGGCAGTTTTCTACGTGACTGCTTCGCTGGAAGATGTTGGCGGCGATGAGGCAGATGCCAATTCTTCTGTTCTGGCGCTGAATAAGGAAGCAAAGGCAGAGATTACGGTATCATTCAGGAAACCGGGAGAGAGTGGGGAAAAAGAATGAAATCCATACTAAGCTATGTATTAACACGGACAGAAAAGATCGTATTGCTGATCCTTGTGGCGCTGTTTTTGCTGGCGGGCTGGTATATGGGAATCTATCATCCCATCCAGCTTCGGATCCAGGCGGCAGATACGACAGATCTGGAATCGGAAATGGAAATGGAACAGATGCGCGCAGCGAAGATCAAAGCGATGCAGGCGGAAATTGATGAAAATAAAAATGTAGGCGCACCTATGGTTCCGTCTTACAACAATTTCAAAAAAGAACTGGATGAATTGAATCAGACATTTGGTCAGGCTTACGAGTTCCATTTTCAGTTTTCTGAGCCGGAGGAAGATGGAAATACGCTGCGCCGCAATATGGCAGTTTCGTTTGCTGCGGACAATTACGACCATGCGGTGGAGATGATGCGGCAGCTGCAGGAAGGACCATACCGCATGATGATCCATGACGTAACCATATCCAGTGATTCGCTGACGGATGCAAATTATGCGGCAAATATCAAAACGGGAAGGGTTACCGTTGCATTTTCCCTTACCTACTACGAGACAAAAGTGGAAGCAGAAAATTTAAACGGATTGTCTTCGGACACTCAGGATACGCAGGCGGCAGGAGGTCTGGCAAATGCAGAGTTGTCGAATCTGGAACGCTCGGAGCTTGAGACAGCAGCGGAGGCAGCTTTTGGAGAATAAACGATGAAAAGTTTTGCAGCAGAACGGTTAAAAAAAGAAGATGGAGCCAGTCTGGTGGCTGCACTGCTGTTTTTTGTGCTGTGCGGAGTTGGCGCTTCGGTGATCCTGGCATCGGCATCGACTTCCGCCGGGAAGATGCAGCAGGTCCCGGCTGCGGACCAGAAGCGGTTTGCCGTGGAATCGGCTGCTGTGTTTTTGCGGGATGAACTGACAAGACCGGAAAATACGGTGAAGATCCGGGAAGTGTGGACGGTGATCGAGGGAGACCGCTCCGGAGAAGAAGACACGGTGAAGTATTATTATGTTGGAGCCGGGCAGAAACCAGACGAAGAATCGTCCTGGTCTGCATTTGCATCAGACAGTCAGGGAGAAGCCTTGCTGGATTCGTTCATTCAGTATTTTGACGTGCTGCTTCCAGACCGGGAAACAACACAGGCTGCGAAAACGACACAGGAGAAAACCCTTCCGTTGTTGGTAGAAGCAGGAAGAAGCAAAGGAACCCAAACGGTTATGGAAGAGATTGCGCCGTTAAAAACTTCTGTGAAACTTTCCATGGAACCAGATTATAAGATTACGGCGATCATTTCGGATATGCAAACCGATGAAAACCATCCGGAAGATCTTTGCGAACGCAAACTGACGGTACCGGCACAGGTCCTCGAAGACATTGACGTGGAAGTGGAAGACCATGAAGAAACCGATGCGGAGGGCAATGTCACGGAGGCATGGACCAAGACTACCACGACCCGTCTCACGACCATTCAGTGGCATCGGGGCACGATCGAGAGAATCCATCCGGAGAAAGGAACATCATGATGCAGATAGTACGGAAATGCAAAACGGCTGCATGTCAGAAAGTGGTATCCACACAGGCGGAGACGCTGGCGGAGCTTTTGGTCTCTGTGCTGGTGATCTCCCTGGGGCTTGCGATGTTTGCCACAGCGCTGATGTCAGCCAGACGTATGCTTCAGCTTGGGGATACTGTGATGCAGACCTATTATGAAGGAAGAAATCTTCTGGATCTGGAAGCGGATGAGGCAAAAGAGTCTGCTGCTGCGGAAGTGGTGCTGGAAAAAGGGACCGGAAGTATCAATCTGGGTGCACCGCAAAGCAACTTAAGGACCGGACACCAGAAAAAAGGGCGGTATTCTGTGCAGCTGTATGCGGAAAACCGGAAAGATTCCGAAGCGGATAACAAAATTTACCGGTATCAATGGATGGAGTAGCAGACAAAAATATGAAGACTACCTTTTTTCAATATAAAAAAATGTACAATCGAATCGAGAGCCGTCTGAAAGAACCGTCTGCCATGACATTAACGGAGATGCTGGCAGCACTTCTGATCCTGTCGATGACAGCGGTTGCCATTGCAGGAGGTGTGACAGCTGTAAAGAATGCTTACCAGAAGGTCACACAAAAGGCGGAAGCCCAGCAGATCCTGTCTGCAACAGCAGAACTGATGACAGACGAATTATCGTCTGCCCTTGAAGAAGAAGATGGCGGCACGGATGGCTGGGATTTTTTAAGTGGGAAAAACGGAATCTGGATGCATTTTGAGAGCAATCATGAGCAGGGAATCTGTAAGGTTTATGGTGATGAGGAGCCTGGCACTTCAAACGGAGATCTCGGACAGAATACAGTGGAAGAAAACACGGCGGACAACTCTGACCAGGGAAGCAAAAACGGTGTTTCCGTTCCGCTGCTTTCCCAGGCAGCTATGGGAAACCTGTTTTATACGGACTACGACAGTTACATTTATGAAGATGGCTGTTTTAAGGTAAAGGATCTTGCGGTCTACTACCGGAACGAAGAAACAAACAGTGCGGAGCGGGTTCCGGCAGCGATTTTAAATGAGCTGGTGGTACGGGCAGTGAATCTTGGAGATACACAGTCATAGCAGAAAAACAGAGTATGAGAGAGACATAAAACAAATCCGTTGCTGGGAGCGCAGTGTGCAGGCAGCAACACAGATCCAACTGGAAGCTGGCAGGGAACAACCTGCACCAGCATGCAGGTTTTACCGGAGGATTAAGATCAATGGAAACTAGAGCAAGAAAACAGAAAAAAAGAAAGGGCGGATTTACACTGGCGGAATTTCTTGTGGTGATCGCGGTCACCATGATTCTTGCCGGTGTTTCTTTTGTTGCGGTCATCCGTTATCAGGGCAGGCTCAGACGCCTGGAGATGGATCAGACAGCAAAAGAAATCTTTCTGGCTGTCCAGAATAATCTGAGTCTGGATGCGTCTTCGGGTGTATTTGAGCGTCTGCTTACTCAGAATTCAGGTGCACAAACGGAAGAAAAACTGGGCATTTCCCTTACGGCAGAGGGCTCGGAAGGCATTTACTGTATTCTTTATCAGCCGGATGGTGCAGATCCATGCTCTGAGGTCCGAACACGTCTGCTTCCGTTCGGTTCCATCGATGAGACCGTACGGATCAGCGGGAGTTACCTGGTTTTTTATGAGCCCGCGAAGGGAGCCGTGCGCGCGGTGTGGTATTCAGACCAATACGTCTTTGTGCGCGAAGATATCGAATCTACGGCACTTTCCGAGGCAGCTTTGGATGATACAAAACGGGAACATTATACCGGAATGAATGATGCGTTTGCCAGCCAGGGGCAGCCAGTCGGCTATTATGCAGGCGATGCTTCAAAAAGTCCGGAAATCATCAAACCATCCACGATTTTAAAACAGCCAAGGGTTGAAATTACCAATGACAGCGTCCTGTATGCCGATGTCATCGATCCAAACCTGGAAAACAGCATTTCCCATGAAAACACCTATCAGGCAAAGCTGTATATCGAAGGCGTTACCAGTAAGGCGAAAGGCTGGTTCGATCTCAAGGCAGGCGGACGGATTTCTCAGATCATTACATCCAATGCCTATCGTGTGATTCTGGATGATATTACCACGGCAAATCATCATTTTGCGCAGTTGAATGATGTGGGAAGCGGAGTAACATTCCTGACAGAGAAACGCCTGATCCCGGGAGAGGATATCCGGTTATATGCACAGGTATCTGTTTTGGGACAGGCAGGTTCCATCGAAACCAGTACGGTAAGCCAGGAAAACAGCCTGTTTTCCGGAAAACGTACGGACAAAGTGCTTGTGTCGGATCTGCGTCATCTGGAAAATCTGGACTATAAGATCTCGAAATTCAATCCAGACTCCGACAACCAGAATCTGGGATTGAGCCCGCAGATCTTTGATGGGAAAAAGCAGTATACGGCGCTCCAGCAGTCCGATATTTCCTGGTCTGGTTTCGTACAGAATGTCCAGCTGGTTACAGGCAGCCATAATCCATCCGTTTACATGCTGGACTCCACAAACTATACGGACCCAGACTGCTTTTCGCCGGTCAGTCCGCAGTTTGCCCTGGACTACCGGGGAAACAACTGCATGATAAGTGATCTTACCGTGAAAACCTCCGGAGAGGAGTCTGGCGGACTGTTTGGAAATGTAACAAGAAACTTAAAGGTAAGCCAGTTAAGCTTAAACCAGATCGATGTTGCCTCATCGGCGAGTGCAGGCGCACTGATCGGATGCGGAAAAGCAGCAGATTTGACGATCCAGGTCGACAATGTGAAAATTTTTTATCCCAGCGTGCTGACATCCGGCACAAAGGGAGGCATGACTTCTTCCAAAGAAATTGATGCCGGATCCGTTATCGGAAACTTTGACGGAAAGGAGCTTACGGTTCAAGATACCATTGCGGCGAACCAATTCTGGAAACAGCTCTCTGCACCGCAGGATATCCTTTCCAGACAGGATGAGACTGCATGCCGGATCCGTTCCGTATGGGGAATTGCCGGTGGTCTGGCTGGTGCAGTTCGGGGAAGTGTCCACTTCCAAAACAGCGCGTCTGCCGTTTATGTGGATGCAAGGGATTATGCAGGCGGTTTGATCGGAACTGTGCGGACGGTTTCTGGAAATCAGGCGGTTTCTATCGATAGCTGCTATGTGGGCGGTCATACATCCGGAAAGAACTTTTTATCTGACCCGGTACCGGGCGATGAAAACGATGCTTACGACCAGACACCGGGGCGCTTCAATATCGTATCCCGCAATAATACTGCCGGTGGACTGGCAGCCGTGCTTCCGGCTGTAAGCACAGTCAGTCATACGTATGTATCAGCTTCGGTTTATGCGAAAGCACATGGAGATATTGTAAAAACAGAAATTCTGGAAAGCCAGGAAAATCCGGATGCCACTGAAACTTTCGAAGCTGCAGGGACAACACCGCAGGCTCCGGAAGCAGCCGAGCAGCAAAAAAAGGCAGCATTCGTTGCTTTGTTCGGGGATACCGAACGCGGCAATGCAGGACAGGGCAGCGCGGGCGATCTGCAGGGAGCAGCGGCCTCCGATCCCCGTTTCTCCTACTGCTATACCGCAGTCTGGATCAATGGAGCCAGGGCGTTGGTGTATTCCGACGCCTGGAAAGACAAATTCGAAGAAGAAAATGCATTCCACAGCAAAGCGATGCCTTACGATCCGGAACTGAAAACCAAGTTGGAAACAGAGCCGGAAACGCGGTATCCGATGCCGACCGTGTATCATTTAAACGCATTGGACCGTGCAAATGAAACTGCGCAGAATCTTCCGGGATTTCTCAAGCTTCATGTGGGAGACTGGCAGGAGAGCGGGAAAGAGGAAGCGGCAGAAAACGGACTGACCATGCATAATGGAAATCAGCTCTGGGTGGATTATGTCATGGATATGCCAGGCGAAACGGAAACGAAATATCTGACTTTTTCTGTGAAAGGAGAAACCAGCAAAGTCACAAAATATTTTATTTTGAAGATAGAAGCAGACCTGGATCAGGCACAATTTTATGGAGATACGAATGCAGCTTCAATCGTGGAACTAAAAGAAAAGGTAAATGATTCAGGAGTTCAATGGAAATGGAGCAGGATTCAGGCTTTTGAGAAGGAAGAAGCGAAACGGTTTAAACTATCAAAGATTGGCACTTCCCAGATTCAGGTACGTTTTTATCTGGACAGTAAGGCGTTTATGCGATGCGCATTTAAGTATCTTCAGGATGGATTCCTGGGTGGAGAAGATGTGACCGTGAAAGCGGATGAGAGTGGAGAAATTCCACCGGATGACAAAAAGGGCATAACGAAAAACAGTTATTTTCAGTCTTTAACACAACTGGAAGATGGGACATACTGTGCAGCTGTTTCCAATGCCAGACATCTGATAAATTTAAGTTTTTGTGATACCAATCCATTTAAGATTACAAAAGTGGAACAGACGGATAATATTCTCTGGCAGCCGGATACGGATTCGGAACATGGCATCACAGCGGAAACAGAAGCATACTGCAAAGAACTTGCAGAGGTATATCCGGGAGTTCCGGTCCAGATTTTTGATTCTTATCAGTCCGGGGCTGACAGCTATACAAAACCAGGAAGTTTTAAATGCATCGAAAATTCCGATATTACGTTATATGACGGGAAAAATCATACCATTGTAGGGCTGGAGATTACACCACAGAATAATTTCAGAAATGGATGGAAGAATGCGGAAGCACTTTTTCTGGAAAATGCGCATTTGGAAGTCCGGAATTTGAATTTGAAAGATCCGAAAATCGAGGGAAAAGGAACTGCTGCAGCCATTATTGCATTTGCAAAGGGAAATTCTGACGCAAACAGTTATCTGCACTTAACAAACATCAATATTTATGGCGATTCCCTGCACGTCTACGCGAATAATGGAGATTATGGATACGTGGGCGGTGCGGTGGCTTTTTCAGATGTTCGTGATCTGGCATTGGATCATGTGCGCATCTATGGAAAAGATGCACTGCTTGACCGGAATGGCGGTCAGAGTATAGGCGGACTGATCGGTTATGCACAGATGGGACAACATTTAAAAATCAGTCAGTCTGTATTCTCTGGATTTATAAATGGAAATGAATGTGAAAATGGAACGGGAGGTCTGATCGGATGGCTGAACGTTCCGGAAGGTCCAACACAGGAGCCGGCTGAAATTACGGAATGTTACGTAGCCGGCAGAAATCAGTCGTATGCGCAGAGCCAGGCAACGGATCTCCTGACAAACGGGGCAAGCATTTCCGGGCGGAGACCGGTTGGTGGTCTGATCGGTATGGCACAGGGATCCGTTAGGATTTCAAAAACATTCAGTACTGCCAGTCTGTACGATACACGTTTAGGCTGGAGAGGTGGTTTTGGCGGTCTGATCGGTATTTATTCTGGAAATGCGAAAATGGAAGTAAGTGACTGCTATTTTGCAGGAAAGCTGCTTGGCGCAGCAGAATACAGGGAGTGGGATCAGACAACGGGAATTCTGGTTGGAAGTCTTGGCGATAACAAGCAGGCAGACTGTATTGTATTTCGTCAATGCGGATATCATCTGTCAGGCGCAGGGGACAAAATTATTGGTTCGCCTGGCATCACATCGGACAGTCAGGTAAATGAAAGATATCTAAAACCAAATATGACGGATGAAGGTTATGATTCGTTGGTTACAGATGCATATGATGAGATGTTGAAAAATAGTTCTTATCCATATAAAATCTGGACAACGGAAGCAGGTGAAGATGGCGTGGAACGGAAAACTTACCGCGGTGACTGGATTCAGTAATTTGCATTGATGTTCTTTCGTATTTTTATCATAATGAATTCCAACAAGCTCAGGTTTATCAATCAGCCATGGTGGAGGATGGATATTGTGGACATTTTTGAAGCAATATGAAACGAAATGATACATTTTTTGCTTTTGAAACAAAAACACCGATTTTTGAAACGTAGCGTTTTGAAACGGTTATGATTGTGAAAAACATGTTAAGATTGAAACAAGGTTTTTTCATAAACATTGCCAGGAGAAAAGGAACGCGCGTATCAAATTATGTTAATAAATTTACAAAATAAAAATAGCTTTGAGAGTTGGCATGTACCTTGCTTATTAAATAATCAGAACATAAATGCAAAAAAGGGTGCATTTAAAGAGAAGGAGGGTATTATCATGGCAATAAAACCAGTAATTGGTGTACTACTTGGGGATGCTGCGGGTGTAGGACCGGAACTTGTGGCAAAATGTGCAGCAGCAAATTTTTATGAGGAGTATTGCAAACCAATCGTAATCGGAGACCTGCGCGTATTAGAGCGTGCACTGAAGGTGATTGGGGCAGAAGACAAGGTAAAGCTTCAGGTAATTTCTGATGTCGATGCGGCAGACTGGAGCAAGGGACTTCCGGTTCTCGACCAGAAAAACCTGGATCCGGCTGAGGTTCCGTTTGGAACAAAGACGGTAGTAAGCGGAAAAGCGTGCCTGGATATGTTAAAGCTTGGTGTAGAGCTGTGGCAGGCAGGCAAAATCGGTGGTTATGTATTCGGACCATTAAACAAAGCTGGCATGCATGATGCAGGTCTGACGTTAGAGAGTGAGCATCATTATCTGGCGCAGCTTCTGGGACACACAGATCCATTTGGTGAGATCAATGTAACCAATGGATTATATACGACCAGAACAACCAGCCATATTCCGATCGCACAAGTAAGCGCTGATTTAAGCGAGAATGACGGACTCCGCATCAAGAGAGCCATCCGTCTTTCTTATAAGACTCTGACTGGTGCAGGCATTGAGAATCCGAGAATCGGCGTTGCTGCTTTGAACCCGCATTGCGGTGAAAACGGTGACTGCGGACGTGAGGAGATCGATGTGATCACACCTGCAATCGAGTGGGCGAAGAAGGAAGGCATCAACGCTTCCGGTCCATATCCGTCCGATATTGTATTCCACAAAGCTCTGGTAAAGAAAGAGTTCGACGGCGTTGTTACCATGTATCACGACCAGGGACAGATTGCACTGAAACTGATCGGATTCGAGGGAGGCATTACCGTTGCAGGTGGTTTCCCGATTCCGATCGTAACTTGCGGACATGGAACTGCTTATGATATTGCCGGAAAGGGTGTAGTAACCACCGCATCCTTTGAAAATGCTGTAAAACAGTGTGCTACCATGGCTGCTGTAGCAGCAAAATAATTGTTTTATTTCACTGCCAACTGGTTTGAATTTTGATTGCATACGGGAAAGGGACTCCGAAAGGGGTCCCTTTCCCGTATGCTCATTTTCGGTTCATGAAAAATGAAATATAGAAAATGAAACATGATGAAACAAAATTAAACATGAAACAAATAATAGAAACATTTTTGCAGGAAATAAAACGATATTGGCAAAAAGTATGGTAATCAAACAAAAAAGCAGAGAGATGATTGTGCGAAATAACTATGATATTATGGGGCCTGGATGAAAAAAATGGGGGAAATCACTGAAAAAATATCAACATGGCACGGGAATTGCTTTATATAGAGTCATCAGGATGTTCTAAAAAGAACGCAACAAGGAGGAGGTAACAAAGTGAAAAGGTTTGGTTCAAAGCAGCTGATCCCAATCGCAATGGCACTGATGGGAGTGGTGTTTGCGGTCATCGGATTTACACAGCTGGGGTTCTGGGATAAAGAACCGAAGCCGGGATTTTTCCCAAGCATCATTGCCATTGTCATGGTGATTTCCAGTGTGGCGGCATTCTTTCAGACCCTGAAGGAGGAAGATAAGCCGCAGTACAACAAAAATGAACTTCTTGTCATTGCCGGTGGTGCCGGTGTGATCGCCGGAAGTTTTATTATTGGCATGATCCCGATGATCTTTCTGTACGTGCTCTTCTGGCTTCTGGTCATCGAGAAAGGAACACCGATCCTGCATATCGTGATTATCGAAGCAATCGTAGCGATCATTGTGCTGGGTGTTTTTGCCGGATGGCTTCAGGTACAGTTCCCGTGGGGGCTGTTCGAAAACTTTATGTAGGAGGAACGGAACATGGAAAACTTTTCAATGCTGCTTCAGGGATTCGGCACAGCGTTGACTCCGATGAACATTGGAGTATGTATGCTGGGTGCGGTCCTTGGACTGATCGTAGGCGCAATGCCTGGCATTGGTTCTCTGGCCGGTGTTGCACTGCTCTTGCCGCTGACTTATAAGTTCAATCCGGCAACTGCGATCATCATGCTGGGCGCCCTGTACTATTCTAATATGTACGGCGGCAGCTTCAGTGCGATTCTGTTAAATATCCCGGGCGATTCCCCGGCGGTCTGCACAACTCTGGATGGTTACCCGATGGCGACCAAGAGAAAAAGACCGGGTCAGGCACTTCTGACCGCAAACATGGCATCCTGCATCGGCGGTACCATTGGTATGTTCATTCTGACCTTCATGGGACCTGGCCTTGCAAACCTGGGCCTGAAATTTGGTCCTTCCGAGATGACTGCGATCCTGCTGATTGCAATGACTTCCATTAGCTGGCTGGTTGGTGAAAACCCGATCAAGGGTGTTGTCATTACCTGCTTCGGTATTTTACTTGCAAGCATGGGTATGGATACCTTATCCGGTGCTCCGCGTTATGAGTTCGGAAGCATGCATCTGCTGGGCGGTATTCCGTTTACCCCGTTCGTAATCGGCGCCGTAGGTTTTGCACAGGTGATCAAGCTGATCAATGACCGCGACTCGGATAATGAGAAACGTGCAGGTTCGGCAAAACATGAAATGAAGCTTTCTATCCGCGGATCCATGCTGACCGGACATGACTTCAAGCGTCTGCTTCCGCCGGCACTCCGCTCCGGATTTATGGGAACTTTCATCGGTGTTCTTCCGGGAGCAGGTGCTACTACCGGTTCTTTCATGGGCTATGCGGTGCAGAAGAAATTTAAGAGTGAGGAACCTCTTGGAACTGGTGCGATCGAAGGTATCGCGGCAGCAGAGGCAGCAAACAACGCAGCAGCAGCTGGTGCATTCGCACCGCTTCTTGCACTCGGTATTCCAGGATCCGGAACTGGCGCAGTACTGCTTGGCGGCCTGATGATGTGGGGATTATCTCCGGGCCCGCTGCTGTTTGAGAATGAGCCGGAATTCTGCTGGGGCCTGATCGCTTCCCTGTATCTGGCAAATATCTTTACCCTGCTGGTAGCAATCTGCATCATCCCATTCCTGATCCAGATTTTATCAGTTCCGGTAAAATATATGATCCCGATCATCACGGTAGTCTGCATCGTAGGTGCATACAGTACCAGCAACTCTATGTACGGTGTAATCATCATGTTCGTGTCCGGTATTGTGGGATACCTTCTGAATAAGAACAACTTCCCGTCTGCACCGATGCTTTTGTCCTTTGTACTGGCACCGCTTCTGGAAAACAACATGCGTAAGGCATTTATCCTTTCCGGCGGCAGCTTAAGCATTTTCTTTACCAGACCGATCACCTGTGTACTGATGATCATTTTCTTTGCAATCATTCTTGTTTCAGTTCTGCGTCCGATCCTTGCGAAAAAGAAAGGCGCAGCAGCGTAAAACAAACGTATTAACCAGAAATAAAGAAATGGAGGGTTTACATTTATGAAAAAGAGACTTTTAGCAGGTATTTTAGCAGGCGTTATGGCAGCATCCGTACTGACTACCGGATGTGGTGGCAGCAAAGACATCAAAGACGGAAAATTTACTCCTTCTAAGACTATCCAGTGGATGTGTACATCCAGTGCAGGCGGCGGTTCTGATATCTTTACCCGTAAGATCGGCGATATCATGACATCTGCAAACCTGGTAAACGGACAGACTATCGTAGTAACCAATAAGACCGATGGTTCCGGTGAGGTTGGCCGAAATGAAGTTGCAGGTCTGACAAAGAATGCGGATTACCAGCTCTTAACCTTTAACAGCGGCGACTTAATGCCAATGGTTACCAACACCAAGAACCGTTCCTCTAATTTCCGTATCCTTGCAGTCATGGCAGTGGACAAGCAGCTGTTATTCAAAGGAAAAGATGCGCAGTATGACACCTTTGCTGATGTAATTGATGCAGTAAAATCCGGAACTAAAGTTGTAATCGGTGGTTCCAAGGGTGATGATATCGCAACCTACCAGGCTCTGATCGCAGAACTGGGGGTAAGTGAAGACCAGCTGGCTTACATTACCTACGACTCCACCGGCGATGCGATTACCGCAGCTCTGGGCGGACACGTGGAGTTTGTTATTGCAAAACCGGCAGCAGCTTCTGAGTATGTAGAGGCTGGCTCCCTGGTTCCGATCCTTGCACTGGCAAATGAGCGTTACACCGGCAACCTGGCAGATGCACCTACCTTAAGCGAAGTTGGCGATTACAACAACGTAGAAGTTCCGGTATGGCGTGGTGTAGCAGCTCCGGCAGCAATGAGCGACGAGGCAGCAGCTTACTGGAGTGAGACCTTAAAGGCAGTTTCCGAGACCGACGCATGGAAGACCGAGTACATTGAGGCAAATAAGCTGATCGCGGAGTACATGGATACTGCAACTGCAACGGATTACGTTACCAACTACGAAGCGGATTATATGGCTGAGAATGGAATCCAGTAAATTTCATCGTATAAAACGGACATAAAAGTCAGGGCGTGAGAAAAAGAAATGTTCCTTTTTCTCATGCCCTTTTTGCGTGTTACCGGACAATGATCTTGTATTTTTTCATTTTTCTCCACAGTGTGCTTTTATCAATCCCGAGGAATTCTGCGGTTTTGGATCGATTATTGTGGAAGGTGCAGAGTGCTTTTAAGATTTCCTCGCGTTCGTCATACGGAGAATAGGAAGGTGGGATTTCTTCCAGTACCTGGCTTGGAACCGGCTGTTTTGTTATGCCGGCAGCATCTGGAAGAACCCGGAGGATGTCTGCAGGGCCGGCAAGCGGCACCTGGCTGAGAATGCAGATGCGCTGGCAGAAGTTTCGCATTTCCCGGATATTTCCCGGCCATGGATAGCGAAGAAGCAGGTCAGCGCCTTCAGCAGAAATTCCCTCCAGAATGCAGCCGGTGCGTTCATGTTCATAGGAAATAAGCTGGTTGAGCAGAAAAAGAACATCCTGTTCCCGGCTTCTCAGAGGAGGAAGGTTCAGCTCTAAAACATCCAGACGGTAGAGCAGATCCTGCCGGAAATTTCCATTTGCGACCTCTTCTTTTAGGTTTTTGTTGGTGGCTGAGATGACCCGGACATCGACCGGAATTACGGTGTCGCTTCCAAGACGCACAACTTCCCGTTCCTGCAGGACACGCAGCAGACGGCTCTGGAGTTTTTGGGAGACATCGCCGATTTCGTCTAAGAAGATAGTCCCTTTATGCGCAAGCTCGAAAAATCCCATTTTTCCACCTTTTGCAGCGCCGGTAAAGGCTCCTTCCACATAGCCGAACAGTTCGCTTTCCAACAGATTTTCCGGGAGGGCCGAGCAGTTGATCGCTACAAACGGGTGGTTTTTTCTGGGGCTGGAATTGTGAATGCTTTGTGCAAACAATTCTTTTCCGGTTCCGGTTTCGCCATAGATCAGAATATTGGAGTCGGAATAGCTGTAAGTCATGGCATCTGAGATCACGGCATCCATGATTTTGCTTTTGTGCATGATGTTGGAAAAGTGATATTTGGCCTGAAAGGTAGAATGGCGCAGATTTTTTCGAACCTGCAGTTCATCTGCCTGGATCCGGCTCGTGTCCTGAAAGGTCAGTACACATCCGGAGTTTTCGCTGTATTCCAGCATAGGAACACAGTTTACCATCAAATGGTATGTAGCATAGATATAAATCTCGGAGAGGAGTTTTTTTCCGCCTTTGATCACTTCTTCAATGGGAAGCTTTGGGAAAAACTCGCGAATGTTCCGCCCGGTTAACATGGCATGACCGGAATCAAGGATGGAGTAGCAGTAGTTATTTGCGAAGATGATCGAACCGTCCGGGTCAGTCGAGATGATTCCCTGAAACGAATAGTTCATGATATTGGCAATCTGTGCGCTGCGCATCTTTTCTTTTAGATCGATCTCGGCAGCAGATTTTGCTTCCGAAATGGCATTGTTGATGGCTTCACGGCCAGATTCGATCATGACAGCCGGAAGGTTGTATTTTTTTGCAAATTCAACGGCAGTGTAGTTTCCGACCAGCATTTCACAGCCATCTGCGATCGCTTTTTGTATGGTTTCATCGAGCAAAAGTTCTGAAGTGACCGGGTAGGAAGAAAGACGGATGTCCGGAAAGGCATCCTGGATCGTTTCGACACCGTAGATCATATTAAAAGCCCCGGTGATCGCGATGTGGGAAATGTCAGGTTTTTGTTTTCTGGCTTTCAGGACAGCGGCAATGACATCGTAACCACCTACTTTGAGTTCTGCGCAGAGACAGCCGCGCTGTTTCATCGTCAAAGCGGAGAAGCCGCGGGCAATGACAACATCGGCATTTAAGTCATAGAGCGGGTTATTGTAAAAATCCTGAACGATGCTGCAGGTGATCTCATCCTGGTCGGGACGTTCTTTTAGGACCTGTTCGATGGACGGAACAATCTGTGGGTAAGGTGCGTAAAAAATAATGCGGACCATAAAAACCTCCATGATGATAGAACGTAAAATGAAAACAGGGATAGAGCTATTATAAAATAGGTTTTGCGGAAAGAAAAGAAAGAAATTGCAAAAAATTGCATATTGATTTTCAAACAGATAAAAATGCAATGAAATGCAACTTATTGCAATGATTGCGAGAAGGAAAGAAGGCAACTTAGAAAGAAATTGAAAGAAAAAATATAAGTTCTATGGTGATAATAAATGAAAAATCAGAATTGGTTTTGTAGATATTACACAAAGAAATGGACGAAATTAGAAAAAGAAAAAAAGAAATCCACAAATAAGAAAAGTAGGCACGGTCTTTGCTTTATAGAAGGTCAGAACTGGTTCAAGAAGCAAATGGATGTAATCAACTATTTTATGGAGGGTACTAGTTATGATAGGAAATGTCAGAATACTCGGAACAATGAAAAAATTCCCGGCCGGTGCAATGGTCATTCCGCTGCTGCTTGGCTGTACGGTCAATACATTTTTCCCGGAGGCGCTGAAGATCGGAGGATTTACCACAGGACTTTTTAAGAATGGAATTCCGACTTTGATCGGTCTTTATCTGTTTTGCAGCGGTGCGACGATTGACGTGAAAGCAGCAGGTGAAACCGTATACAAAGGAGTACTTTTGACAGCATTAAAATTCTTCGGTGGATTTGGAATCGGACTTCTGTTAAATACATTGTTTGGAGAAGCTGGATTTCTGGGCCTGCTGCCGCTTGCAGTAATCGGTGCAGTAACGAACTCCAATGGCGTTATTTATGCAACACTCGCCGGTGAGTATGGAGAAGAGTCTGATGTAGGTGCAACCGCGATCCTGACCTTAAATGACGGACCGTTTTTCACGATGATCGCACTTGGAACTGCCGGAATCGGTAAATTCCCGATTACCGCGATCATGGCAAGCATCATTCCGCTGATCATTGGTTTTATCATTGGTAACTTAGACCACGAGTGGAGAGAAACACTTGCAACGGCAATGGCACTGCTTCCGCCGTTCAATGGATTTTGCCTGGGTGCCGGAATGAGTTTCTTTACCATTGCAGGTGCTGGTTTCTCTGGTGTTCTTCTTGGTCTTATGACGGTTGTGGTCACAGGCGTTTTGACCTTTATTGTTTACAGCCTGATCCGCCGGAAAGCAGATCCGATGGGCGCAGCGATTGGTACGGTAGCAGGAGTTGCCGCAACAACACCTGCAGCGATCGCTGAGGCAGACCCGTCTTTTGCACCGCAGGTTGAAACTGCAAGTGCGCAGATTGCGGCAGCTACCATTGTAACAGCAATCGTAACCCCGCTTCTGGTTGCTTTTCTTGCACGCTTTTCAAAGAAGTTTAATGAAAAACACGGGCTGGGCAGAGCTAAAAAAGAGGTGGCTGCTGTTTCTGAGTCCACAATAAAGCAGGCTCAGGAAGCCGTATAGAAGTAAGGAAACGGCGATAAGAGATAATGAAACATGGTTGGAAACAACGAAAAAAATGAAAAAGCGGCGTAAGCAGGAGGAAACGAACATGAATGATATGATTTTGAAAGCAGACCGCGTTCTGCTTGGTGAAGATTTAATCCCAAAAGAAAATATGGCAGTCATTGTCCGCGAAGGAAAAATCGAGGACATTCTTTCCCAGGCAGAATGTCCGGAAATCCCGGGTGCAAAGGTAATCGAGTTTAAGGACAAAACCCTTATGCCTGGTATGATCGAATGCCATAACCACCTTTCGATTGATGCCACGATTCCGGAACATCTGGAACTTCTGGCATGGAGCACAGAGTGTGAACTGACGCTGATCGCACTTGACGGCTTCCGGAAGGATCTGATGAGCGGCGTAACGACAGCACGCTGCATGGGCGACCGCTTCTATATAGATGTAACGCTGAAAAAGTTGATTCAGCAGGGCAAGGTGACTGGTCCGAAGCTTCTGGCTGCCGGGATTGGCATGAAGGGAAGCCATGGCGCAGGATACATTGGCGCACCACATTGCGGCGTGGAGGAGATCCGCAAAACGACCCGCGAAAATTTAAAGAAAGGTGTCGATCTGTTAAAACTCTTTATTACGCCGGGAGTTCCGGATCCGGACAGTGAATTTGTTCCAAGTTTTTTAAGTCTGGAGGAAATCGCAATGGCAGTGAATGAGGGTGCGAAAAAAAATACTCCGGTTGCTGCGCACTGCATTGGTGGTCAGGGATTAAAAGATTGTATCGACGGCGGCGTGCAGGTGATCGAGCATATGTACATGTGCACACCGCAGGATGCAGAATGGCTGGCAAAATCGAATTGTGTTGTTGATTTCACTTCCGGTATTTTCCTGGATCCAACGCGTGAAGAAACCTTATCCGCGAACAACGCGTACCGGGTACGAAAGAACCGCCCGCGTGTCCGCGAAAGACTGAAACTTCTTATGAGCACCGGTGTCCCGTATGTGCTTGGAACGGATGCCTACCATGGTTATCTCTATCGTGAGGTTGGTTATGCAGTAGAGCTTGGTTCTGATGTTGTGACAGCATTAAAAGGTGTTACGTCCAATGCGGCGAAAGTATGCGGACTTGGAGATAAGATCGGAAGTCTGAAAAAAGGGTATGTGGCTGATATCATTGCAGTGGATGGAAATCCTCTGATGGATGTGACCTGCCTTTCCAAAGTGCCATTTGTCATGCAGGATGGCAAGGTGATGAAACAGGAATAGTATGTTTCAAAAATGTTTCACGGAACAAAATAAAACGTATTGAGAAACAAAATGAAACATTTGCATGGAGGGCGAAACACAAAAAGAGCGAAAATGAAATCCGCAGCTGCAAAAAAATGGTCAGAATGGTTTGGAAAATGTACATGAAATGCAAAATAAGACCTGGCACGCGTTTTGCTTTATATTACAGCATAAGGAACTTAAGGAAAAGAAAAGGAGTGAGGGTATGAAGTTATGTTATCAGGTTGCCACACCGGATGTTGCGATTGCAGATTCCGTGACGGCATACCAGGGACCGCTGGAGAAAAGCTTTTCCGATCTGGCAAAGCTTGGATACCAGGGCGTTGAGCTGATGACGTTAAACCCGTCAGAGCTTGACTGGGATTTCGTAAAAAAGGAAGCAGAGAAAAATGGACTGAAAGTAGTTTTAGTATGCACCGGTGAGATTTTCGGGCAGCTGGGACTCAGCTACACAAACCCGGATCCGGAAAACAGAAACGAGGCGATCCGCAGAAGCAAGGAAATCATCGACTTTGCGGCATATTTGGGGGCAAACATCAACATCGGCCGTGTCCGTGGGCAGTACTGCAAGGAACTGACCAGAGAGCAGACGGAGGAGCTTGCGATCGCGGCATTCCGGGAGCTGGCTGACTATGCTGCACCGAAAAACGTGCAGATCGCCCTGGAAACCGTTACCATCATGCAGACGAATTTTATCAACACCTGTGCTGAGGGTGCCGATATGGTAGACCGGGTAGACCGGAAAAACTTCCGCCTGATGTTAGATGTGTTCCACTTAAATCTGGAAGAAAAGAATCTGTTCGATGCGATCCGCCAGTATAGTCCGTACAACATTCATGTACATCTGGCAGATAACAACCGCCGTTACCCGGGCCAGTGCGGACTGGATTTTGAAAAGATCATTTCTACGTTTAAAGAGTGCGGATATGACGGTGCCTTTACGACCGAGATCTTCCAGCTGCCGAGCATGGAAGGCGCAGCAAAAGGCGCAGCCGCGTATCTGATCCCGATCTTCGAAAAGGTATACGGACCACTGAAATAGGAGGGACTATGAAAAGTATTGCGCTGATCCATACCGTGAAAACGGTGGCAGCTTCGTTTGACCAGAAGCTGCGTGATTATGTGGGGGAACCGGTAAAGATCCACAACCTGTGGGACGATTTTCTTGCCAACAATCCGAATGAGATTGGAACATTTACCATAGAAAACCGATGCCGCCTTTACAACGACATCAAATCCGCTGAGATGACAGGTGCTGACATGATCGTGGTGACCTGTTCGACCCTGACTCCGGTTGTAAACATGATTCGCCCCTTTGTGAAAGTTCCGCTGATTGCCATTGATGATGCAATGGGAAGAAAAGCGGTTACTTACGGGGATAAGATCCTGGTTCTTGCGACGGCAGGCAGCACCGAAGGACCGATGCGGGAAAAGTTAAACGCAGAGGCAGCAAAATTAAATAAGACCATTTACATTGATTTCAAAGCAAACGCAGAAGCATTCCAGGCGATGAAAGCAATGCAGATGGACCGCCACGATGCGATCCTTCTGGAGATGGCAAAAGAAATTTCCGGTTATGACTGTGTGGTGCTGGCTCAGGCGTCCATGGCACATCTGGATAAAAAAATCGAAGAAATCTGTAAGATTCC
The DNA here is from genome assembly GCF_003477935.1 of Clostridium sp. AF32-12BH. NCBI lineage: Bacteria > Bacillati > Bacillota > Clostridia > Eubacteriales > Clostridiaceae > Clostridium > Clostridium sp. AF32-12BH. Next base: position 9,419 of record NZ_QUEH01000011.1, on the reverse strand, counting down.
TGTCCTGTCAAGCCCGGAGCTTTGCTTAGAGCAGGTGAAAGAAACATTGAAAACCATTTAAAGAAAAGGAGATTACTGACATGACCAACGAAAAGAAACAGGAGTTGGATGCTCTTTGCCTGAAATTCAGACGTACCCTGATTGAAATTTTACATGAGAGACAGACCGGACATCCGGGCGGATCTCTTTCCGTGTGCGAGATCCTGACAAATCTTTACTTCAATGATGCAAATATCTCCCCGGAGAATATCAATGACAGAAGCCGCGACAAGATTGTACTCTGTAAAGGCCATGCAGCACCGATGCTGTATCTGGAACTGGCTGAGAAAGGTTTTTTCCCAATGGAGGAGATGCATACCCTTCGGCAGATCAACAGCCGCCTGCAGGGGCATCCGTGTTCCAAAGAGACTCCTGGCGTAGAAGCTTCTACCGGTCCTCTGGGCGCTGGCTATCCGTTCGCTCTGGGTATTGCTCTTTCCGATATGCATGATGGAATTGATGCCTACACCTATGCGATCCTTGGCGACGGCGAGATCAATGAGGGTGTGGTATGGGAGACCTGCATGAATGCTACCAAATTCAAGGCAGACCGCCTGATCTCCATTCTGGACTGGAACGGCGTACAGTTAGACGGTACCACTGAGCAGATCATGCCGATGGGGGATATTGAACTGAAGTTTAAGGCATTTGGATACAATACCATTGTCTGCGACGGACACAATGTGGCTGCACTCAGCGCAGCAATCGAGACTGCAAAATCCGTAAAAGGTGTTCCGAGCATCATCTTGGCGAAGACCGTAAAGGGCAAAGGGGTATCCTTCATGGAAGGAAAGAATACCTGGCATGGCGCTCCGGTTAAGGATGCCGACTATGAAGCAGCGATGAAAGAACTGGGAGGTGTACGGTAATGGGAAAAGCAATTCGTGATGTATATGGAGAATGTCTGAAAAAATATGGAGCAACCAATGAAAATATCGTAGTTCTGGATGCAGATGTATCTGGTTCCACCAAATCTGCAATGTTCGGCAAGGAATATCCGGACCGTTTCTATAACTGTGGCATCAGTGAGTATGCCATGATGGGCATGGCAGCAGGTATGGCAAAGAGCGGCAAAATCCCGTTCGTCAATACCTTCGCAGTATTCTTAACTACCCTGGGTTCTCTGGCAGCAAGAACCTTCATGTCTTACTCCGGACTGCCGATCAAGATGATGGGAGGCTACGGCGGATTATCTGACGCATTTGACGGTGCTACCCACCATGCACTGGAAGACATCGCCATGATGCGTACCCTTCCAGGCGTGAATGTGATGGTTGCTTCCGACGCACAGATCACTGACTGGATGGTGAAAACCGCAATCGAAGTCAATGAGCCGATGTACATCCGTCTTTCCAGAGATGCTGCACCGGACTGCCACCCGGAGAATGCGAAGTTTGAGTTTGGAAAGGGCATGGTTGTAAGAGAGGGCAGCGACGTTACCATCATTGCATGCGGCCTTATGGTAAGCACCGCGATCACTGCAGCTGAGATACTGGAGAAAGAGGGCATCAGCGTAAGAGTGGTTGATATGTACTGCATCAAACCGATCGACGCAGAGCTGATTGAGAAGTGTGCGAAAGAAACCGGCGCGATCGTAACGGCAGAGGAGCACAGCGTGATCGGCGGTCTTGGCGGAGCAGTCAGCGAAGTTCTGGCAAAAAGCGGCAGTCTGGTTTCGGTTGAGATGGTCGGCATGCAGGATCGCCACGGCGAGTCCGGACCCTACAGCGAGCTGTTAAAGAAATACGGTCTGGATGCAGATGCAGTTGCACAAGCAGTAAAGAAGGCAGCTGCAAGAAAGTAAAAGAGGAAAATCGTATGGAAAAATCCATGAAGCGGTATATGAAGGTCGGTACGATCCTTCATGTATCCTATAAAGAAGTGGGTTCCGGAGAAGGTCCAATCCTGGAGTGTTTAAAAAAGATCACGACGGATCCCTATTTTGAGGCTGTGGAAGTTGCACATATGAAAGATGCACAGGTGCGAAAGAAAGCGGCCGGGATGATCTCCTGTGCTCACATGGTCACTGCCTATGGCGGTCAGGGTCTGATGCTTGGGGCCGGGTTAAACATCAATGACCTGAAGGAAGAAGGCCGTCAGAAAGCCATTGCAGCCCTGAAAATGGGAATTGATGAAGCCTATGAGATCGGCGCACAGGATTTTTCATTTCTGGCAGGGAGGTATGAAGATGCGACCATGGAAGAATCTTTCCAGGCACTGCTTGCTTCGACCAGAGAACTCTGTGCGTATGCAAAGTCAAAAGGAAATATGCCGATTCTCTGCGAGGTATTCGACTATGACATCGCGAAGAAATCGCTGATCGGTCCGGTAGACCGGGTAAAACGTTATGCAGAAACGATCTGTGCGGAGTATGACAATTTCGGTCTTATGGTAGATTTAAGCCACATCCCGATGATCCACGAGACCATCGAGGAGAATCTGCTTCCGGTCCGCAAATTTATCCGTCACGCCCATATGGGCAATACCGTCATCAAGAGTCCGGAATGTCCGGCATATGGTGATGAGCATCCGCGTTTCGGTTTCCCGAACAGTGAGAATGATGTAACGGAGCTGGCAGATTACCTGCGGCTTCTGCTGGAAATCGGATTTTTAAACGAAGAGAAACGCCCGATCGTCAGCTTTGAGGTAAAACCATTTGAGGACGAGGACCCGGATCTGTGCCTGGCCGGTGCAAAAAGAACACTTGACCTGGCGTGGGAACTTGTTTAAATTAGAACTATCCAACAATTTCACAATTTATGAGCAGGAGGATGAAAAACATGAGAGAGTCTATTCACAAATATTTTCAGGTAGGTACCATTCGCTGGATGTCTTTTCCGAACAGAAGCGTTGTTGACCAGGTAAAACGGATCGCAGTGGATGATTATTTTGATGCCATCGAGGTTACCAAATGTGCAGACGACGCAGAGCGCGAGGAAGTAAAGAAGATCCTGGAGCAGTCTCACTTAAAGGTTTGTTATGGTGCACAGCCGAGACTTCTCGGACCGAAGTTAAACCCGAACGATATCGATGAAGAGGGCAGAAAGAAAGCAGAAGCTACCCTGATCGAGGCAGTGAATGAGGCGGAGTACCTTGGTGCAAAAGGGATCGCATTTCTGGCTGGTAAGTGGGAAGAGGCGACCAAAGACCAGGCATACGCACAGCTGTTAAAGACCACCCGCAATGTCTGCGATTACGCTGCAAAGAAGGGCATGAACGTAGAACTTGAGGTATTCGATTTCGATATGGATAAGGCAGCGCTCATCGGACCGGCTCCGTATGCTGCACAGTTCGCTGCTGATATGAGAATGACCCACAACAACTTTGGCCTGTTAGTAGACCTGTCTCATTTCCCGACCACCTATGAGACTTCCAAATTTGTGATCCAGACCTTAAGACCGTATATCACGCACCTTCATTTCGGAAACGCAGTTGTAGAAGAGGGCTGCCCGATGTACGGTGACAAGCATCCGCGTCTGGGTTATCCGAACAGCGCAAACGATGTAGAGCAGCTGGCTGATTACCTGCAGGTTCTGAAGGAAGAGGGCTTTTTCCATGCAAAAGATCCGATGGTTCTGTCCATGGAAGTAACCCTTGCTCCTGGTGAGGATGACGAGATCATTCTGGCAAACACTAAGCGCTGCTTAAACCGCGCATGGGCTCTGGTAGAAGACTAATAACAGAAACGGTATAAGACGAATGACGATAGAAAGCCGGTCTGCGGCTGTCGGAAACATGGCTGCAGACGGCAAGATCAAAAGGAGAATTGAATCATGAAAATTGTTGTATTAGATGGATATACGGAAAACCCGGGCGACATCAGCTGGGCACCGATCGAGGCACTTGGCGAAGTTACCGTTTATGACAGAACCGCTTATGAGGAGTCCCCGCTGATCGCAGAGCGTATCGGCAATGCTGACGTGATCGTCATCAACAAGACTCCGATCAGCAAAGCAACCATTGACAAATGCCCGAACTTAAAAGCAATCGCAGTTTTGGCTACCGGCTACAATGTCGTAGATTACGAGTATGCAAAAGAAAAAGGTATTCCGGTTATGAACGTTCCGGTATATGGAACGGACAATGTCAGCCAGTTCGCTGTCAGCCTTCTGTTAGAGGTATGTTCTCATATCGGACATCACAGCGATTCTGTCCATGCGGGCGAGTGGGCTGCAAACGCAGACTGGTGCTACTGGCACTATCCGATGATCGAAGTATCCGGCAAGACTGCTGGTATCATTGGCCTTGGCCGTATCGGTGTAAACACCGCAAAGATCTTAAAAGCTATGAACGTCAATGTCATCGCTTACGATGCATTCCAGAGTGAGGCAGGAAAAGAGGTTGCAGAGTACGTTGAGTTAGATGAACTCCTTGCAAAATCGGATTTCATCTTCCTGCACTGCCCGCTGTTCCCGTCCACCCAGGGTATCATTGGCAAAGAGAACATTGCAAAGATGAAAGACGGCGTGATCATCATCAACAACAGCCGTGGTCCGCTGATCGTAGAGCAGGATCTTTACGATGCATTAGAGAGCGGCAAAGTGGCTGCTGCAGCCGTAGACGTTGTTTCCACAGAGCCGATCAAAGAGGATAACGTTCTTCTGAAGGCAAAGAACTGCATTATTACGCCTCATATCTCCTGGGCAACCAAGGAAGCACGGGAACGTATCATGAACACGACAGCTGAGAACATCAAGTCTGTGATCGATGGTGCTCCACAGAACGTGGTAAACAAATAAAATCGCAGAAGAGACAGCGTTACGATCAAGAAGCACCTGTTGTTCCGCTATTGTTTGCGCAACGCGTGAACAGTAATGCATTACGAACAAATAAATGAGAAAATTTATATATTTTTTCTGCAAAATGAACAGGGCTGTGGTATACTTACCATGGCCCTGTTCATGAAAACAGGGCGGAAACACTGTTTGAGAAAAAGGAGAAGATCTCTGATATGGTTAAGATAAGGGTATTTATACCGCATCTCGAATTGAAAGAAATCTTTGAAGATGTGGTCCGCAAACTGCCGCAGTATAAAAATATACAGATTGAGACCATTTATGTGTTCGGGACGCCCGAGGCACTGGCACAGAATGAGGATGCCGATGTTTTAGTGGCCCGCGGAATGACATATGATACGCTGAAAAAGCTTTTTCCCGACAAACATGTGATCGAGATCCATGTAAGCAGTTTTGATATTTTTGATGCGCTGGTCCAGTGCAGAAAGCAGCATGCAAAGAAAATCGCGCTTTGCCTGCATAAGAAAAAGTTTCATTGTATGGAGGAACTGGAAGAGTTATGCGGAGCCTCTATTTCATTATATGACGCGCAGGATCAGAAAACGACGGAAACATCCATTCAGAAAGCACTGGAAGACGGAGCCGATATTTTTGTGGGTGCCGGTACCATGTGCGGAATCTGTGACCGCATGGGCCTGAAATGGGTACATATCCATACCAATTACGATGCCGTGGAAGTCGCCATGCTGGAAGCGGTCAACGCAGCAAGGACGATCAACCAGGAGCGTGCCAAAACGGTGATTATCAAAGAGATGCTCAATCACAGTGAGGAAGGTGTCCTGGCAGTCAATGGGCGCGGTCAGATCTTAAATATCAACAATCAGGCATACCGCATCTTCCAGTTATCTACGGTGGATTCTGTGGAGGGAAAAACTTTGCAGGAGCTGGATCATTCGAAAGAATGGGCGGAACTGATCGATGGAAGTGGGCGCCGCGACCGGATCTTAAAGATCAATGGGACCAGCTATTATGTACAGTTTAAGCCGTTAAGCGACGGTACTTCCGAGGCGGGGGCCTTGATGTTCATCCGGAATGCAGACCGGATCATAGAAGAAGAGCAGAAAATCCGAAAAGGACTTTCGGAAAAAGGTCTGACTGCCAAATATTCCTTTAAGGATATCCTGGGAAAAAGTCAGGCGATCCGCGAAAACATCCAGATGGCAGAGCGTTACAGCCGCGTGAATTCCAACGTACTCATCGTGGGAGAAACCGGTACCGGAAAAGAACTGTTTGCGCACAGCATTCATCAGGCATCCAGTCGTAGAGACCAGCCGTTTGTCGCGTTGAACTGTGCGGCACTCCCGGAAAATCTTCTGGAGAGTGAGCTGTTTGGTTATGAGGCAGGTGCCTTTTCCGGTGCGGCCAAGGGCGGTAAGATCGGACTTTTTGAACTGGCTCATAAAGGAACGATTTTCTTAGATGAGATCGGAGAAATTCCGATCACGCTGCAGGCAAAGCTTCTTCGTGTTCTGCAGGAAAAAGAAATCCGGCGGATCGGAAGTACCAGTGTACATCCGATCGATGTGCGGGTGGTTTCCGCAACCAATATCAATATAGAAGAAAAAATCAAAGAAGGACAATTCCGTTCAGACCTCTACTATCGTCTGAACCTCCTTGATATCACGATTCCTCCGCTCAGAGAGCGAAAAGAGGATATTCAGGAACTGGTGGATTTTTATCTGACCAGGTTCGCCTGCGAGATGGGAAAACCCATTCCTTCCCTGACACCGGATGCGGCACATCTGCTTGCGCAGCACAGCTGGCCGGGAAATGTCCGGGAATTGCGCAATGTCTGTGAGCGTCTCATCGTGTTAAATGACAGTGACGTGATCAGCACGGGACTTTTGCGGCAGTTAAAGATCTTCCGGGAAAGCAGCATAGAAGAACCGTCACTCAACCTGGTGGAGGAAACATCTGACGATTCTGTGTACAGCCGCCTGAAGCCCAAAAAGAAGAAAAAAGAACTGGCAAAAGAGCTTGGCGTCAGCCGTACAACTTTGTGGAGAATGGCGAAGCGCCAGAGTGAACTGGAACGCAGGGAAAAGTAAAGAGGATATAAAGGGACAAGGAGTGAAACAGACACATGGAGATGAATTACGGCTTAACCCTGGAACAGAAACAGCAGCTTTCCCAAAACCAGATCCAGTCTCTGGAAGTACTGGCGATGGACAGCGTGGAGCTGAGTAATTTCCTGCAGGATGAATATCTGGAAAATCCGCTTCTGGAATACAGTCCGGATCATGATATGGCAGGCAGAAGGGAAGACATTGGTCAGACTTATGAGCAGCCGACCGTTCTGGAAAAGAGTTATGAGGACACTGCAGAGGAAGAAGACCGGCGTCAAAAAGACATTCCCATGCCGGAAACGGCAGATATCAAAAATTATATTCTGGAGCAGATACCGGCTGGCGCATGCAGCCGGAAATTAGCGGAATTTCTGACAGAATGCCTGGATGACAATGGATTTTTCACGATCCCGGTGGAGGAAGCAGCGAAGAAAACAGGCGCAGCAGAGGATGAGGTTCGTTGGACGCTTCGGGTTTTACAGGAGCTGGAGCCTTATGGCATCTTTGCACCGGATTTAAAGCATAGTTTGTTAAAACAGCTGGAAATGCAAGGACTGAAAAATGAGCCGGCATACCAGATCGTAAAGGAACACCTGCAGGATGTAGCAGATGGAAAAATCAGTGTGATTTCCAGAAGCCTGAAATTGCCGACCGCAGAGGTGCGAAAATGCATTGAGCAGATCGCAAAGCTGAATCCGAGACCGCTTGGAGAGTTTGGGGAATCCAGGACAGACTATCTTGTGCCGGATATCATTTTCCGCAAGGAAGACGGCAAATGGGAAATTGAGCTGAATGATGGCTGGGTGGAAGATTACCACATCAATGATTATTATCTGAAGATGATGAAAGAATCCCAGGATGAAGAACTCAGCACATATTTCCGGAAAAAGCTGGAGCGTATCCGCTTTGTTATGAACAGCATTGCACAGAGAAGACAGACCATGAAGTCGATCTCGGAGCAGATTTTGAAAAACCAGGGTGAATTCCTGGATGGAACCGCCTTTTTGAAGCCTATGACGATGACGGATGTCGCAGAACAGATCGGAATCCATACTTCCACCGTCAGCCGGGCCATCAAGGGAAAATATATCCAGTATCCGGGCGGCACCATTCTGATGAAAAATCTGTTTACCGCATCGATTTCTGCTTCCGCGACAGAGGGAGCGGTTGGAACCATGCAGATCAAGGAACTTATGAAAGAACTGATCCGCAGCGAGGACAAGAAAAAACCTTACAGCGATCAGAAACTGGTAACGCTCTTAAAGGAGCGCGGCATAGAGATATCCAGAAGAGCAGTGGCAAAATACCGGGAAGAACTCGGAATCCGGGGCAGCTTCGACCGGAAAGTATTTTAGAAAGAAAAAGGAGATTAAAATCATGAAATTTTTCGTAGATACCGCAAATGTAGATGAGATCCGCAAAGCAAATGATATGGGCATTATTTGTGGTGTTACCACCAACCCGTCCCTGATCGCAAAGGAAGGCCGCAACTTCAATCAGGTTATCGCTGAGATTGCTTCCATTGTAGACGGACCGATCAGTGGTGAGGTAAAGGCTACCACCACCGACGCAGAGGGTATGATCAAAGAAGGCCGTGAGATCGCAGCGATTCACCCGAACATGGTTGTTAAGATCCCGATGACTGTAGAGGGCTTAAAGGCAGTGAAGGTTCTGCACGCAGAGGGCATCAAGACCAATGTAACCCTGATCTTCTCCGCAGCGCAGGCACTGTTAGCAGCAAGAGCAGGCGCAACCTATGTTTCTCCATTTCTTGGCAGACTGGACGACATCTCCATGCCGGGCATTGATCTGATTAACGATATCACTGAGATTTTCATGATGCATGACATTCAGACTGAGATCATCGCTGCAAGCATCCGCAACCCGATCCATGTGATCGACTGCGCAAAGGCAGGCGCTGATATCGCAACTGTTCCGTATAAGGTACTGGTTCAGATGACCAGGCATCCGTTAACCGACCAGGGTATCGAAAAATTCCAGGCAGATTACAAGGCTGTGTTTGGAGAATAATCAGCAATTGATTTTGCTTCAGGCAGTCGTGACTGCTGCTTTCCATGTCATTTCGGGCGTATCATGGATACGCCCGTTTTTCTGCTGGTCGTTGCAGCCCTGTCTTTGTTTTTGACAGCAAACTATTTTTTGCAGATTTACAGCATTGAACAGGATATGATCAAATCCTCTTCGAATCTGTTATAAATGGGAAAATGATAAAAAAGTGGTTGACATTTCCTGGAATGTTTGATAAGATACTCCTCGCCCCGTGAGAACGGGGCAGACATCTGAAAGAAAAATAAAAAAGATGAAAAAAGTTGTTGACAAAGCAAAAACGTTGTGATAAAATATTGAACGTTGTCGCTGGAACGGACAACAACATGAACCTTGAAAATGAAAGATTGAACAGTGTTTAAAACCCTGAAAATTCTAATAAAAAAGAGTCCTGGTTGGACATCTTTGAAATGAGATTTCAGAACAAAAACAAACCAAACAACAGTAGAAC
>NZ_QUEH01000010.1:0-162564 GCF_003477935.1 Clostridium sp. AF32-12BH | reverse complement strand
CGTTTGGGTATCGGAAAGACCCGGAGGACAAAAACCATCTGCTCATTGACGAGGAAACCGCCCCGATTGTGCGGCTGATTTTCGGATATGCCCTAAACGGTCATGGTCCGAACTATATCCGCAGACGGCTGGAGGAAGAAAAAATCCCCTGCCCCACATGGTGGAACCGGGAACGGGGGCTTCGCAATACCCGCACCAAATGGGAAAAGAAAGACCCGGAAAACGGGCGGTATATGTGGGACTTTTCCGTTATCAAAGACCTTTTGATGAATCCCGTTTACACTGGGGCGATTGCTTCCCAGAAAAAGGACTACCGTTTCAAAATCGGCACGATTGGGGAAAAGAAGCCGGAGGACTGGATTGTAGTGGAAGGACAGCATGAACCGCTGATTGACCGCATGAGCTTTGACATTGTGCAGAACAAGCTGAAATCCCGCCAGCGTCCGGGGCAGACCAATGAAATCAGCCTGTTTGCCGGACTGATAAAATGCGGCGAGTGTGGGAAGTCTCTGACGGTACGCTACACAAACGCAAAACATCCCCAGCAGATTTACTCCTGCAAGACCTACAATGCCTTTGGAAAGAACCACTGCACCCAGCACCGGATTGATTATGACACCCTTTACAGTCATGTGCTGCGGAAAATCCGGGAATGTGCCAGAGCTGCCCTGATGGACGGGAAAGCGGTTGCTGACCGCCTGACCAATACCTGTGAAGCCGAGCAGCGGGAACAGCGGGAAGCAATGGAACGCTCCCTTACAAGGGACGAGGAACGGATTGAGGTTCTGGACAAAATGGTAATGCGGCTTTATGAAGATATGATTGCAGGGCGTATCAGTGAGCAGAACTTCAACACCATGCTGGAAAAGACACAGACCGAGCAGACGGAACTTAAAACAAAAGTGTCCGAGGGCAGAAAGCGGCTGTCCGATGAAGTCCAGCTTGCCAATGACGCAAAACAATGGGTGGAAGCCATTCAGGAATATGCCAACATCACAGAGTTGGACGCAGCCACCCTCAACCGCTTAATCAAAGAAATCGTCGTGCATGAGCGCATTGACGAAGATAAAACAAGACACATTTCTATCGAAATTCATTTTAATCTCAAACCCATCCCGGAGGTGGAACAGGTCACTGCCTGACCTGTCCCGCCGGGACGGTTCTCTTAAAAACACCATATAGATTTTTTGTACGCCGCCGCCCGCCATCGAGCAGAGTTTTACACCTAATTGGGGATAAAACAGCTTATGGCGGGCGGCGGCGTTGCCCTTATCGGCATGACCCTTGTACCGCTGCTTTCCGGCTTGTTCGGTTAAGAAGCGCGGGTAAAGGCTTATGCAGAGCATACTTGACGCGATTAACGAATGGATAAAGGAAATCCTCATAGGAGCCATAAACGGTAATCTGTCAACTATGTTCGGGGACGTAAACGAGAAAGTCGGCACTATCGCCGCAGAGGTAGGGCAGACCCCGCAAGGGTGGAACGCAAATATATTCTCCATGATACAGACCCTTAGTGAGAATGTAATCGTACCCATTGCGGGGCTTGTCATTACCTACGTCCTATGCTATGAGCTTATCAGCATGGTAACGGAAAAGAACAATATGCACGACGTTGACACTTCCATGTTCTTCAAGTGGGTGTTCAAGGCGTTTGTGGCAGTCTACCTTGTGACGCACACCTTTGACATCACTATGGCGGTGTTCGATATGGCGCAGCACGTTGTTTCCGGCGCGGCGGGGGTAATCGGCGGCAGCACAGAGATTGATGTTGCCGCCGCCCTTGCTTCCATGCAGGACGGGCTTGACGCTATGGAAATCCCCGAACTGCTCTTACTTGTCATGGAAACAAGCCTTGTGAGCTTGTGCATGAAAATCATGTCCGTACTGATAACCGTTATCCTCTACGGGCGCATGATAGAGATTTACCTTTACTGTTCGGTATCGCCTATCCCGTTTGCAACAATGACGAACCGGGAATGGGGGCAGATAGGAAACAACTACCTCAAATCCCTGTTCGCTATCGGTTTTCAAGGCTTCCTCATTATGATATGCGTCGGCATTTACGCGGTTCTGGTAAACAACATGATAATAGCGGACAATCTGCACAGCGCGATATTCTCCCTTGCAGCCTATACCGTTATCCTCTGTTTCTCCCTGTTCAAATCCGGCGCACTGGCGAAGTCGATATTCTCCGCGCATTAGCGGCGTGTCAAGGGCAGGGTGGAGATTTTCAGAGCGAAGCGGCGAAAATACGACCCGACCTTGACGCGGATAACCCCCATATAATACGGGCGGGCAAAGGGCATAGATTGACCTTTGCCTTGATTACCCTTATGGGAAGTTACAGCAACACCAAACCCAGAGAAAGGAGGTTTTCACTTGGCGTATGTACCCGTACCCAAAGACTTATCCAAAGTCAAGACAAAAGTAGCGTTCAACCTTACCAAACGGCAGATTGTATGTTTTGCGGCGGCTCTCCTGTTCGGCTTGCCGCTTTTCTTTCTGCTCAAAGACAGCACAGGCACAAGCCTTGCGTCTATGGCTATGATTGCCGTCATGCTGCCCTGTTTCCTCTTTGCCATGTATGAGAAGCATGGACAGCCCCTTGAAGTGGTGGTGAAGAACATCATTCAGACGAAATTCATAGCCCCCAAAGAACGACCATACAGGACAGACAACTTTTATTCCGTCTTAGAACGGCAGAGAAAACTTGAAAAGGAGGTATCAGCGATTGCAAAAGGAAACACGAAGAAACAGCGCGGCGGGAAGCGCAAAGCCTAACCCGCCCCGCAAGCTCACCCGCGCCGAGAAAAAGCAGATTGCGGAAATCATCAGACAGGCAAAGGGCGACGGGAAAGCGCACACCGCGCAGCAGACAATCCCTTATATCCAGATGTACCCGGACGGTATCTGCAAGGTTACGGGACGGAAATACTCAAAGACCGTCGCCTTTGAAGATATTAACTATCAGCTTGCACAGGCAGACGACAAGACCGCCATTTTTGAGAACTGGTGCGACTTCCTCAACTACTTTGACGCTTCCGTTTCGGTGCAGCTCTCTTTCATCAATCAGGGGACGCAGCGCGGCGAAGCGGAAAAGGCGGTCAATATCCCGGCACAGGAGGACGCTTTCAATTCTATCCGCACAGAATACCGGGATATGCTGAAAAACCAGCTTGCAAAGGGCAACAACGGGCTTGTCAAAGCAAAATATATCACCTTTGCCATTGAAGCCGACAGTCTGGGCGCGGCGAAATCCCGCCTTGCCCGTATCGAAACGGACGTACTCAACAACTTTAAGCTCTTGGGCGTGTCTGCCCGCCCCATGACAGGCTATGAACGCCTTAAAATGCTGCATGGCATTTTCCACCCGGAGGGCGGGCAGTTTGCCTTTGATTTTTCATGGCTTGCCCCGTCCGGGCTTTCCACAAAGGACTTTATCGCCCCGTCCTCTTTCCGTTTTGGCGAGGGGCGGTATTTCCGCATGGGGCGCAAAATCGGCGCGGTTTCATTCCTTGAAATCCTTGCGCCGGAATTAAACGACCGTATCTTATCTGACATTCTGGACTTGGAAACGGGCGTTATCGTCAATCTGCATATCCACAGTATCGACCAGACCGAAGCCATAAAGACAATCAAGCGGAAAATCACCGACCTTGACAAAATGAAAATCGAAGAACAGAAAAAAGCGGTACGCAGCGGCTACGACATGGATATAATCCCGTCCGACCTTGCCACTTTCGGCAGCGAAGCGAAGAACCTCTTACAGGACTTGCAGAGCCGGAATGAAAGAATGTTCCTCTTGACGTTCCTTGTGGTGAACATGGCAGACACAAAAAGGAAACTGGAAAATGACGTATTCGCGGCGGCGGGCATTGCACAGAAGAACAACTGCGCCTTAACCCGCCTTGACTACCAACAGGAAGCGGGGCTTATGTCCTCTGTACCGCTTGGGGAGAACCTTATCCCCATTCAAAGAGGGCTTACCACGTCAAGCACCGCTATCTTTATCCCCTTTATCACGCAGGAGCTTTTTCAGACGGGCGCGGCTTTGTATTACGGCTTAAACGCCCTGTCTAACAACATGATACTCTGCGACCGCAAGCAGCTAAAGAACCCCAACGGCTTAATCTTGGGTACGCCGGGAAGCGGGAAATCCTTTGCCGCCAAACGGGAAATGACAAACGCTTTCCTCATTACCGACGACGACATAATTATCTGCGACCCGGAAGCAGAGTATTTTTCCCTTGTGCAGCGGCTTGACGGGCAAGTGATACGGTTATCGCCTACGGGCAAGGGCATTGACGGGAAGCCCCAGTATGTGAACCCTATGGATATTAACCTCAATTACAGCGAGGACGACAGCCCCCTTGCGCTGAAATCCGACTTTATCCTCTCCCTCTGCGAGCTTGTCATAGGCGGCAAGGAGGGCTTGCAGCCCGTCGATAAGACCGTCATTGACCGCGCTGTTAGGAACGTGTACCGCCCTTTCCTTGCAGACCCCGACCCGGAGAAAATGCCTATCTTGGGCGACCTCTACAACGAGCTTTTGAAGCAGCCGGAGCCGGAAGCGGCGCGTATCGCGGCGGCGTTGGAGCTTTATGTTTCCGGGAGCCTTAACGTCTTTAACCACAGGACGAATGTAGAGCTTTCAAACCGCCTTGTCTGCTTTGACATCAAGCAGCTTGGGAAGCAGCTCAAAAAATTAGGTATGCTCATTGTGCAGGACCAGGTATGGAACCGCGTCACCGTCAACCGGGCAGAAAGGAAATCCACCCGGTATTTTATGGACGAATTTCATCTTCTCTTGAAAGAGGAACAGACCGCCGCCTATTCCGTTGAAATCTGGAAGCGTTTCAGAAAATGGGGCGGCATACCCACAGCAATCACGCAGAACGTCAAAGATTTGCTTGCTTCCCGCGAAGTGGAGAATATCTTTGAAAACTCTGATTTTGTCCTCATGCTCAATCAGGCGGCGGGCGACCGGGCTATCCTTGCAAAGCAGCTCAACATCTCCCCGCAGCAGATGAAGTATGTCACCCACACCGAAGCGGGCGAGGGGCTTATCTTCTACGGGAACGTGGTGCTGCCCTTTGTAGACCGCTTCCCGAAAGACACCGAGCTTTACCGGGTAATGACGACGAAGCCGGAGGAAGTGGGCGAAGCATGAACGGGCTGAAAACTGACACAATCATCAACCGGGACGCGCTCTATGCCTTGCGGGAGCTTCCAGAGGAAAGCGTACACTGTTGCGTCACAAGCCCGCCCTACTATGCGCTTAGGGATTACGGGCTTGATATGCAGATTGGGCGGGAGGACACGCCGGAGCAGTACATTGACAGGCTGACCGAGGTTTTCCGCGAGCTGCGCCGGGTACTGCGTTCTGACGGTACGCTCTGGCTGAATATCGCGGACACCTACTGCGGCACAGGAAATAAAGGCTACCATGCAGACCCGAAGAACCCGAAAGGCAGAAACGGACAGCAGATTGCAAGAAACAACCGCGTTTCCGGCTGCAAACAAAAGGACTTAATCGGTATCCCTTGGCTTTTAGCCTTTGCCCTACGCGCTGACGGGTGGTATTTACGGAGCGACATTATCTGGCAGAAAGAAAACCCCATGCCGGAGAGCGTGAAAGACCGCCCTACCCGCTGCTATGAACATATCTTTCTGCTTACGAAGTCAAAGAAGTATTTTTATGACGCAGCCGCCATAGCCGAGCCGTTAGCCCCCACAACGGCGGCGCGGTACCGCACCGGGCGCAGCGCGGGACAGAAATATGCGGACGAAGTACCCGGACAGGGGAACGTACAGGGGCTTAACCGGGCGCGAAGCGGCAGCTACTACGACGAAGCCCTCATGCCGACCATGCGGAACAGGCGGGACGTGTGGCTTATCAATACCGTTCCCTACAAGGGCGGGCATTTCGCCGCGTTCCCGCCAAAACTTGCCGAAACCTGTATCAAGGCGGGCTGTCCGAAAGGCGGCGTTGTGCTTGACCCCTTTTTCGGCAGCGGCACGACGGGGGCAGCCGCAAAGCAGCTTGACAGGCATTATATAGGCATTGAGATAAACGCCGAGTATTGCGCCCTTGCAAGGGCGCGGATTGGAGGGACAGACACATAAAACAATATAAGGCGCGTGAAAAAGTCACGCAGAAAATGACCCGCGAGGGGGCTGTCGAGGTAAACGCCGCTACCGGGAAAAAGAAACGTATCAGCAAGCGGATAAGGGACGCGGACTTTGCAAAGACCGAAGCCCCACCGCAGCCGGAACAGGCAGCGCAGCCCCTACCGGGCGGCGCAACTTCCCCGCCCTTAACCGACACGCCGCCGCTTCCCCATGCGCCGGGGGCAGAACGGGAACAGGACACCGCAGCAGCCGAGCGCGTCTTGGAACGTATCGACGGGGCGCGTACCAGAAAGGCGAGCAAAAAGGCGGCGAGGAAAGCACAGGCAGAAGCCACAGCAAAAGAAAAATCTTCCCGCTTGCAGTTTACCGACGAGGAACGGGCAACGCCGGAGCTTGAAAGGTATATCCGAAAATCGGACAAAGCAGCCGACCGTCTGGACGCGGCAAAGGCGGCTATCCCCAAAGAAAAGAAACTTGTACGGGAGCGCACCTTTGATGAAGCCACCGGGAAAGGCAAGACCCGCCTACATTTTGAGGAACAGGAAAAGCCCATAGGAAAGAATAAGCCCCACAATAACCCGCTATCCCGCCCCGCACAGGAAGCGGGTATTTTCGTCCACAACAAGATACATTCCGTTGAAAAGGACAATTCCGGCGTTGAGGGGGCGCACAAATCCGAAGAACTGGCAGAGCGCGGCGCAAAGTACGGGGCGCGGAAAGTCAAGGAGGGCTACCACAGCCACAAGCTCAAACCCTACCGGGCGGCGGCAAAGGCAGAGAAAGCGGCGTTCAAGGCGAATGTGGATTTTCAGTACCATAAAGCCCTGCATGACAATCCGCAGATTGCGGGCAATCCCCTTTCCCGCTTCATGCAGAAGCAGCAAATCAAGCGGCAGTATGCAAAGTCGGCAAGGAAAGGCGGCGCAAAAACGGCGCAGAAAGCCGCAGAGAACACCCGCAAGGCGGCAAAAAAGACCGCCGAGGAAACAAAAAAGGCAATCGCTTTTGTAGGGCGGCACCCGGCGGGCGTATGTATCGCCGTTGCCGCGCTACTCTTATTCATCATGGTATCGGCGGGGCTTTCCTCTTGCGGTTCCATGTTCCCCGGCTTGATGAACGGCATACTTGGGACTTCCTACACGTCGGAGGACAGCGACCTTGTGGCGACGGAGAACAATTACGCCGCAAAGGAAAACGAGCTTCAGCAGCAGATTGACAATATCGAAAGCACCCACCCCGGCTATGACGAATACCGCTATGACCTTGACAGTATCGGGCATAACCCCCATGAGTTAGCGTCCTACCTCACCGCCCTTTTACAGACCTACACCCCGCAGAGCGCACAGGCAGAGCTAAATCGCGTCTTTGCCATGCAGTACACTTTGACGCTGACAGAAGAAACGGAAATCCGCTACCGCACAGAAACAAGCACAGACCCGGAAACAGGGGAAACGACCACCGAGGAAGTACCCTACGAGTACCATATCCTCAACGTGAAGCTGACGAACAAGCCCATTTCCGAGATTGCGGAGGAACTTCTAACGCCACAGCAGCTTGAAATGTACCGCGTCTATCTGGAAACAAGCGGAAACAAACCGCTGATTTTCGGCGGCGGCTCCCCCGATATGGGCGCGTCCGAGGATTTAAGCGGCGTACAGCTTGTAAACGGCACACGCCCCGGCAACACCGCCGTTGTAGACCTTGCGAAGCGGCAAGTCGGCAACGTGGGCGGGCGACCCTTTTGGAGCTGGTACGGATTTAACAGCCGCGTGGAATGGTGCGCCTGTTTCGTTTCATGGTGCTACAATCAAGCCGGAAAGAGCGAGCCGCGCTTTGCCGGGTGCCAGTCACAGGGCGTACCCTGGTTCCAGTCACGCGGGCAATGGGGCGCGAGGGGCTATGAGAATATCGCCCCCGGCGACGCTATCTTTTTCGACTGGGACGGGGACGGGAGCGCAGACCATGTGGGGCTTGTTATCGGAACGGACGGGGAGCGCGTCTATACCGTCGAGGGCAATTCCGGCGACGCCTGCAAGATAAAGAGCTACCCCGTCAATTACTCCTGTATCAAAGGCTATGGGCTGATGAACTGGAATTAACATATTTTTGAGCAAAGAAAGGAGAAATTTATTGATGGCTATGAACAAAATTGAACGTATCGACAAAGAGATTGCAAAGACCCGCGAGAAAATCACCGAGTACCAGAACAGATTAAGGGGGCTTGAAGCGCAGAAAACCGAAGCGGAAAACCTGCAAATCGTACAGCTTGTGCGCTCCATGCGCCTTTCCCCGCATGAGCTTTCCGCTATGCTTTCCGGCGGCGGTATTCCGGGCATGGAAGCCGCGCCGGGCTACCCCGCAGAACCCGCAGACCACGACACCGAAGAAATGGAGGACACCGAGAATGAATAAGAAAATCCTTAGAACCTTGACCGCACTCTGCGCCGCCCTCATGCTGACGGGCGGCTTTTCCGTCACCGCCTTTGCACAGACCCCGGAGGGACAGGACGCGACCGACGACAGCGGCGTTGTCTATGAGGAACCCGAAAAGGAAGAACCCCTTACCCCGGACGGGAACGCGACCCTTGTAGACGATTTCGGCGGCAACAAGCAGCTTATCACAGTGACGACCAAAAACGGCAATTACTTTTATATCCTTATCGACCGGGACGACGAGGGCGAGGACACCGTACATTTCCTTAATCAAGTGGACGAAGCCGACCTTATGGCACTCATGGAGGACGGAAGCACCGAAGCAGCCCCGCCCGCCGTTTGCAGTTGCACCGATAAATGCGAAGCCGGAAAGGTAAATGTGAGCTGCCCTGTCTGCAAGGACAACATGACCGCTTGCAGCGGCAAGGAAGCGGAGCCGGAAACCGAGAAACCAACAGAGCAGCCCAAAGAGAAAGGCAATACAGGCGGGCTTGTGCTTTTCCTTGTCGTGGCACTTCTTGGCGGCGGGGGCGCGTTCTATTATTTTAAGTTTATGAAGCCAAAGCAGAACGTCAAGGGCGACACCGACCTTGAAGATTTCGATTTTGACGATTACGACGAGGACGAGGGGGACGGGCTTTCTGATGAAGAACAGGAGGACGAGGAAGCATGACGCTTTTTACCGAAAACCCTTTAGAAAAAATGATGGTACAAAGACCCACCGGGCGGCGTGACAGTGCGCCGCCCGTTCCAAAATCCCCGGCGTGTATGCGTTGCCCTTATAAGGCGCAATCCCCCTGTATCGGCTATTGTCTGAAACAGGCACAGGAGAAGAAGCACACCGCGCCGGAACGCTGAAAGGAGGATTTTTTCATGGCATTTAGACTTGTGATTGCAGAAAAGCCGAGCGTGGCGCAGACTATCGCCGCCGCGCTTGGCATTAAGGGGAAACAGGACGGGTATATCGAGGGCGGCGGCTACCTCATTTCATGGTGCGTCGGGCATTTGGTACAGCTTGCGGAAGCTGCCGCCTACGGGGAGCAATATAAAAAATGGAGTTTTGACAGCTTACCCATTCTGCCGGAGGAATGGCAGTACGCCGTTGACCCGGACAAGGGGAAGCAATTCAAAACCATTAAAGAGCTTATGCACCGCGCCGACGTTTCCGAAGTGGTAAATGCGTGTGACGCGGGGCGCGAGGGTGAATTGATTTTCCGCTTTGTCTACGAAGTGGCGGGCTGCAAGAAGCCCATGCGCCGCTTGTGGATTTCTTCAATGGAGGACGGGGCGATTAAGGCGGGCTTTGCTTCCCTCAAAGACGGGCGGGACTATGGCGCGCTCTTTGCGTCCGCCCTCTGCCGCGCAAAGGCTGACTGGCTTATCGGCATTAACGCCACCCGGCTTTTCTCCTGCCTGTATGGAAAGACCTTGAACGTGGGGCGCGTCCAGACCCCGACCTTAAAAATGCTCACCGACCGGGACGCGGCTATCTCCCATTTCCAGAAAGAAAAATATTATCATGTTCGCCTTGATTTATCCGGCGCGGACGCGGCAAGCGAAAGGATTTCGGACAAGGCAGAAGCCGACGCGCTGAAAGGGGCTTGCGAAGCGGGAAAGGCGGTATGCGTTTCCCTTACCAGAGAGAAGAAAACCGCAGCCCCGCCAAAGCTCTTTGACCTTACCTCTTTGCAGCGGGAAACGAACCGCATTTTCGGTTACACCGCAAAGCAGACCCTTGACCTTGCACAATCCCTTTATGAAAAGCGGCTCCTTACTTATCCGAGGACGGACAGCAGCTTTCTTACTGACGACATGGGCGGCACCGCAGCGGACATTATCGCGCTGCTTTGCGAAAAGCTCCCCTTTATGGCGGGCGCGGACTTCACGCCGGAGATTGCAAAGGTATTAGACAGCAAGAAAGTATCAGACCACCACGCAATCATTCCCACTATGGAGCTTGCAAAGGCTGACCCGGACGCGCTGCCGGAAAGCGAGAAGAATATCCTTACCCTTGCGGGGGCGCGTCTGCTTTTTGCCACCGCCGAGCCGCATATTTATGAAGCGGTTACGGCGGTTTTCTCATGCGCCGGGACAGACTTCACCGCAAGGGGAAAGACCGTACTTGCGGAGGGTTGGAAAGAGCTTGAACGCAGATACCGGGCGACGCTGAAAGATAAGCCCGAAGCAGAGGACGGGGAAAATGAGGGCGTGACGCTGCCGGAGCTTTCCGAGGGACAGAACTTTCCTAACCCCGCCGCAAAAGTAACGGAGCATACCACAACGCCGCCGAAGCCCCACAGCGAAGCGTCGCTTCTCTCTGCTATGGAGCGAGCCGGGAACGGGGACACCGACCCGGACGCGGAACGCCGGGGGCTTGGCACTCCCGCCACCCGCGCCGCCGTCATTGAAAAACTGGTAAAGGGCGGCTTTGCAGAGCGCAAGGGGAAGCAGCTTATCCCCACGCAGAACGGAGCCGCCCTTATATCAGTCTTGCCGGATATGCTCACTTCCCCGCAGCTTACCGCAGAATGGGAAAACAATCTGACGCAGATAGCAAAGGGAGCCGCAGACCCCGGCGAATTTCTGTCCGGCATTGAAGCTATGGCGCGGGAGCTTGTGCAGACACACGCCGCAGCACTGGACGGGAAAAAGGATTTGTTCCGGGAGGAAAAGCCCTCTGTCGGCAAATGCCCCCGTTGCGGTTCCCCCGTCCATGAGGGGAAGAAAAACTATTATTGCAGCAACAAAGAATGTGCCTTTGTCATGTGGAAGAATGACCGCTTTTTCGAGGAACGCAAGACCGCTTTTTCCGCGAAGATTGCCGCCGCGCTCCTTAAATCCGGCAAAGTGAATGTGAAGAAGCTCTATTCCCCGAAAACAGGCAAGACCTATGACGGAACTATCGTTCTGGCTGACACTGGCGGGAAATACGTCAACTACCGTATCGAAGTACAGAAGAACTAAAAACTTGAATAGCAAGCATAGGAAGCGGGTACCCACTTCCGTAAATCCCTGTCCTGCCGCTGACGCGCCGGACGGGGATTTTGCTTGTTGGGAAGTTTCCCAAACCCTCTAAAAAAATGAAAAAATTGTTGGCATAACGCACAGCCCACCGTAGTACGGGGCGAACCCCAAAAGCGCGGCGGTGCGCCGCCATTTCAGAAAGGAGCGAATGAATGGAAAAGAAAAAAGGTTACTCCATGTTTGAGCGTGACAAGTTAGACCCGGCTGACAGTATGCGGATAGAGCGAAATATTTATTTTGAGGAACAGACCGCTGACCTTTCCGGGCTTACCGCCCTGCCCTTAGAACAGTTACAGGCATTGCGGGAAGAATACGCGGCGGCTGAACAGGCAGCTTTTGAAGCCTTGCAAGAACAGGCGGCGGCATGGGACGAACAGGCGGGAAAGACCCTTGCCATTGACAAAGCCATTGAGTATGTGAGGACACCCGAAGCTACGCATACCGCGAACCAGTGGGAAGCTACGGACTACGGGAAGCACATCAGCAACCGCGTCTACCAAATGCGCTACCACATATCCGAGAATACCCGGTATGACAGGGAAAAAGAGAAATCCATTCCCTATTCGTGGACGCTTTCATGGAGTATTTACACCAACAGCCCCCACAATTACGGACAGGCAAAAATCGCCGGACAGGAAAGGAAAGTCTTTGCAGACAAGGCAGCTATGGAAAAATATCTGAATGGGCGTATCAAAGCCTATCAGCATTTATTCACCGAGGTATCGCCGCCTATCCCGCCAGAGTATGCAGAGCATTTCAAAGTAAACGGGCAGCTTTTACCGGGCTATGCTATCGAGGGCGAGGAACGGGCGCAGCCTACCGCTGAAAAAGCAGCCCCCACCACAGCAGAGCCGCCACAGGACACCGAACAGAGAAAGGAGCGTGAAACCATAAACGAGCAGTTTTCAATTCTTATCGACAGCCGCAGCCGCTTTGAAACAGGCAAACCGGGCGGCGTGTGGCTTCCCATGCCGACCACAACAGAGCAGCTTCATGCGGCTATGGAAAGCGTCGGCATTACCGCAGACAATCCGCAGGATTTTTTCATCAACGGGTATTCTTCTACGGAGGACTGCCCCTTTGACTTGCCGCTTTCCGTTATCCAAAGCGCAAGCATGGACGAGCTGAATTATTTTGGAAAACTTCTGGAAATGCAGAGTGACGGGGACAAGGATAAATTTGCGGCGGCGGTTACACATGGCGAGTATGCCGGAAGCATGAAAGACCTTATCAACCTTGCACAAAACCTTGACTGTTACTGGCTCTATCCCACTGTCCGCAGCGAAGAAGATTACGGTTATTATCTTATCGACGAACTGGACGAGCTGGAGCTTCCCGAAGAAGCAAAGAAATATTTCAAGTATGAAGAATACGGGCGGGACGCAGTTAGCAAGGATAAGGGGCAGTTTACCGAACAGGGCTATATCTATAACAATCAGAACACCTTTACCGAATGGTATCGGGGAACGGAAAACGAGATACCCAAAGAATACCGCGTTATGAGCTTCCCACAGCCGGAACGCGGCGGACAGGACAAGACCTTTATGGACGCAGCCGCCACAGAGCAGACCGCCCGAACCGCCGCAGAGCAGCCACAGGAGCCGCACCCGGTTATCCCTATCGTGCTGACAGCCGGGAAGCCCGCCGAGAAATTAAAAGAGATTACCGACCGTCTGGAACAGGGCATTACGGAACTCTTTGACAGCGAGCGTTACAAGGAATATCTGAAAGTCATGTCAAAATTCCATAATTACAGCTTCCGAAACACCGTCCTTATCGCCATGCAGAAGCCGGACGCTTCCCTTTTGGCGGGCTTTTCCGCTTGGAAGAACAACTTTGAGCGAAATGTGATGAGAGGGCAAAAGGGAATTAAAATCATTGCCCCGTCGCCCTATAAAATCAAACAGGAAATGCAGAAAATCGACCCGCACACGCAGAAGCCCATAATCGGCAAGGACGGAAAGCCCGTCACCGAGGAAAAGGAAATCACCATACCCGCCTACAAGGTGGTATCCGTCTTTGACGTTTCCCAGACCGAGGGAAAGGAACTGCCGGACATTGCCGTTGACGAACTGACAGGCGACGTTGACCGCTATAAGGACTTTTTCGCAGCCCTTGAAAAGACTTCCCCCGTTCCTATCGCCTTTGAGAATATCGAGGGCGGCTCTCATGGCTACTACCACTTGGAGGACAAGCGCATTGCTATCAACGAGGGCATGAGCGAATTACAGACCTTAAAGACCGCCATTCACGAAATCGCCCATGCGAAGCTGCACGACATTGACCTCAACGCGCCAAAGGACGAGCAACCCCGCGTTGACCGCCGCACCCGCGAAGTCGAAGCGGAAAGCGTCGCCTATACCGTCTGCCAACATTACGGGCTTGACACGTCGGACTATTCTTTCGGCTATGTCGCCGGGTGGAGCAGCGGGCGGGAGCTGTCCGAGCTGAAAAGCTCCCTTGAAACGATACGCAGCGCAGCCGCCGAGATTATCAATTCCATAGACGCGAATTTTGCGGAGCTGCAAAAGGCACAGGACAAGGAGCAGACCGCCGGACAGGAGCAGCCCACCAGAGAGGGACAAGAAGCCGCGCCACAGCCGGAAGCCCCGAAAAAAGCAGATACAGCCGGGAAAGAAAAGCCGGAAGCAGCCCCGAAAGAAGCCTTTACCCCGGAAACGATTTACAGAGTGCGCCGGAACCCTTACAGCGACAGCCGGGAAAACAGCCACCTCTTGCAAGCCTATGTGACACAGGAGAACGGGCGGGCGAAAATGGGCGACGTGCTTTATACGGGAACGCCGGAGAAATGCCGCGAGCTTATGGGGCAGCTCAAAAGCGGCGAGCTGACCGAGGGCGACGTAAAGCAGCTTTACGCAAAGGCACAGGAAACGGCGCAGACCACCGGACAGGACAAGGACACCTTTTCCATTTACCAGATAAAGGGCGGGGACGAAACAAGGGACTTCCGCTTTGAGCCTTACGACCGCCTGCAGGCGGCGGGAAATGTGGTTGATAAAGCGAACTATGAGCTTGTCTATTCCGCGCCCCTTGCGCCGGAAACTTCCCTTGAAGATATTTATACCCGCTTCAATATCGACCACCCAAAAGATTTTAAGGGACACAGCCTTTCCGTTTCGGACGTGGTAGTGCTTCATCAGAACGGACAGGACACCGCGCATTACGTTGACAGCGTAGGCTTCCGGCAAGTGCCGGAGTTTTTACAGGAGCAGAAGCAGCTTACCCCGGACGAGCTGACAACGGGCGAAACAATCCAGACACCGAGGGGGACTTTCCATGTGACCGCCATGAGCCGGGAGCAGATAGAAGCCGCCGGATATGGCTTTCACCACCAGTCGGACGACGGAAAGTATCTGATTATGGGGAACGGGACGCGGGCGTTTGCTGTTGCCGCAGAGCAGCCGGAAAAGGCAAACCCCTTGAAGCATATCGAGGACACCGTAGAGCAGAACGACAACAACTTTGACGGTATCATCAACAACACCCCTACCGTTGACGAACTGGAAGCAAAGGTTAAGGCGGGAGAAACAATTTCCCTTGTTGACCTGGCTAACGCGGTCAAAGCCGACAAAGAGCGCGGCAAGGAAGCGAAGCCGGAAAAGAAGCCCTCTATCCGGGCGCAGCTTAGGGCTGACAAGGAAAAGGCGCAGAAGAAAAACGCAAAGCAGAAATTACAGGATTTGGAAAGGAGCTGACCCATGCCGAAACAGAGTAAATTTGAGAACGTGGATTTGTTCGCTTCCCTCAATGCGGTTATGAAGCAGAACACAGGCTTTTACCAGAGCGACTTGGAGATTGACAAGGAGATTATCGCAAAGGCGGCGGCAAGCCCCCGCAAGGAGGACAAGACCCTTTTGTGGTTCTGCCGCCCGTCCGGGACGCATTGCTTCCGGGAGCGCGACGTTTTCCTCAAAGACACCGCGCCCCACAACACATGGCGTTTCTACATGGAGCAGACGAGCGACCGCGTCCTTGCCTATGCAATCGAGCTAACGGGGACGGAGCGCGGGAAAATCAAGGGCAATCTGTACGAACTGGACTACGCTAAACATTATGAGCGCGTCAAGGAAAAGGAGCTGCCCGCCGATACGGTGAAGCTGATTTATGAGCATGGGGAACGGGAGATACCCGCCGGACAGTTTTTCAACGGCAATCCCGATTATGAGCTTGGAAAGTTTGAACGCTTTGAAGCCGTACCCAACGACCCGGACGCGCTGCAATCGCTCTTACAGGAAGAACGGCGCAGCCGGGAGCAGCTTCCGCCGGGGGATTTCAAGGCGCATATCGCCGCATTGCGGGACGGGCTGATTGAAACGGAAGCGCGGCGCATTGTACGGGAAATGAAGCGGCACGACACGCCGAACAGCCCCAACAAGACCCATTTCATGGTAGAGCTTTCCCCGGCGTTCATGCAGCTTGCAGCCACAAAGGACACTGACCGCCTTTTCTCCATGCTGCCCTACAAGACCCTTGCCTTTTCCAAAATCGAGGGCAGACATGGGACGTATGCGCTGATTGACAAGGGGGAGAACCGGGACAGGAAGATAAGGAAGCCCCGCCCCTCTATCCGGGCGCAGCTTAAAGCAGACAAGGCAAAGACCGCCCCGAAAAAGGCGGCGGCAAAAACAAAAAATCACGATATGGAGGTATGAGCATGATTAGACTGACTGTTGAAGAAACAAACCTTTTGAGCATTTACAACGAGGGCGGCAAGCGGGCTTTGATTGAGAATGTCAACGCCGCGCTGCCCTACATGGACGCGGATATGCGGGAGCTTGCAAAGCGCACCCTTTCCAAAGTGGACGCTTTGACCGAAGCGGAATTTGCAGAGCTTCCCATTTACGCCGCTGATGAAGTATGAACGGGGTTAAGCGGCTGACGCCGCCCCAGAGCCGGAAAGTCAACGCCCTTGTGCGCCGGACGTGCTGCAATTATGATAACGGGAACTGTATCTTACTGGACGACGGGGACGAGTGCGTTTGTCCGCAGCTCATTTCCTATTCGCTTCTCTGCAAGTGGTTCCGGGCTGCGGTGCTTCCCGCCGACAGGCTACTCTATGCGGAGCTTTACCAGACAGGGGACAAGAAGAAGTGTACCGAGTGCGGCGCGTTCTTTGCGTCAACCTCTAACAGTGTCAAATACTGCCCCGTCTGCCGGAAGCGTATCACCCGCAGACAAGCTGCCGAGCGCATGAGGAAAAGACGCACCCCTGTTACGCAGTAGGTGCGGAAAATCCCTTGATTTACAGGGCTTTCCGGGCGTGAAAATCGGATAGGCGATACTTTATACCTTTACCCCCGAAAATGGCGTTCTACTGCGTAACATTCACGAAAACAGCACCCATAAAAAGACAGGGCGCGGAAGTCATATACTGGCTTCCGCGCCCTGTTCTTTTTTTGCCTATCTGACATTTCCCTTTTCCATTTCTTCAAGCGGGAACTGCGGGAGGGCTTCTATCAGCTTCTTTGTGATAGACTGGCGCATATCTTCGTTGATTTCCTGTTTCGTGCTTCCGTCTGGCTGTCTGACCGCTACCGTCGATAGCCTGTCGATTTCGTCCTTGTAGCAATCCACGACTTTCTCCACCGCCCATTTCTCCCCGGCAACGGCGGCGCGTATGGTTTCATATTCCGGCATTTTCTGGTTTTCCATGCTCAACGCTCCTCTGCTTTTTGATAGCCCTATCATAGCACAGCGGCGGGGATTTTGCTATCCTTATCCGCGTTCTGTTTCCTTTTCCCGTTCCGGCTGTCTGTCTGCCTGTAAAATGCTGTCAATGTTCTGCTTGATAATATCATATTCCCGGACTTTCTTTTTCAATTTTCCATAGTCGGCGTAAAGGGCTTCTTTCTGCGCTTGGAGGGCTTCATACTCCGATTGCAGCGCGGCGAGGTTCGGGAGCTTCGCAATGCCCGCCGCTTTCAGTGACCTTACGGCGGCTTCATGGAGGATAATTGCCTGTTCCTGTCCGGCGCGGTACTTCTCCCTGTTCCTTGCCTTGCGGTATGCGTCATAGACAGGCTTTGTCTTTTGATAGGTGGAAACATTCTTGATAAGCACCGCCATTTCCGCAAGCCGCTTTTCGGCGTTCTTCAATGCGTCTGCCGCCTGTCCGCTTTCCGCTGCCATTTCCTCAATCCGGCTGACTAAATCCGCGTACTGCTCAATCTTATGTTCCGTCAAGAAATTCATTGTTTTAGCTGCCTGTTTCAGATTGTGGATTTTCGCCCACTGTTCATAGCCCTTACTCTGCGCTGCCTTGATACTGTTCTCAATGTCGATAAGCAGCGACACGCCGCGCTGCTCTCTGGGAGCTTTCGCCACCTTTGTCCGTCTGCCCGCTATCCGTTCCCTTACGGCTTCCTCTGTATAGTCTGCGCCGAGGGTTTTAAGGCGGGTGAAGCGTTCCTGTCCGGGGGCGCGGCATGATACATATTTCCCCGGCTTTATCTCATAGCCCGCCGCCTGTAACCGCGTTAGCAATTCCTCAAAACTGGAAACTTGGGGGATAAGCGCGTCAACAGTGGTTTTCAGCTTGCCTTTCCAACTTGTACCCGTCTTTTCTGCCTGGTACTCCGCATAGCTCTTTCCCTTGCTGCCCTTGCCGGGGACGACAACGGACAAGCCATTTTCCCGGCACAGCTTGTCGCTCATGTTCCGTATGCCGTAATAGCTCCTTTTGTTGGAATTGTATTTATGGTGGTCTACAAAGTTCACCGCGCAAAAAATGATATGGTTATGGACGTGTCCTTTGTCAATGTGCGTCGTGAGTACATACTCATGCTGCCCCTTTGTTACCGCGTCGGCAAGCTGCTTTCCGATTTCATGGGCTTTCTGATAATCGACTTCCCCCGGCTCAAAGGACTGTATCAGATGAAAGGCTAAATTGTTCCCCTTTTGGAGTGCTTGCGACAGGGTATATTCAAACTCAATATCTGCCGTTTCATAGGAGCAACCGAAAGAGGACACAAGCATTTTCCCGTCCGTCTTGTCCGGGTTTTCGATATAGTCAAGGGCTTTGCTTAGAGTGCTTTTAATAGGCTTAATCTTTGTAACCGCCATATCTCCGCAAGCACCCCCTTTATTTCCTCTATGTCCTCTTGGTATGCGTTCCCCGTCGCGTTTACGCGGCGTGCTATCTGGTTGACGTTGACACCGATTTTCTGTATCTCTGCGGTCATAGCCTTTATATCGGCGTGGTCTATCTGAATGATATACCCGTCAATGGCAATCTTCCGCAGATACGCCGCCATGTTCCGGGTGGGTACGAGCTTCATTTTTTCCAGTATTAAATCCCGTTCCGCTTCCGTCACTCTGAATTTGATTTGCACTGTCCTTTTGCGTCCGTCCATGTGTTCGCTCCTTTCCTTTCCGTTCCGAGGGTTTGGGACACTTCCCAACAAGCAATTTTCAACCGACGCGCCGCAGCGCGGGAGGGCGAAAATACGGAAGTGGTACCCGCTTCCTATGCTTGCTACGAATGTTTTTATCCTTTAGGCTCTTATCACCTACTACGGAGAAAAAGCGATTTTGCCAAACTTACGCAAAAGAAAAACGCTGCAACCTCAAAAAAGATTACAACGCTTTCTAAATCCTGTTCAGTTTTAAGTCGGACATTCCTATTCGCCCTCTTTTTCGACTTCGGAAATCTCCTTTGCCGTTGCGGTTACAATCCGTATGCCTGTATCGCTCATACCGTCAAGAAGCGCGTCAAGCTGCCGCCGCTGCGTGTTCTTCTCCGGCGGCGTTTCTAAAAGGAATTGGTCTACGGATATATGGTAACGCTGTATCAGCTCAAAGAATATCTGTAAACTTGGGTGCTGCCCCTTGTTCTCAATGTTCGCAAGGTAGCGCGGCGAGATAAACATTTCGTCGCCTACTTTCTTGCGGCTCTCCTTGCATCCCTCACGCGCTGCCTTTATCGCTGCCCCAAAAGCCTTAAAGTCGTATCGTGGTACTGGTCTTTTTGCCATAGTTATTCACCCTATTACATTTTACTGTTCCCCTTTCTTCTTGGATATGTCTACGTAGTTCTATCAGTTAGCCAAAATAATTCATATATATATATGTTGACAACAAGCTGCTTTTGTATATAATATTATATAAAAGGGGGGGAATGTTTATGTTACATAGCATGCGTATTCGATAAGCATTGAAATCAAAAAAGATTTTTCCCATTTTCAATATGGGCTTTTTTGTCATGCTTATTTTGCGTATGCTATACAAC
Organism: Clostridium sp. AF32-12BH; assembly: GCF_003477935.1. NCBI lineage: Bacteria > Bacillati > Bacillota > Clostridia > Eubacteriales > Clostridiaceae > Clostridium > Clostridium sp. AF32-12BH. The sequence goes on along the minus strand of NZ_QUEH01000010.1, from coordinate 142,724 downwards.
AAAACTAACGACGTATAGACATAGTATAAAAACTATGCCTTAATTTTGTTGTAGTATTATATGTATAAATGCAGGTCAATGCTCATGTTGAGAATTGACCTGCATTTTTTTGCGCAAAAGGAGAAATATTATGCTTGAAAAATATTGGATAAAATGTCCAATTTGTAACGGAAAGACGAGGGTTCAAGTATTTTATAATACGGTATTAAGAAATTTTCCTCTTTTCTGCCCTAAATGTAAATTAACGCATATCGTTGATGTTGAAAAACTAGAAATCATAATCAAAAACTCTGAAAAACAAACTTTTTAATTTTGAAAAGGAAGGATATTTAAATGAAACACTTACCTAAAAGTACACCTACGGAAATATTGAATGACCCATACGGATTTACTTACAAAGAAATGTCGGAAGTAATTGGAGAGGATAAAGCAAGAGCCTTATATACGGAATTGTATAAACAGCCATTTCACAAAGAAAATCTATCAATATCAACAAAAAAAGTCTATAAAAGTAGCGATACTGAAAAGTATGTTTATGAATTGAAAGATAACAGGTATATTGAAACGGTTTTTATTAAACGGCGAGATGGTGGGACTGTTTGCGTAAGTACGCAAGTTGGTTGTTCTGTTGGCTGTATTTTTTGTGAGTCCGGACGCAATGGTTTTGTTCGTAATCTAACACCGTCTGAAATTGTGCAGCAGGTTGTATTGATACGTCAAAAAGTAAATCGTATCGTTTTTATGGGAATGGGAGAACCTTTATTCAATTACGACAACTTGATTGCAGCAATCCATATTCTTCGAGATAGAAATGGACTTAACTTTCCAACCGACGGCATTACCGTATCAACAGTTGGTCCAGTTAATCAATTAAAAAAATTGCGCGAAGAACATCTAAAAATTCAGTTGACAATATCTTTACATGCAGCAACACAGGCTGCGAGAAACTGTATCATTCCTCATATGCACATGTACGCTATTGAAGATGTTGTTAAGCAAGCATTGTCCTATTCTCAAAGGCATAATCGAAAAGTGGTATTTGCGTATTTGCTTTTACCAGGTATAAATGACCGTTCCTCAGATATAAGGCAACTTGCAAAATGGTTTAAGGGCAAAAATGTTATGATTAACGTGCTGCAATACAACCCGACGAGTAATTCAAAAATTAGAGCACCACAAAAACAAGAAATGGTTGCGTTCAAACATCAATTAGAGCAAACAGGACTTGAAGTTACCATGAGAGTTTCTCATGGTAGAGAGATTAAAGCAGCTTGTGGACAGTTAGCTAATACATATAATAAAGCCAAAAAACAACAGAAATAATTTAATTAAAAGAGCCAGACGCACAGACGCAGAGCCGATAATATGCAGTTTGAAATACTGCTGTTATCGGCTCTTTTTTGATTTTAATTTGTGCCCCTAATAACCATATTGGAGCAAAATCAGAACTGTTGCTTGTCGTTCTTTGATTTCCGCAGCAGCTTTGAAAAATCAAAGCCGCCGTTTCTTTTTATCTTCTAATGAAATGACGCGGTATCACTGTTGAAATCGGCGGCTAAAGGAGGTAGCCGCCATGAAGCAAAAAGCATATCGACAAAATCCGACAGTTATTGACTTATCAAAAAAAGCCCGCCCACCACCGGGGGAAACTACGCTTATATATATGAACTGTCTAATCATCTGGATACTGCTTACAATGCCTATGCGCCCGTCCGGGCTTTTCGGACGGGCGCATTTTGTACGTTCAAAAAATTTTTGAAGAAATTTCAAAAAATCTTCGGCGTTTTTGAAAAACGCCGTATTGCCCCGCGAAAAGGGGGGAAGCACCACCAACTTTCCAACGAGAAAGGAGGTGAGAATGTGGAACCTAATAGCAGGGAGTTTTACAAACAGTGTGCTTTTCAGAAGTTTTGTAATACGGTATTGCACAATGAAGCTTGCGACACCCATAGAGAACTTCGCAGACACAAGGCAAAGGAAGTGACCTTTTCCGACATGACCTTAGACGAAGCGCGGCAGCTTCATACGTTTGATGAATATTTCAAACGTGAAGCCGCCGAAACCGTCTTTGAGAAAGCCGGGAAGAAAATCACGCCAAAGCTGCTTCTTGAAGCAATCCGTACTTTGCCGGAAGAAAAGCGCAAAGCCATATTGCTGTATTACTTCGAGGGAATGAACGATACCGAGATTGCGGAGCTGTTCAACACGTCGAGAAGCACGATACAGTACAGGCGGACAAGCTCTTTTGAGAAATTAAGAAAATATCTGGAGGAAAATGCTGATGAATGGGACGAATGGTAACGAACCCGGCTACCCGGAAAATGCCCTTGTTCCTTATCCTGTCATTGTGGCAGCGACAAAGGGCGACCCGGACGCCATGAAGATTGTCTTGCAGCATTTCAGCGGCTACATAGCCCGCCTCTCCATGCGGAAGCTGTACGACGAGCGCGGGAACGTCTATTTTGGCGTAGACCACGACATTCGGGAACGGCTGCAAGCAAAACTGATGATGGCTGTCCTCACCTTTAAGGCAGAGGAATAAACCGCAGCGGCGGCGGGACGCTTTCTCTCTCCCCCTTTTCCGTTCCGCTGCTGACGCGGCAGCAAAGCCATTCTGAACCTTGACAAAGAAAGCGGCGCAAGATAACGGCGGCGCAGCATAGGGCAAATCGGATACGTTCCTTTTGCGCCGAGCCATACGGCGGGTGCGCCATGACGCTATCCGGGTGAGGTTATCCCCGCCCGGACAGCCGAGCGACCAACACCGCGCCGGAAAGCAAGTGTAGCGGCTTGCGGGCGACGACACGCAGAATATACAATGATACTTCCTTACAGCCACAGTCCGAGCGTTAAGAGCGTCGCAGGCAATGGGTAGGGCGGCATGAGAACCATGCCGGGGTGAAATTCCCATGAGGTTATGCTAATAACCGTCCGATTAAAGCCTTTGTTTTATTGAATAGTGGACTTGCTGCTATTCATAGACTATATTATATGTTTGCGAAAGAAAGGGGGATTTTCTTTGACGCAAAACCAAACGCCCGTTACCACAACGGAGCATAAAATAGGAAAAGTTACTTACCTTGTATGTTCGTCCGCAAGTGAACGCGCAACGGACACACTGGATAAAAAGATAAAAAAACTCATTCGCAAAGACATGGAACTGAACCCCGCAAACGCCCGGAAATAGGGCGTTTCTTCACATTTTATACATGACACAGGCAGCGGTATGTGGTATAATATAGACAGTACAAATACCATGCTTGTCTGTCGTCGGAAAGGAGGACAAAATGTTACAGACAGACAAGATTACCGCTTTATATTGCAGATTGAGCCAGGAAGATATGCAAGCCGGGGAAAGCGAGAGCATACAGAACCAAAAACTGATTTTACAAAAGTATGCTGACGAACACCACTTTTTCAACACGCGCTTTTTCGTAGACGACGGATTTTCCGGCGTGAGCTTTGAGCGTGAGGGGCTTCAAGCCATGCTGCATGAGGTTGAAGCCGGGAACGTGGCGACCGTCATAACAAAAGACCTTTCCCGTCTGGGACGTAATTATCTGAAAACCGGGGAGCTGATAGAGATTGTCTTTCCCGAATATGAAGTGCGCTACATTGCCATTAACGACGGTGTAGACACAGCAAGGGAAGATAACGAGTTTACCCCTCTGCGGAACTGGTTCAACGAGTTTTACGCCCGCGACACCTCAAAGAAAATCCGGGCTGTCAAACAGGCAAAGGCGCAGAAAGGCGAGCGCGTCAACGGCGAAGCTCCTTACGGCTACCTTATCGACCCGGATAACCGCAATCATCTGATACCCGACCCGGAAACGGCGCACGTCGTAAAACAGATTTTTGCAATGTATGTACGGGGCGACCGTATGTGTGAAATCCAGAACTGGCTGCGGGACAATGAAATACTGACCGTCGGGGAACTGCGCTACCGCAGGACAGGGAGCAAACGCCACCCCCGCCCACAGCTCAACGCATGGTACAACTGGCCGGATAAGACGCTGTACGACATTCTGACAAGGAAAGAATATTTAGGGCATACCATAACCGGGAAAACCTACAAGGTATCTTATAAGTCGAAAAAGACGAAAAAGAACCCGGAGGAAAAAAGGTATTTCTTCCCCAACACTCACGAACCTTTGATTGATGAAGAAACCTTTGAACTTGCACAGAAGCGGATTGCCACCCGGCAACGCCCGACAAAGGTTGATGAAATTGACCTGTTTTCCGGGCTGCTCTTTTGCGGGGACTGCGGCTACAAAATGTATGCAGTACGCGGAGCCGGGATGCTTGAACGGAAACACGCCTACACTTGCGGCAACTACCGCAACCGGGCAAGAAATGATATGCTCTGCACTACGCATTATATCCGCAAAAGCGTATTGAAAGAACTTGTCCTTGCAGACTTGCAGCGAGTAACGTCTTATGTGAAAGAGCATGAACAGGAGTTTATCGAAACAGCCAACGAGTGCAGCGCAAAGGCAGTACAAAAGACGCTGACACAGCAGCGGAAAGAGCTTGACAAGGCGCAGAACCGTATTAACGAGCTGAACATCTTATTCCGCAAGCTCTACGAGGACAACGCTTTAGGGAAACTTTCAGATGAACAATTTGCTTTTCTGACTTCCGGCTATGATGAAGAAAAAAAGACGCTGACCCGGAGGATTGCGGAGCTGTCACAGGAAATCGACAACGCCACCGAGCGCAGCGCGGACGTAAAAAGGTTTGTCGCACTGGTACGCAGATACACAGCGATTGAAGAACTGACCTACGAAAACGTCCATGAATTTATTGACCGTATTCTTATTCACGAACTGGATAAGGAAACGAACACCCGCAAAATCGAAATCTTTTATAGCTTTGTCGGCAGAGTTGATACAGGTGACAAGCCTACCGAAAGTATCTCCTATTTCAGACAGATAGGAGCCGACGTAAAGAGTTATGCTATCTAACATACATCAAAAAGAGGTAAGATAACACCCTCTGCAAAAAAGGTATCGTTATCTTACCTCAACAAAAGCTGTACCAGGATTTCCTTGAACATCCTCTTTCCCACAAGTCCCACATGATCTTACACACGGACCACAATGCATGGTCCATGCACGCTCCGGAGTAATGACGGTTCGTGCGATGTAATTCATTTCCTCATTATCCTTCTAAACATGGTGTGCCGCCCTGCGGTATACCCACAACTGCCAGATCAGCGGAGGTGCCACCGGCGCCTCCGCTGATTTTTTTAGACAAAGAAACGCCGCCCATTTTGCGGACGGCGTTTCTTCTATATATAATACTTCTGTTTCACTATCATCTGTACTTATTTTTCTACCGGTACATGCCACTCCCAGTTGCGGATCTCTTCGAGGTCCTGACCGTACTCGGCAATGTACTGCTTGTGCTCTACCAGTTTGTCGTTCATCTTCTGGATCAGGAAAGAACCACGGTTGCCAAGCTGCGGCAGATGCATCACGGCATCTTTCACCAGGCTGAAGCGGTCAAGCTGGTTCTGGACACGCATGTCGAACGGTGTCGTGATGGTACCTTCCTCCTGGTAACCATGAACAGACATATTGTGGTTGTTGCGCTCGTAGGTCAGCTCATGAATCAGGGTCGGATAACCGTGGAATGCGAAGATAACCGGCTTATCCGGAGTAAAGATTGCATCGTACTCTGCATCGCTTAAGCCGTGCGGATGTTTATGGTCGGACTCCATCTTGAACAGGTCAACCACATTTACAACGCGGATCTTCAGCTCAGGAAGCTCATCTCTCAGAATGGTAACGGCAGCCATGGTCTCCAGGGTCGGAGTATCGCCGCAGCATGCCATAACAACATCCGGCTCCTCGCCGCAGTCATTGCTTGCCCACTCCCAGATACCGATACCCTGGGTGCAGTGCTTTACAGCCTGCTCCATGGATAGCCACTGGCAGCTCGGATGCTTGGATGCAACGATCGCATTCACATAGTTCTTACTCTTGATGCAGTGATCGAAGCAGGACAGCAGGCAGTTGGTATCCGGCGGGAGATACATGCGGACAACGTCTGCTTTCTTGTTAGCGATATGGTCTAAAAATCCCGGATCCTGATGGGTAAATCCGTTGTGGTCCTGCTGCCATACGTTGGAAGTCAGGATGAAGTTTAAGGATGCGATCGGGCGTCTCCAGGACAGCTGGTTGCAGACTTTCAGCCACTTTGCGTGCTGCGCAGCCATAGAATCCACGATACGGATAAATGCCTCATAGCTTGCGAAGAAGCCATGACGGCCGGTCAGCAGGTAACCTTCCAGCCAGCCCTCGCACATATGCTCACTCAGCATACCATCCATGATACGGCCATTTCTTGCCAGCTTATCATCGGTCGGAAGCAGCTCGCCGTTCCAGTCGCGGTTCTGCTCCTCAAATACTTTGTAAAGACGGTTAGACATGCTCTCATCCGGTCCGAAGATACGGAAGTTCTTGCTGTCCTCATTGAGCTTAAAGATATCACGGATATAGCCGCCAAGTTCAATCATATCCTGAGCCTTGGTCTTGCCCGGCTCAACTGGAATGCCATACTCGCGGAAATCCGGGAGACGCAAATCTTTCAGCAGCAGTCCGCCGTTTGCATGCGGGTTTGCACCCAGACGCGCATTGCCCTTTGGAGCCAGCTCAGCCAGTTCCGAAATCAGACGTCCCGTTTCATCAAACAGCTCTTCTGCATGGTAGCTCTTTAACCACGCTTCTAACAGCTGTAAATGCTCCGGTTTTTCCATACTGATCGGCACCTGATGGGCACGGAAAGAACCCTCGATCTGCTGTCCGTCTACTACCTTCGGACCAGTCCAGCCCTTCGGAGTGCGCAGGATGATCATTGGCCACTTCGGACGCTCCGGATCCTGCTCCTCTCTTGCATGCTTCTGAATGGCTTTGATCTCCTCGATGACGGTATCCATGGTCTCTGCCATCTTCTTGTGCATGGTCATCGGGTCATCGCCCTCAACAAAGTACGGCTTCCAGCCGCAGCCCTCAAAGAAGGACTTGATCTCGTCATGCGGGATACGGGAGAAAATGGTCGGGTTGCTGATCTTGTAACCATTTAAGTGCAGGATTGGAAGAACTGCACCATCGGTGACCGGGTTTAAGAATTTATTGGACTGCCAGGAAGTCGCAAGCGGTCCGGTCTCTGCCTCGCCATCACCTACAACTACCGTTGCGATCAGGTCCGGGTTATCGAACACGGCGCCAAATGCATGCGCAATGGAGTACCCCAGCTCGCCGCCCTCGTTGATGGAACCAGGCGTTTCCGGAGCGCAGTGGCTCGGAACACCACACGGGAAGGAGAACTGCTTGAACATCTTCTTCATGCCTTCCTCATCCTGGCTGATATTTGGATATACCTCGCTGTAGCTTCCGTCCAGATAGGTGTTGGCGATCAGGAAGTTTCCGCCATGTCCCGGACCGGAAAGAAGGATCATATCCAGATCATAGCGCTTGATAGCACGGTTGCAGTGCACATACACAAAGTTCTGGCCAGGAACGGTTCCCCAGTGTCCTACGATTTTCTTTTTGATCTGATCCATGCTCAGCGGTTTCTTTAAAAGCGGATTATCTAACAGATATAACTGACCGGCAGACAGATAGTTTGCCGCACGCCAGTAGGCGTTCATCTTTTCCAGCATTTCCTCACACAGAGGCTGCTTTTCCAGACAGGTGTTGTTCTCCATGATCTTACCTCTTTCTTTGCTTACGTCGTTTTGCTGCTGTCTGCGCAACATGGGAAACGTTGCGTTTCTTGCTCAAAAATTTTTGTTTGTTATTTTTCTAACGTTTACGCATTGTATTTTCGCACATACAATCCAATCTGTAAAATGCAATTTCTGCATTATATTCATATCAATTTGATATGGATATGCCGCAAACCGTGGATTTTCCTTGATTTCTGTACTATAATGGAGACAACCTTTTGAGAAAAACAGACTGATAAACTTGGAGAATATACCATGACATCTAATTTCGAATACTATAAAATCTTTTACTATGTCGCAAAATACGGCAACTTAACCCGCGCCGCCGCTGCTTTAAACACTAGCCAGCCTGCCGTAACCCGCGTCATCCACAAGCTGGAAGCAGACCTTGGCTGCCGTCTCTTTATCCGCAGTAAATCCGGAATGGAATTGACCGCCGAGGGAAGCCGCTTCTTTGAATACGTCTCCGCCGGATGCCTGCAGTTTTTCCGCGCAGAAAGCCACTTAAGTGATCTGCTGCAGCTGGAGAATGGCAGCATCTCCATCAGCGCCACGGAAACCGCCCTGCACTCCTGGCTTTTTGAAGCCATGGAAAATTTCCATGAGGAATATCCCGGTGTCCACTTCCAGATCTTAAATCACAGCACCCAGGATTCCATTCAGGCTGTGCGGGACGGCAAGGTGGATTTTGCCGTGGTTTCTTCTCTCCCGCTCCATATTTCCGAGCCTCTGCGCATGAAAAAGCTGCACACCTACCGCGATATTCTCATCAGTGGAAAACGCTTCTCGGAACTGAAAGGTCATCCGGTCTCCCTGCGCGAGCTGGCCTCCTACCCCTGGATCAGCCTGACCTCGGAATCTATCAGCCGTACTTTTTTAAACACTTACTTTGCGCAGTACGGACTCTCCTTCTCACCTGACATGGAGCTGGCCACCACTGACCTGATTCTGCCCGCCGTGCGCCACAACTTAGGGATCGGGTTCATCCCGGAAGCCTTCGCCCACAGCGAACTCGCCGCCGGAAACATCTTCCAGATCCAGGTGCAGGAGCAGTTTCCGGAACGAAACATCCTACTAATCTCCGACTCCGAATATCCGCAGAGCGTGGCATCCAAGGCTTTCCAGAAATTCGCGAAAGAAATAAGCCCCGTGTGAACTGCCATTCGGCAGTTCACACGGGGCTGTTAAGCCTGATAATATTGTTATTCTACATATGCGATCAGCTTCTCGCCCTTCTCATCGGTATCGATCACGATGGTCTGACCTTCGCTGATATTGCCTTCCAGAATGATCCTTGCTGCCAGCGTCTCTACATTCTTCTGCAGATAACGTCTCAGCGGACGTGCGCCGTATGCCGGGTCGTAACCATGGTCGGTTACAAAGCTCTTGGCATTATCGGTCAGTTCTACCTTCAGTTCGCGGTCTTCCAGACGGCGGTTAACATCGGCTACCATCAGATCCACGATGTGGCTGATGTTATCCTTTGTTAACGGCTTGAAGAGGATCGTCTCATCCAGACGGTTCAAGAACTCCGGACGGAAGTGGGCACGCAGATCCTGCATGACCATAGCCTCAGCCTCCGGCTTGATATTGCCGTTTTCATCGATGCCATCCAGCAGATACTGGGAACCGATGTTGGAGGTCATGATCAGAATGGTGTTCTTGAAGTCCACGGTCTTGCCAGTGGAATCGGTGATACGACCATCGTCCAATACCTGAAGCAGGACATTGAATACATCCGGATGTGCCTTTTCCACCTCATCGAAGAGGACTACGGAGTACGGTTTTCTGCGGACTGCCTCAGTCAGCTGGCCACCCTCATCGTAACCAACGTATCCCGGAGGTGCTCCGATCAGGCGGGCTACAGAATGTTTCTCCATGTACTCACTCATATCGATACGGACCATATTGTTCTCATCGTCGAACAGTGCCTCAGCCAGGGCTTTCGCAAGCTCGGTCTTGCCGACACCGGTCGGTCCAAGGAACAGGAAGGAACCAATCGGTTTGGTCGGATCCTTGATCCCGGCTTTGGAACGAAGGATGGCTTCGGTTACCTTTTCCACGCCTTCATCCTGGCCTACGACCCGTTTGTGCAGCACGGTATCCAGATGCAGGATCTTGCTGCGCTCGCTCTCGTTTAATTTGTTTACCGGAATGCCAGTCCAGCGGGAGATGATCCGCGCGATCTCATCCTCGGTGACACTCTCATGCACCAGACTCAGATCCTGATTCTTGACCTTCTCCTCCTCGGCTTCCAGTTCTTTCTGCAGCTGCGGCAACTTGCCGTACTGCAATTCTGCTGCTTTATTTAAATCATACTGCTGCTGTGCAGTCGCGATATCGCGGTTTACCTGCTCGATCTCCTCACGCAATGCGGACAGATGGGAAACGGAATTCTTCTCATTTTCCCACTGAGCCTTCTTGCTGGCGAATTCGTCGTGCAGCTCTGCCAGATTCTTCTGCAGATCAGCCAGACGCTCCTGGCTCAAATGATCTGTCTCTTTCTTTAATGCAGTCTCCTCAATCTCCATCTGCATGATCTTTCTGGAAAGTTCATCCAGTTCGGTCGGCATGGAGTCAAGCTCGGTCTTGATCAGGGCACAGGCCTCATCGACCAGGTCGATCGCCTTATCCGGCAGGAAGCGGTCGGTGATGTAACGGTCAGAAAGCACAGCTGCTGCCACCAGGGCAGAGTCCGTGATCTTGACACCATGGAACACTTCGTAACGCTCCTTGATACCACGCAGAATGGAAATGGTATCTTCTACGGTCGGCTGGTCTACCAGCACCGGCTGGAAACGACGTTCCAGGGCCGCATCTTTCTCAATGTATTTCCGGTATTCATCCAGTGTGGTCGCACCGATACAGTGCAGCTCGCCTCTGGCCAGCATCGGCTTTAAGAGGTTGCCCGCATCCATGGAACCTTCGGTTTTTCCGGCTCCCACAATGGTATGCAGCTCATCGATGAACAGAATGATCTGTCCTTCGCTCTTTTTGACTTCTTCCAGGACCGCTTTCAAACGCTCCTCGAACTCACCGCGATACTTCGCACCTGCGACCAGTGCGCCCATATCCAGCGCAAACAGCTTGCGGTTCTTTAAGCCTTCCGGCACATCGCCGCGGACAATACGCTGGGCCAGTCCCTCGACAACCGCCGTCTTACCAACACCAGGCTCACCGATCAGGACCGGGTTGTTCTTGGTCTTTCGGGAAAGAATCTGGATTACGTTACGGATCTCGCTGTCACGACCGATGACCGGGTCAAGCTTCTGGTCCTTCGCACGCTCTACCAGGTCGTAGCCATATTTTTCCAGGGTGTCATAGGTTGCTTCCGGATTGTCGCTGACAACTCTCTGGTTGCCGCGCACCGTAGACAGTGCCTGCAAAAAGGTGTCGCGGGTAATGCCATACTGACGGAACAGCTCCTTCATGGTGCGGTCCGCATACTTTAACATGGACAGGAAAATATGCTCTACAGAGACATACTCATCGCCCATGGCTTTGGATTCGTCCTCCGCATTGATGAGGACTTTATTTAAATCATTGCTGATGTAAACCTGGCTGGAACCGCTTACCTTCGGCAGTCCTGCCAGCTTCTGCTGTGCTTCATTGGTAATCAGCTCTTTGCTGATGCCCATCTTGGTTAACAATTTTAAAATGAGGCTGTCATCCAGTGTGAGCAGACTGTAAAACAGATGCTCCTGTTCAATCTGCTGATTGCCATATTCGTAAGCAAGCTTTTCACAGTTCTGGACGGCTTCCATTGATTTCTGGGTAAATTTGTTTATATTCATAAATCACACCTCCATTCCTTTTAGTGCAACGTCATCTTTTATCTCATCTGTTATACTGCTTCTATAACATTGACTGTACTATAGCACATGTTGTTAGCACTGTCAAGAGGTGAGTGCTAATTTTTTGTGAAGAATTTGTGTTTCTCACAATGCCATCTTCTGCAACTGCAAAAAAAGCTGGTTTTTCATCTGGAGGAATCCAAAAAAGTGCTTTCCAGTTAATTTTTACCGGGATGACTTAGCAGAAATTTTCTTTATCATCCAGTTTCCTGCGTACCCGCAAATGCATCCCACAAGAACACCTGCGAGCACATCCGTCGGATAATGCACATACAGATACAATCTGGAAAATGCGATCAACACCGCTAACACCAGTGCACCTTTCCAGATTTTCTTCTCCCCGGCAAAAAAGAGTGCCGACACGACAGCGAAGGCTGCCGCCGTATGACCGGACGGAAAAGAATAATCTGCCGGTTTTGAGACAAGAAGCTGAATCGACAGATTTGCTGTAAATGGGCGTGCCCTGCCTACCAACGGCTTCAAAATACCATTGCATAAAACCATATCCAGTGCCAGCGCCGCAAGCACCACCATACCGTACTTTCTTGTTTTGGGGATCAACAGCAAAACACAGGTAAGGACAATCCAGATAATTCCCGCATTTCCTACGCCCGTGATCAGACACATCAGCGAATCCCCAAGCGGTGTCCGAAAAGTCTGGATCCAGTCTAATATTCTTAATTCCATAATATTGATTCACCCTTCCTTTGATTTCCGGCAGCAGCCCCAAACCGGTCCTGCCCGGAAAATCATTTTATCATTTCTATAGGATATCGAATCGTACCTATCATATCGTATCTCGATTTTACCAACCTATTTTTAACAAAACAACGGTATTTTCGAAACAAATTCGAAACTCTGAAAATTTCATCGCAATACATGGACTCCCTTGTCCACATGCTCTGACTGTCTTCTATTTCCTTGCATCTAATTGTTAACTAATTTTCAATTATAGGTTGACAATCATATCTCCCCGTGCTATTTTATTTCTCAAAGCCAATTTTTATTTACCATATCAAAGGAGATCCGATCTTATGAGCACAACGCCTGATATTTCCACCGATCCACAGCTTTCCCGCGAGGAAGCGCTTGCCATCTTAAACACTCCGGATGGAGAACTTCCGGAACTCATCGCCCGTGCAGAGGTCCTGCGCAGAAAGTATAAAGGAAACCATGTAAGCATCCATATCCTGACCAATGCCCGCAGCGGAAACTGTTCCCAGGACTGCGCTTACTGTGCCCAGTCCTGCCGCTCCAAAGCTGAGATTGATAAATACAAATGGGTAGACGATGAGAAATTATATAAAGACAATGACTTTGTCAACGAGAACCATCTGTCCCGCCACTGTATCGGCTTAAGCGGAATGAAATTCACCGACGCGGAAATCGAAGATCTGGCGAAACGGATCCGTAAAATGAAAGAAACCGGTACACATCTGTGCTGTTCCATTGGTTTTCTGACCGAGCATCAGGCAAAAATTTTAAAAGAAGCCGGACTCGACCGCATCAACCACAATTTAAACAGCAGCCGTTCCTATTATCCCAACATCTGCTCCACCCATACCTTTGAGCAGCGCGTGGCCAACATCAAAATGCTTCAGGAACTGGGATTTGAGATCTGCAGCGGCGGAATCATCGGCATGGGCGAGTCCAAAGAAGATGTTGTCGACATGCTTCTGGAACTCCGCGAGATCCAGCCGGAAGCACTCCCGATCAATTTCCTGCTTCCGATCCCGGGTACGCCGTTAGAGCACGCCGATATTTCTGGGCTCACAACGGAATACTGTCTGAAGGTGCTCTGCCTTGCCAGACTTCTGGTCCCGAAATCTGATATCCGCTGTGCTGCCGGACGGGAAGTTTATTTTAAGGGAAAAGAAAAAGACCTGCTCCGCGTGGTGGATTCCATTTTTGCCTCCGGTTACCTGACCGCGGGCGGGCAGGGAATCCAGGATACCATCCGGGCCATTGAGGAAGCCGGTTTCACTTACGAAATCGAATCCGCTTAACAAAAAACGAAAGGAGTTCACTATGACAAACCAGACTACCGCCGGATCTTTCCGGAGAAGCAACACTTATGCCATGACTATGATAGCGCTTATGACCGCTGTCACCTGTATTCTCGCACCGCTGTCCATCCCGATCGGGCCGGTGCCGATCTCTCTTACTAATTTCGCCATCTATCTGTCTCTTTACCTGTTGGATTGGAAAAAAGGGACAATCAGTTATTTCCTTTATTTATTGCTCGGCTTTGCCGGACTTCCTGTCTTTTCCGGTTTTACCGGTGGCGTTGCCAAGCTCGCCGGACCAACCGGCGGTTACATAGTAGGCTTTATCCCGATGGCAATCATTGCCGGATTTGTGATTGACCACTACAAAAAGCGCTGGCTTCAGCTGGTCGGCATGATCGTCGGCACCCTGGTCTGCTATGCACTCGGAACCGTATGGTTCTGCTTCCAGGCCAACTACACGGTATCGGCTGCCCTTGCAGTCTGCGTTATCCCATTTATCCCGGCTGACCTCATCAAGATGGTGCTTGCCATGAGTATCGGTCCGGAAATCCGCAAAAGACTGGGTTCTGTGGTTCAATAATAGCAACAACTGTAGTATAATGGATGTCATGAGTGTCTCCATGAGACAACGAATCGTAAAAACACAAAACCTTAAACAAGCGAGGAAAAAAACATGACATCCATCCGAGGTCTCCTGATCAGTCATATGATCTGGAAAAATATGAATCATAATGCGCCACATAAAAAGCATTCTGCCGCAAGACACCGCTGGCAGGATGCTATTTTCAATAAAGACCGCTTGCCAGAAGCCTACACCTGGTCTGCAGAGACCACACCAGGCGGCACTGCCTTTCAACGTGTCATCCGTACAGACACCGGACGTACCGGACGTGTACTCCTATATTTTCATGGAGGTGCCTACCGGGACGGCCTGGTGCCATCCTACCGCAATTTTTCCACCGGCTTTTTTCAAGCAGCCAATGGCTGCGAGACCATTTACCTGGATTACCGGTGCGCTCCGGACTACCAATACCCCACACAATTAAATGAAGCCCTGGATCTTTGGGATAATCTTACCAAACGGCAGGGTTATGCGCCGGACCAGATCATACTGGGCGGTGACTCCGCAGGCGCCAATCTGGCCCTGGCTCTGCTCTTAAAGCTGCGGGATCTAAACAAAACCATGCCGAGAGCCGCATTCTGCATCTCCGCCTGGACCGACATGACCTGCAACACCCAGAGCTTCCGTGACAATTACGGAAGGGATGTCATGTTCGGCAACAAGGGAAAAACTCTGACCGAAGAGCGCCTGCAGGCACTCATGCAGGGAAAGATTTCTTACCACCGGCTTCTGGATTTTATCCGGGAAAGCTTCGCCCGTTAACAGCGTTTTAAATATTATGGAAACAATAGCCGCATTATAGCACATTTTTCGGAGGAGTTCTTATGAAACAAACATCATCAGCATCTTCAGACAGCATTGTCATGACACGTTCCCAGTTTGTCTCGGAACAGATAAAGAAACTGCAGAATTTTTTCACTGCCCTGCAAAGCATACTGATCGTGATCCTGATCGGACTTGTCAGCACCATGATGGTCCAGATCGGACAGATCCAGGGCACAGCCCGGGTCATCAACTATGCCGGACTGGTGCGCGGTGCGACCCAGCGTCTGGTCAAGCTCGAAATTACCGATGCCCCGAACAATAATCTGATCCAATATCTGGACAATATTCTGACTGGTCTGAAATACGGCACCGGCGAATACGAGCTGGTGCGTATCCCGGACGATACCTACCAGCAGAAGCTGGATGAACAGGTTGCCTACTGGGAAAAGCTAAAACAGGAGATTCTTCTGGTCCGCGAAAACGGATATCTGAAAACCGATGTGGTTGGCATGAGTGAGACCTACTTCGCCCTTGCCGACCAGACCGTAACCGCCGCTGAGGATTATTCCGAAATGCTGGCACGCCATATCCGGTCGATTGAATACATCTCCGCAGCCGTTATGATCCTGCTTCTTGTGCTGATTCTCCGCCAGTATATCACCGCAAGAAAAATCGCAAAAGCAAACAAAATCCTCCAGCAAAAGGCGTATCTTGACGTTCACACCGGCCTTCCTAACAAGAGCCGCTGCGAGGAGCTTTTGCAGGATTCCAGCTTTATCTCGGCAGAGGAACCCATCGGCTGCCTGGTTTTTGACCTGAATAACTTAAAAACCGTCAATGACTCCCTGGGGCACTCTGCCGGAGATGCGCTGATCTCCAATTTCGCACGGATCCTTAGAAACACCATCCCATCCATGGATTTTGTGGGACGCTACGGCGGCGATGAATTTATGGCTGTGATCTACAACACCGATGAACCCCAGATCATGTCCCATCTGAAGGCATTAAAGGAAATGGTTGACCGCTTCAACCAGTATGGAAAGCACACGCCAATCAGCTATGCATGCGGCTGGGCAGTATCCACCGAGTACAAAGAATGCACGCTGCGGACGCTGTTCGACAAGGCAGATCACTACATGTATCTGAATAAGCAGAAAAGTAAGATGGGGCGGGAATATAGCTCGGGGAAATAATTGTTATTTTCTCCGGTTCTGCCAGCAGATCTGCTCACCCTGCACAAGCGGATACCGTGCGAGTTCTGCCCCGTCCAGATTCTCCGCATGCATGTCCACGCCTGTAATCTGGTGATTTTCGTAGGTGGTGTAGTAGTAGATTCCCTTGTCTGCATTGCAACAGGAAGTATAAATCGTAATCTCATACTTTTCGCCGCCTACATCACAACAGCCTCTCTGCTGCTCTACGGAGTGCAGGATATGGAAGAACTGGCTCACGCTTGCGCTTTCAGAGTCTTTCGATAAAGAATTTGCACGGACATAAGCAGCCCGTATAAAGCGGGATGCAGAAGATAGATCGCCCGGCAGCCCCAATGCACCCATACCGCGACTGTAGGTCGTAAGGTCAAGTCCCGGTGCGAAGGTGTTTTCCGGCTGCCTCGGAGACAGACCGCGGTAATCATTTAAGCGGAACATCTGCTGCGGAAACGGCGGGTTGTTTGTGAGGACTCCGGCCGGATTATCATAAATATGAAGTCCGTCTGCCACGGCTTCCATTACGATGGTTTCTTCCCGGTCCGCGATCATCCAGTGGAGCTGGGAAACCGGATATTTTTCATTGAATGGCGTATTCGTGATCTGGATTTTTGCAAGCAGCGCACGCACCTCTTTCACAGTTGCGCACTGTCCCAACAGCCACAGCGGCAGTTCAAACTGCGCAACATTTTCTTTTGTTCCATCGGTTACGGGTTCTCCGTACACAGCGTTTCCCACAAAGTTCAGACCGGCCATGCCGAGCCCTTTTTCATTTACCGCATCGTAATAAAGCGGATAGTTATCCGCAATATGTGCCATGCCGATCATGGCATAATGATGCTCCATCTCACCAAGGAAACGGAAATGGAACGGATAATTCCGGGGTGTGACTGTAACCTCCTCCCCGTACGGAAATTCGTAATCCAGATTCCGTCCAAAATAAAAGTCTTTTGTTTTATAGACTGCTGCTGTACACATCGCGGTTCCTCCTTCTTTATCATTCCATATATTTCCAGCATTTTAACACCATTATAATGCAATTTTGTTGTTTTAACAACATTCAAATGCCGCAATATCTATTATACTCTAACCATGTTGCTACTAATATTATTTTTATTGTTTGTTTTATAAGGAGGAAATATTTATGAGTCAGAATATGTTTTGCTATCAGTGCCAGGAAACTGCAGGCTGTACCGGATGCACCAATTCCGGTGTCTGCGGAAAAACTCCGGATGTCGCTGCCATGCAGGACCTTTTAGTATATGTTACCCGCGGGATTTCCGCTGTCACCACGCATCTGCGCAGCCTGGGAACCGAAATCAGCGCTGAGATCAACCATCTCATCACTGTGAATCTCTTCACCACCATCACCAACGCGAACTTTGACAAAGAGATGATCGTTGCCCGCATCCGCGAAACGCTGGACACCAAGGAAAATCTCTTAAAGCAATGCCCGGATACCTCCGTGCTTCCGGCTGCCGCACTCTGGAACGGTGAGGAACATACCTTTGCAGTCAAAGCGGCCCTGGTAGGGGTTCTCTCTACCAAGGATGAGGATATCCGCAGCCTGCGCGAGATGATCACTTATGGTTTAAAAGGACTTTCCGCCTACAGCAAGCACGCGAATGCCCTGTTAAAGGAGAATGCGGAGCTGGATGCTTTCCTGCAGCGCGCCCTGGCCGCTACGCTGGATGATTCCCTGACTGTCTCGGATTATGTAAACTTAACCCTGGAGACCGGAAAATACGGTGTGGAGGGCATGGCTCTGTTGGATGCAGCCAATACCGGCGCTTACGGTCACCCGGAAATGACCCGTGTAAACATTGGTGTCGGCAAGCGCCCGGGCATTCTGGTTTCCGGCCACGACCTGCGCGACCTTGAGATGCTGCTGATCCAGACACAGGGAACCGGTGTAGATGTATACACCCATTCCGAGATGCTTCCGGCCCACTACTATCCGGCTTTCAAGAAGTATCCGAACTTCGTCGGCAACTATGGAAATGCATGGTGGAAACAGAAAGAAGAGTTTGAGAGCTTCAACGGACCGATCCTTATGACGACCAACTGCATCGTGCCGCCGAAGGACAGCTATAAAGACCGCCTCTACACCACCGGTGCAGCCGGATATCCGGGCTGTAAGCACATCGGCGGTGAGATTGGCGAAGAAAAAGATTTCTCTGAAATCATCGAGCAGGCAAAACGCTGCGCCGCTCCAACGGAGATTGAGCAGGGTGAGATCCTGGGCGGCTTTGCCCACAACCAGGTGCTGGCCCTGGCTGACCAGATCGTAGACGCAGTAAAAACCGGTGCGATCCGGAAGTTCGTAGTTATGGCTGGCTGTGACGGACGGGCCAAATCCAGAAACTACTACACCGATTTTGCAAAGGCACTGCCGCACGATGCCGTGATCTTAACCGCAGGCTGCGCAAAGTACAAATATAATAAGCTGGACCTGGGCGATATCAACGGGATCCCGCGTGTGCTGGATGCCGGACAGTGCAATGACTCGTACTCCCTGGCTGTCATCGCACTGAAATTAAAGGAAGTTTTCGGTCTGGACGACATCAACGACCTGCCGATCGTCTACAACATCGCGTGGTATGAGCAGAAAGCGGTCATTGTCCTGCTGGCGCTTTTATACCTTGGTGTGAAGAATATCCACTTAGGACCGACCCTTCCGGCCTTCTTATCCCCAAATGTTGCGAAAGTTCTGGTGGAAAACTTCGGCATCACGGGTATTGGAACGGTTGAAGAGGATCTGAAATTATTTTTCGAGTAATGGAGTTTCTGCAAAAATGCACCGCAAGCCAAAAGCCTGCGGTGCATTTTCAATGTCTCACTGATGTTTGATATTCACATCCATCTGGTTGAACGGGATCTCAATGCCGTTCGCATCGAACACTTCCTTAATGCTTTCCAGCACATCCCAGCGGACCTGCCAGTAATTTTCCGTTTTGGTCCAGCCGCGGCAGCCGAGCATAACCGCGCTGTCGGCCAGTTCATCCACATAAACGGTGATGCCGTCCTCTGCCAGTACCAGCGGATGCTTCTCGTACACCTGACGGATCAGCTCTTTTGCCTTTTTGATATCGGCACCGTAACCGATTCCTATCACCAGGTCTACCCGGCGCTTTTCCTGGGAAGTGACATTCACAACCGTGCTGTTGGAAATCTGGCCATTGGGGATCGTAATCTTTTTGTTATCGACCGTAATGATGGTGGTGTAAGCCAGGCCGATACTCTGTACCGTTCCCTCGTATCCGCCGCTCACAATATAGTCATGCACGCCAAACGGACGCAGCAGCAGCAGCAGGATTCCGCCTGCCACATTCGCCAGGCTGCCCTGCAGGGAAAGGCCAACGGCCAGTCCGGCAGAACCCAAAAGCGCGATGATGGAGGCCGACGGGATACCGATCTTATCGGCCGCGATAAAGATCGCCAGCGCGTAAATGCAGGCATCTGCCACAGAGATCAGGAAACGGCTGATACTCGGATCCAGATTCATGCGTATAAAGGTCTTATGTAAGAACTTGCGCACGGCATGCACGATCCGGTTTCCGATCACCAGAATGAGAATGGCGATCGCCAGACGGTATCCGAAGCTCATAAGTCCCGGAAGCCAGCTCTTTACGGTTTCTAAAATTACATTGGGTTTTAAATTCTGCAGATCCTCCTGAACCTCTTCTGCCACTGCCTTGGTTTCCTCCAAAACAGTAGAAAGGTCTGCATCCGTTTCTGCTGCCGTGAGCAGCATCAGCTTTGTCAAAAACATCATTGTGGTTCTTACCCTCTCTTATTTAGTAGTGCTTCGATCTCCTGCTCCTCCTGGGAGAACAGCAGATTCCGGTTGTACTGGTAATAGCGCTCGCATTCATAATCCTGCAGGAAATGAACGCTGTATGCCCCGGTATTGAGTTCTGTCACAAACAGCACCAGCTCCTGGCTGTTTGCAAAAGCCGCTTCCATAAAGTCAAACGCATGCTCCAGCGCTGCGCCCGCCTCGTCGAACCGTTCCTCATAACGGTCACTGTCCACGCCAAAACGCTCACGCAACAGCGCAAAGCCCCCGTCCCAGTCGGTGATGCCGCTCTTTAAGAGTGCCATGGAATCCTCTTCCAGTTTGGCACTCACCGCACGGCAGGTGCGAAGCTGTGCGCGGGAGAGCAGGGCATTTTCCAGCCGGTTGGTCCAGTCTGCGCGGAATTGATTGGCAAGTGCTGCCAGGGCATTTGCCAGCACACCATCCCGGTTTGCTGTTTGGGCATTCTGCAGCTTTTTCATCTGCTCCATACGCAGACTCATCATCTCTTCCATATAAATAAGATTTCGGAACTTTTCATTCAGCCCCGACAGAAGCAGGCTCACCACGCTGATGCGCTCATCAAAGGATGCCCGCTGCAGCTTGTCCACCGCAGCCTCGGAAATATGACCCGCAAGCACCTGCTCCACCTGGTAATCATCCTGGTATTTGTAGTACAGCTCCAGATAATTTGCAAAGTCCTTCGCAATCTTTGGAAACTGCAGATATTCTCCCACCAGTTCCCGGTCCATCTTGCGGCCCTGCTTTTCGTAGATCCAGATCAGTTCGGACAGATCTTCCCAGCCACGCGGCGTCACAAAGCGCTTGCCGTCCACCGTCGTCTCGATCTGACAGAAATTCTGCGGCCGCACGCTCAGATAAGAAAGGATCGCCGGATGCACCCCGGCTGTCTTTGCATACTCTTTCCAGACGTTCAGATCCGGCTCCACATCGATGCGGCGGATCCGGTCCATGGTGACGATATCGAACTCGCGCACTGACTTGTTGTATTCCGGCGGGTTTCCTGCTGCCACAATGATCCAGCCCTCCGGAATCTTATGGTTTCCAAACGACTTGCCCTGCAGAAACTGCAGCATAGTCGGTGCCAATGTTTCCGACACACAGTTGATTTCATCGATAAACAGAATGCCCTCCGGCATACCGCTCCGTTCCATGCGCTCGTAGACCGATGCCACGATCTCACTCATCGTATACTCGGTAACGGCATACTCCTTTCCGCCGTACTGTTTATGCTCGATAAAGGGCAGTCCCACCGCACTCTGCCGGGTATGATGGGTGATGGTATAAGCCACCAGACCGATCTGACATTCCTGCGCCACTTGCTCCATAATCTGGGTCTTGCCGATTCCCGGCGGTCCGATCAGAAGCATCGGGCGCTGGCGGATGGAGGGAATCTCGTAAGCCCCAAACTCATCCTTTGCCAGATACGCGGCCACAGTGTCTTTGATTTCCTGTTTTGCCCGCTTAATGTTCATGATTCCTATTCTTCCTTTCCAATGTAATTCTGTCGTAACTGTTCCGTACCTTCACAGTTACGTTCCGTCCGTCATGTTCGCTGCCTGTGACATCGTTCTCCAGCAGCTGCTCCTAAAGCGGACCGTCCTTCGCTGCCTTACTGCCAGAAGATTGTCCTCCGCTGTTCTCCAGCAGCTGCTCCGGCTCCAGGATCAGCTTCATGGCCCAGGCCGGGACAGAAATATCGGTATACTGATCCTTCAAAAAGACGAAGGCAGTATCATACACCGGCCGTTTTACCGGATAGATCCCCTCTCCGTCTGTAAAATACAGCAGTCCCTTCAGGCGGCGAAAAGCCCCCTGGCGGATCAGTCCATTCACATACTCGAATGCCGGACGGAAATCCGTGCCGCCCTGCCCGATGATGGTAAAATCCCGCATGTAGGTTTCCATCTCTTCCTGATTCGTAATGAGACGATCCTGCTGCACCTGTTCATCGCACTGGATGATGTGGATGTTGGTCTTCTTAAAATAACTGTCCGACTGACAAAGCACGTCGTAGGTTTCCTCCAGAAAACACCGCACCAGATCCCCGGAACAGGACATGGAGGTGTCGATCACCACAACAAAATCCTCGATCCGGCTGACTTCTTTGGATTCCAGCGGCTCGATGAGCGGCATGTTGCCATACAGCGAAAGCCCGTAGGTATAAAAGATCGCATCGAAGGAATCCGGATCGACCTGCATCTCCTCCCGCAGCACCGAAAAGCGCTGCAGAAAGTGACGGTAATCATACCGTTCCCGGTTCTCCACCTGGATCTGCTCTAGCATACTTTTATTTTCCTCGTCCTGCTGGTTTCCCATGGTCTCCATCTCGGTCTGCACCTTTTCCCGGTTATTGCTCCACTGCGTCTGGCGCACCATGGGAGTCTTCGGGGAATCCCCCGGGAGATCCCAGAAACTGTGGTCATCCACCAGAAATTCCGCTGCCAGACGCTCCAGCCTCCTCGGCTCCAGCTGCTCTTCCTTCAGCACACGATACACACCCTCTGCATTCAGCACAGTAAGCTTCGCATGCAGCCGTCCGTACCAGTCCCGGCGAAACGGCGTCGGTGCCACACGAATGCATTTTACATACATGTCGTCCAGCATGGATTCCACCGCAATATCGCAGGCCAGGTTCCAAAGTTCCGGTTCCCGTTTGCCGCGCGTGTCCATATGGCAGAACAGGCAGTGCAGCACCATGTGCAGATATGCCCGGTTCACATGCACGCGCCCCCTCTGGTACAGATCGCAGACGTAATCCGGATGATAGTAGATCACAAATCCATCTGTCCCCACACCACGGCAGCACGGGTCTGCCTCAAAGCCAAGCGAACTTAACGAAAGGTCCAGATACCGCATATTCAGGTACAGTTCATTCCTGGCATTCCGGAAGATCCGGGTACAAAGTTCCACCATATTCAGTTCTTCCAGCTGTCTGTGCCTGGTTGGATCGATCATGTTCCGTAATTCTCGTTACCAGACACACAACCATGTGCGTCCGACAGCGATTTCCCCTTTCTTATCTATAAACTGCCCATCGCCAAAAAACACTGCGAGGGCGATTTTCAAAATTCGAATCGGCGTTTCCGCTTTGATGACTGCGTTTTCACTGAATGTTCCATGTCACCAGTTAAATCCTGTATTGTTTCGGCATCCTGTAGTGCACCTGCAGACTGCATCGAATCTGCAGCCCGAAGCTGATGCCGCCGTTCCATCAGCCAGCTCACCATTTCCGTATCGCCGGATTCCTGAGCTATCTGAATAAATGTGGAAAGCTGGGCAGAGAAATTCTGAAGCGGCTGATTTTGTTCCGTATTCCGGAGTTGTTCTGCCGCAAGTTCTGGCTGCCGGGTTTCGCATTGATCCTTCCTTGGCATAAGCACCTCTTCTACCAGCCACGGCAGTTTTCCTGGTTCCAGGTTGCTCACGTGGTTCTTCTTCATGTTATCTGCCTGAATCAAAAGCCGTCCGGCCATCTCCCAGTGCTCCCGGATATAAGTCTGGTACTGTTCCCGGAATTTCTCCGATAATTCTTTGGGATAGAGCAGCCTTCCCAATGCCAGCTCTGTAACCAGTTCTTCTTTTTCCTGCACCTGTACATGTGGAAAAAGCTCATCGTAGCCCCGGTACTGGAACACCCGCCCGGCAAAACAGTACCGGTAACGATGCCCACAGCCATGCGTCTCGATGCAGACAATGCGGGCTGGTGTATTCTCAACCGAATCCTCGAAATACTCCGGAAAGATCAGTCTCGCCTCGTATTCTTCCGGCAGTTTCTCCGAAGACAGATCCAAGTTTTGCTGTTCTCTTTCCCGCTGCTTTGTTTCTTCCGGTTTTAAGATTTCCTGCCCTGCTTCCTTTCGCCCCGCCTGCCGCAGCGGCTGAATCATAGCTGTACACGGGTAGGAATTTTCTGAACTGAAAATTCCGTACGATACAGTTGTGGCTGCGGATTTTGCCGATTTGGAATGCGAAGCATCGGCAAAATCCCGTTGCTGCACACGCATGCGTGTGCAGTAACAATGGATCTGCACCCGCAAAGTCTGCCGGAGTTCTGTCAACATCTCCTTTAAGCAGGAACGCTCAGCCGGAAACTCCGTAATATCCAGATACTCTACTGCAGGTACACCCGCAAACAGCCCGGCACCAAGGTCCAGCACCCGGCTGTAACAATAAATTCTTTTAAGTTGTTCACACTCATAAAATCCGTACGCACCGATCTTTCTGACATACGGTGGAAGATGAATCTCCTCCACAGAACTGTGCGCCAGCACATAGGAGCCAAGCTCTGTCACCGGACAATCCTCAAAACGCTCCGGTACATAGATCACCGCCTCTGGGTCTTCGATCTGATCTATACGGATTTCATCGTTGCTTCTGGTATAAATAAACTTCATCGTAATGCCTCTATATTCTAACTTGTTGCTGAAAAACAACAAACAAATCCTGCTGTTTGCGCAACGCATGAACGGTAATAACTGCGTTACACTTTGCAGTCACACGGTTCTCTAATATATTAGAAAACTTTGGGGCAAAAGTAAAGCCTTGTTTGTTGTCTCTGTTTCTCCTATAATAACGATAATGGAAAGGAAGTGTTAACATGCCATTGGTCAAAGGTCCTTATACCTCCAAAGATTACTGGAATTTGCCAGAAGGCAAACCAAAAACCCCAGAGGGTCCTAATTAATCCTCTGGGGTTTTCTTCAAATAAAAACTTTCAGTAATTTCATTTATACAAACAAATAACGGATCCCGAATAACTCGGAACCCGTACTGTTGAGAGCGCGAGACGGGACTCGAACCCGCGACCCCGACCTTGGCAAGGTCGTACTCCACCAACTGAGCCACTCGCGCATATTTTATTGTTGTCTTTCGGACATTTCATATCTTACCACAAGTTATTTAGGATTGCAAGCACTTTTTCAAGTTTTTTTGAAATTCGTGAAAACCATGTGAATAAGAATCTTTGTATATCCAAGTGCCTTGGACCGGAATCGAACCAGTGACACGAGGATTTTCAGTCCTCTGCTCTACCAACTGAGCTACCAAGGCCTGTCCTGCCAAAAAGCTTTAATGCCGCAGGCCGGAATCGAACCGGCACGGGAGATTAGTCCCGCAGGATTTTAAGTCCTGTGCGTCTGCCAGTTCCGCCACTGCGGCATATCCTTTTCAGGAAATGGATGGAGGTGGATTCGAACCACCGAAAGCACAGCTAACAGATTTACAGTCTGCCCCCTTTGGCCACTCGGGAACCCATCCATACTAGCTTCGACAAGCAAAAATTATATTATCATACCAACTGCCAAAAAGCAAGCAGTTTTTTGCTTTTCCGTTTACTTTTATAGATACAAATTGCCAAAAAAGACCTCCGCACCGTGGCATGTTCCCGGTACGAAGGTCTTTTCTTTATCTGATTTTTTCCTGTCAGCCTATGTTTTCTTACGGTCAGCGCAGTAAATGCGCAGCCCTACTGAACAGTTACATTCCTCCATATTCTTCCGCGAGACTGCAGTCTATATGCGGTCTGTCATGCTGACACCGATTGGCGCTCCTTACACCAGCGCTCCGCTGGACAGCAGTACGCCGCTGTGCGCCGGTACATCCAGTGTCAGATATCCGTGGTCTGCATGGTAGTCTACCCGTCCTGCGTTATAGCCGCTCTCATAGGACATCATCATGCGGGTGATCACATCTTCATCGGTAATGCCAAGCTCCCAAACCGGCACGCTGACGGTTCTGCCATCGCCGCGGTTGTTGATGATGATCGCGCACTTATTTTCCCCGCTCATACGACCATACATGATAAGCTGACGGTCTGCCTGC
Source organism: Clostridium sp. AF32-12BH (assembly GCF_003477935.1). Classification (NCBI taxonomy): domain Bacteria; kingdom Bacillati; phylum Bacillota; class Clostridia; order Eubacteriales; family Clostridiaceae; genus Clostridium; species Clostridium sp. AF32-12BH. The sequence goes on along the minus strand of NZ_QUEH01000010.1, from coordinate 116,891 downwards.
AGCTGTTTTAAGGAGCCGCGACGCAGGGCCGGAAGTTTCTTGTGCAGGTCAATGAGATAACGGTGATACTCGATCAGTTCAAAATTTTCCGATCCCCATGGGTAGGTTCTGCGGTTATCCGGATCCGTCCAACCGCACACGCCTGCCTCATCGCCATAATATAAGGTCGGCGCACCAGGCCAGGTCATCTGCACCATAATGGCTTCCCGGAACGTTCCGTAATTGATGCCAAATTCTGCCATCTTCGCACCCGCACTGGCCAGACGTCCCACAATCTGGTTGGTCCTGGTCAGAAAACGGCTATGGTCGTGGTTTGACAGCTGGTTCATGGCCACCAATACCGACTGGGTCTGCATCCGGCTCATGTGGTAATACATGGAGCGGAAAAAGCTGACACCATCGCCGTAGAGAGCACCATTATACTCATCGCTGTGCTTTTCCATGCCCGTTAAAAACCAGGTCAGCGGCTCCATGAACGCGTCATAGTTCATGACCGTATCCCACTGGTCTCCGGCCAGCCAGCTGCTGGGGTCTCCATAATGCTCTGCCAGAATGATAGCCTCCGGATTTGCTTCTTTGACATGTTTGCGGAACTCCTGCCAGAATTTGTGGTTATACTCGCTGCTGTGACCCAGATCGGCTGCCACGTCCAGACGCCAGCCGTCTACCTGGTACGGTGCGGATACCCACTTGCGGGCAATCTTCATGATGTATTCAAACAGCTTCGGGGAATCCTCATAGTTTAACTTCGGCAGGGTATCGTGTCCCCACCAGCCATCGTAAGTGCCGTTATCCGACCATGCATCTTCATTGTAAAACTTAAAGAAGCTGCGGTACGGACTTTCCTTACTCTCATAAGCACCAGGCTCGTAGCTGCCCTGGTTGCTGTAGATTTTCTCACGGTCCAGCCATTTATTAAAAGAACCGCAATGATTGAAGACTCCGTCGATGATCACACGCATGCCGCGCTTGTGGACCTCCTCCATAAAACGGGCAAAAAAGGCATCACTGGCAGCCAGATTCTCCGGATCTGCACTGCGCATCTGGTAGCGGGTCGCATGGTCATTATTCACTGCATTCTCTGCCACCGGTTCTCCGCCATCTTTCACGATCACGCCATAGTGCGGATCGATGTGGTCATAATCCTGGCTGTCATACTTGTGATTGGATGGGGAGACGAACAGCGGATTAAAATAGATGACTTCCACCCCCAGATACTGCAGGTAATCCAGCTTGTCCCACACACCCTGCAGGTCTCCGCCATAAAAACAGCCCACATCCATCGTAGACGGATTGGTGCTCCAGTCCGTAACACGGTGTACCGGACGCCCAATGTAGACGTACTCACACTCTGTCACATCATTGCTCTTGTCTCCATTGCAGAAGCGGTCCACAAAGATCTGATACATGACCGCACCCTTGGCCCACTCCGGGGTGTGAAAACCCGGGGTAATGCGAAATGCATAGCAGCTCTGGATGTCCATCGTAGCTCCTAATCTGTTAAAATAACAGATTTCGTTATCCTTCACTACCTGGAAATAATACCGCTGTGGCTCACTGTCCGCCTCCATCCGGTATTCATAATAATCAAACAGGCGGTCCGAAGATACTTTGCGCATCTCTGCCTGAATGTTTTTATCTTCCTCAATATAAAAAACCCGGTCAACATTGTCTTTCGCGGTGCGAAAGCGGAGTGTTACAGTCTCGCCTGCGTCCGGTTCTTCCGGTCTGCGGTAATCCTGCGTCTCATCCGTAAACAATGCCTGCCGGTTGATTCCTTTTTCCTGATGCTCATCAAACATAACCCCTGCTCCTTCCTCCCGGGTTTGCTGTCTCTGTCCTGATTCTGCCTGTGTGTTACGCAGCAAAACGTTTGTGTAACGGTTCCGCATCCTCACAGTTACACGTTACTTTTCTCTTTCACCCGATGGAATCGTATAACCTCATTTTAAATGATTTTCATGTCAATGACAACATGTTTATTTTCTGAAAACAAACATCTACATTCCAGTCGTAGATAGGAATTTTCTGAACTGAAAATTCCGTACAGTACAGTCGTGGTAGCAGATTTTGCCGATTTGGAATGCGAAGCATCGGCAAAATCCCGCTGTTGTTTGCGCATTGCGCAAATAACAGCGAAAGAGCCAGCGGGGTAGCTGGCTCTTTCAGGAGAAGGTATTTCGTTTCTTATGGGGTGTAGCAAAAACTATATAATGTATTGGGGGGTTTACGTGTATTATAATAGCACGGACCAACCAATAAGTGTTAACAAACATGAACAAATTTCAAAACTTTTTTTGTGCATTTTGCATAGTTTCATCTGTTTTGTCCCGCTAAGCAACGCATCTATGCCTTCTGACTTCTTTTTATTTCTGGAACAGCGCCTCGAACTCTTCCTGTCCGATCTTCTCTTTCTCGATCAGCAGGGTGGTGCAGCTCTCCAGTACATCCCGGTGTTCCAGGATGATATTCTTTGCTTTTGCGTAGCACTCATCGATGATACGCTTTACTTCCGCGTCAATGGAAGCCGTCACCTCATCACTGTAAGCACGCACATGGCCAAAGTCTCTTCCGATGAATACCTCATCATCGTCGCTGCCGTAATCGATCATGCCGACCTTCTCGGACATACCATACTGGGTCACCATGGCACGCGCGATCTTGCTGGCATGCTTGATATCCTGGGAAGCACCGGTCGTCACATCACCGAAGATGATCTCCTCTGCAATCCGGCCGCCTAAGGATACCATGATATCCTGCAGCATCTTGCCCTTGGTGTTGAACATCTCGTTCTCACCCGGGAGCGGCATGGTGTAGCCTGCTGCCCCAACGCCGGTCGGGATGATGGATACCGTGTGAACCGGTCCTACATCCGGCAGTACATGGAACAGGATCGCATGACCAGACTCGTGGTATGCGGTAATCTTCTTCTCTTTCTCGGAAATGACACGGCTCTTCTTCTCCGCGCCGATGCCAACCTTGACAAATGCGCGGTCGATATCGCTCTGGCGGATAAAGCTGCGGTTTTCCTTTGCCGCAAGAATGGCTGCCTCGTTCATAAGGTTTTCCAGATCAGCTCCGGTAAAGCCGGAAGTCGTCTTTGCCACACGGGCCAGGTCTACGTCTTCTCCAAGCGGTTTTTCCTTGGAATGCACCTGAAGGATCTCCACGCGGCCCTTCACATCCGGACGGCCTACTGCAACCTTACGGTCAAAACGACCCGGACGTAAGATAGCCGGATCCAGGATATCTACACGGTTGGTCGCTGCCATGACGATGATGCCCTCATTGACACCGAAACCGTCCATCTCAACCAGAAGCTGGTTTAAGGTCTGCTCACGCTCGTCGTGGCCTCCGCCCATGCCGGTACCACGTCTGCGGGCTACGGCATCGATCTCATCGATAAATACAATACACGGAGCCGCCTTCTTGGCATCCTCAAATAAGTCGCGGACACGGGAAGCACCGACGCCGACAAACATCTCTACGAAATCGGAACCGGAGATGGAGAAGAACGGTACCCCCGCCTCACCGGCTACAGCCTTGGCAAGCAGGGTCTTACCGGTTCCAGGAGGGCCCACCAGGATCACACCTTTCGGGATTCTCGCGCCTACACTGGTGTACTTCTGGGGATTTCTCAGAAAATCCACCATCTCTTCCAGATCTTCTTTCTCTTCCTGGAGACCTGCCACATTTTTAAATGTCACATTGCTGGTGTTGGTCATGCGTGCACGGCTCTTGCCAAAGTTCATCATCTTGGCATTGGTACCGCCGCCTGCACCGGCTCTCATGTTCATGATGACCAGCATCAGGATCACTGCGCCTACAGAAATCACAACCGGAAGAATGATGCTCATCCAGTAACTGGTCTGCGGAACATCGTTCATGCTGTAATCAATGTCCGCATTCTGAAGCATCTGCTGGACCTGGTTTACATCAGAAACATAGGTCACATAAACCTCGCCTGCGCGGTTGGAAAGACGTACCTCACCGGTCGGTGTCTGCTCATTCTGGTAAATGATCAGGGAACTTACATTCCCACTTTCCAAAACCTGTTTGAACTGCTGGTAACTCAGCTCATTTTGTTTGCGCCCCGGCATAAAAGCCAGCGCCAGTACGATCAGAAGCAGCGGAAAAAGAAGCCAGCTGCCCCGAAAACTACTTTGCTGTTTCACTCACCGGCCTCCTTACTGATCTACCTCAACCACACCGATAAACGGCAGGTTGCGGTATTTCTGAGCGTAATCAAGTCCGTAGCCTACTACGAACTCATCCGGAATGGTAAAGCAGGTATAATCAACCTTGACCTGCTTTTTCACACGGCGCTCCGGCTTGTCAAGCAGGGTGCACAGGTGAATGCTCTTTGGTCCGCGCTGCTTTAATACCTCGATCAGGTAAGACAGGGTGCGGCCAGAGTCGATGATATCCTCCACGATCAGGACTTCTTTTCCTGCCAGGGACTCATCCAAGTCTTTTACAATGCGGACAACGCCGCTGGATTTGGTATCATCTCCATAGCTGGAAACGGACATGAAATCCATGGTAACCGGAACGGTAAGGCGTTTTGCCAGCTCACAGGTGAAAAATACGCCACCCTTTAAAATACAAATCAGGTGGATTTCTTTTCCCTCATAATCTTTGCTGATCTGTTCTGCTACTTCGCTGATTCGCTTGTTTACATCTTCTTCCGGCAACAATACTCTGATCTTATCTGCCATAATCTTTTCCTCCGTCGCAGGTTACCTGCAATATGTTTTGTGTTTTGTTATCTATCTTATAGTATTCGCTGATCCGGTAACCAACCACCCACAATACATGATCGTCCTCTGCAAGAAGCAGAATATGATCCCGCTCTTCTTTCGGGATTTTTTCATCGATCATAAAACGGGCAATGGTTTTCTTTCCTCCGGACGGCAGGATCAGATAATCTCCTGTCCGCCTGGTCCGCACCGACAGCGTACCTTTGATTTTATCATAGTCAAACCATTTCGTATACTGGTTTTTGGGAATTTCCTGGTCTTTTTGGCGAGAAAATACCGTCATGTGGAGCGCTTGGTCCATTTCCAGACTGTATTCTTCACCGTATCCGGGACCAGCTGCTTCTGTTTTCCGGAAAGCCATGTCCGGTCCGGTATTTCGGGTCAGCACAAGCGTCTCATATCCAAGCATTGCAATCAGACCTCCCGGGAGATCGATCCGGCTTCCCACCTGCTTTTCTGCCAGCTCCGTGATCTGATAAAAATGTCGGCTGGTTATATTTTTCCAGCCCGGATGAATCAGGTTTAACATATGCCGGATCAGGTAGGTTTTCAGAATGTCTGGCTGCGTTCGGATTGTGGCAAGGGGGATTTCCGCCCGGATACAATCTTTTGCAGCCTGTTTTTCCGAATCCCAGCACGTTGCCAAATCCCTGTTTCCAGAATCGCAGGACGCATCCCTTTTCTCCTTGCCGTACAGCTTCCCGGATGTCTTCCAGATTTCTGCTGCCTGATCTGCCAGATACGCATCTGCCTGCCCGATGATCTGCCCCGCCTGTAAAATGTGTTCCTCTGCCTGCGCATTCACCGCATCTTTCAGCAGCGGCAGCACCTCATTCCGGATCCGGTTTCTGGTATAATCCCCAGACTGATTCGTGCTGTCCTCACACCAGCCAATCCCTTCTGCATTCAGATACTCACGGATTTCCCCGCGTCCCACGCCAAGAAGCGGCCGGATGCGCCGTTCCTGCACTGGTCGTATCCCGGCAAGTCCGGTAAGCCCGCTGCCCCGGAGCAGATGATGCAGGATTGTCTCCGCATTGTCATTCCGATGATGGGCCAGCGCAATCTTCACCCGGTGTTCCGCCAAAAATTCCCGCTCCCACGCCTCAGCCTGCGCTTCCAGGATCTGATACCGCAGGATCCGTCCCGCTTCTTCCTCCGAAAGCCCATGCTCCGCTGCATACTCCGGAACCTGACAATGCAGCGCGATAAACGGAACCTGAAGCGTTCTGCAAAGCTCCCGCGCAAAAGCCTCATCCCGGTCTGCTTCCGCGCCGCGGATCCCATGGTTCACGTGGACTGCGCGCAGGGCAAAACAGGGATGTTCCTTTTCTGTCTCCGGCTCAGTCACCTGTCTCTCCACTCCGGCACTTTGACACTGCAGTCCCAATTGTGCAAGTTTCTTTAATACCACCAAAAGGCATACGGAGTCTGCACCGCCGGAAAGTGCCACGATCACACCGTCTCCCGGCAGGATCATATGCTGGTCCTGTATATAGTTTCTTACTTTTTGTAACATCTTATCCTTCCTGTATTCCCATTTTGTCCTGACACGTCTGTTACGGTCACGCAGGCGTGTCCGGCAACGGAATTTTATGATACTGCGTCTCTTACACTATACCTGTATTTTCTTCCTGCCGCAAGCGGTGTTTCCTGTTTCTGCGTCATTGTTCTCTTTTCCCAGTTCCAAGGTTCCTGATTTCTCCTGGGTTTCCTGGACTCTGGAGTTTTCATTTCCAGTTTTTTTCAGACTCCAGCCATTTTCCTATCGTTTCCAGATCCCTCCCACCAAAACCGTCATATCATCATTCATACCACCATTCTGGCAGGCGAACCGGAGAATCCGCTCCGCCATATCCTGGGGTGTTTTTACCGGCATGGCTTCCAGGTACGCTTTCAGGGCCGCTTCCTTTTCCAGTCCCGGACAGGCTTCCAGCACCCCGTCGCTCATCATGATCACGCGGTCATCGTCCCAGAGTTTCCGGGAAAGAAGCACCGGCTCTGCCTGGGACAAAATCCCTGCCGGAAGATTCCCCGCCTCCAGTACATCCGCTGTACCATCGCTGAGAATAAACGTAGCTACCGCCCCCATTTTCATGGCTTCCAACACACCGCTGCAAAGATCGATACAGCAGAGATCCAGCGTAGCCGGGTGCTGCTCTATGCCCGTCAGCATAAGAATGGTGTTCACCATTTTCAACGCAGACCGGGCAGAAAATCCGGTTTCCAGCAGCTGCTGCACAAGCTCGATCACCTTCCGGCTCTCCCTTGCAGCAGTCTCCCCGCTTCCCATTCCATCCGAAATACTCATGATCACCTGCCCAGGCAGACTCCCGGAATACGTATAATTGTCTCCGGAAACGCCGGTTCCATTCTTCGACATGCGCGCCACTCCATACATCATCCGATATTCGCCCGGTTCCAGGAAACGCACAATGCCCGGCTGTTTCGTAATGAGTGCACGGGTATCCGGCGGCGCATACCAGCCTTTCCCTCCCACAGCCTGTCCAAAGAGACCTGCTGCATCCTTTGCTGTCATGCAACGGTTCCCAAGCGCATGAAGGGTCACATAGGCCTCCCGGTAACGGTTTTCATGCTGCAGAAGGAGCATATTATCTACGGAAATCTGGTGCAGATGAAATAGGCGGCGCACTGCATCCTGCTTCTGATCGGTAATATCAACAGCTTGTCCCATCTGACTGGCAAATTCTTCCAGCATCATGGCCAGCTCCCGAAACTGTACCATGACCGTATCCCGGCTCTCCAGAAAACGGTTCTTCCATTCCAGGTTCATGGTTGCCCGCCCCAGATTGCGGTTTAGCTGCGCCAGATATTCCTCTTTATTCCGGCAGGTTTCCAGAAACAGCCTGGGCATATCTTCATACTCCACCCTCCCCTTCTGCTCAAAAGAACGAAGCAGATAATACAGATAGTAACTATCTTCCTTCTTTGCATCACTGTACAGATTACACCTGCTGCACTGACCGCAAACCACCGCCGCTGCCGTCTGCATGGCCGCCTGGGCATCTTCCCGGGTCAGTCCCTTTTCCTCCTGCATCCGGTCATTGCAGGCCCTGGACAGACCTTCCAGCGACTGGGCCATCTCATGCAGTCTTTCTGCTGTATAGATATGAACATCCGCCATATCGCGGCGCTGTTTTCGCTTCCACACAAAAAATCCCCTCCTGAACCACAATATATGCGGCAGGAAAGGATCCTATGTCTGTTATTTTTCTGTTACTGTTCACGCGTTGCGCAAACAGTAACGGCCGTTTCTTTCGGATGCATGGCTGCTTAATTGTTTTTCGGTGCCGGCTTTAAAAGGATTTCATCTGGTTTCACCAGTCCCAGCTTTTGTTTTGCCACTTCTTCAATGTACTGCTTTGTCTGCACATAAACCCGGCGCTCTTCCAACTCTGCAGACCGCTTCTTTTCACTTTCTACCTGGCGCATCAGAGATTCCTCTTTTGCCTGGTATTCCATGACTTTCTTTTCCATGGAGGTATTCTTGACGTTCACGATCACTGCCATGCTCAGTACCACCACCGTAATGCCAATCATGGTCAGACGGTTTCCCAACCGCTCTTTGCGCTTTCTGCGCCCTGTTCCCCGCGCTTTCATGTTTCTCACCAACTTCTTTGTTTCCTTACTCTGTTTCTTTTTCGTAACAGTTTCATGCATTTGGTACACGTTCTTTGGAATTGGAATCTGCCTGCTTGTTCGGATCTTCCAATTTATGTTACCTTCGTAATTTCATTCTAATGCATCGAACCGCCCATTTCAAGACCTTTCGCAAATTTCTGCTGATTATCCGGTCATAAAAGAGCATCGAGCAAAAAATACTCCCGATCATGTAAAAACGCAGTGCCCCGTCATTCTCCCGATACAAAAACAGAAACGTAAAAAAACCGGACCAGATCCAGTAGCACAGATCTTCCAGTCCTACCAACAGATTCTTATGTGGAAACAGAAACCGTAACAGACGAAGTCCGTCGTACACCATCATCAGGACGATACCAACACCAAGCCCAAGAAGCAAAAGCCGCGCTTCCCGGTACACCTGCGCCATCAGCCAAACAACCGGGTCAGAATGGACTGTCCCGCCTTCCGGTAAGCTTCATTTGAAGAATAGGTCAGGCTGTCCACCTGCCCATCCACCTCCAGTTCTCCCTTTTCTACCGTAAGGCGGCTGACATGAAGCTCCTTCCCCTTAATCGTCAGAAGTCCCATGTCCGTGTCCACCACCACCTGGTTTTCATCAAACGATACCACTTCCCGCACCCCGGTCAGGCTTGCCGCGCTCCGGTTTTCCAGCCGACAGGCATGGGCACGGATTCCGGATTTTTCTTCCACGAAAAAACCTCCCCACCTGAACTCATGGTTTAGTATATGGGGAGGGGGTGATGTTTATGTTTCCTAGAATATCAATTAGGAAAACACTGGTGCTTTGTATAAAACCTACACACACAAAAAAGCCTGAAAGCTCACTTCTGTGATCAGCTTCCAGGCTTTTTATATAACATACTAAAGATACTCGAACATTTCCTTTGCATCTTCCTTGCGGATTGTCTCCTGCACGCTCGTGATGCGCACCTTGACAGATTTGTTGCCGAATGCAATCTCGATCACATCTCCGACCTTTACGTCCGCACTGGCTCTTGCCACTTTATCGTTCAGCATGACACGCCCGCTGTCGCAGGCCTCATTTGCTACTGTTCTTCTTTTAATGATACGGGATACTTTCAGGTATTTGTCCAGACGCATATCCGGTTCTCCTTCTAATGGGTGAATTCCCTGCAATGTCAATCGCGCTCCAACAAATAAATCCCTGTGCGCCAATTCCTTGCTAATGGGTAAAAATCCCCCTATCACGCGAAACGCATTCTAGGGGGAATCTTTATTTTACATTTTAAACCAATTTTTTTAGTTATTTTTAGCGTTTTCGGAAAAATCAGCAAATTAAGCGTTTACAAGATCCTTTAATGCCTTACCAGCTTTGAACTTCGGAGTCTTGGAAGCCTCGATGGTCATGGTCTCGCCGGTTCTCGGGTTGCGGCCTTCTCTTGCTGCTCTCTCAGATACCTCGAAAGTACCGAAACCTACTAACTGGATTTTATCGCCTGCCTTCAGAGCCTCTGCAACTACATCGGTAAATGCCTTTACTGCAGCCTCTGCATCCTTCTTGGAAAGACCTGCCTGCTCAGCTACTGCTGCTACTAATTCTGTCTTGTTCATTATTAATTCCTCCTAAATGCGATAACAGCCACAAAGGCCGTTTTTTCGTAATTCATTTTGCCCTTTCATTTATATCTGTTTTGCTATGCTTTGTCAAGGTTTTTCGCCTTTTTCTTTCCCTTAAACACCAGAACAGAACGGGGCGGCACCATGCAGTTCTTCTGGTTGGAAACTTTGCGTTCCTGACCTTCTGCATAAAAACCTCCGGCCGCGCTGTCACTGGTATCAAATGACAGGGTCCACTCCAGATCTTTCGGAAGGTTTGGCAGGGCAAAGCCGTGCGGTTCCCAATGCATGTTGAAGATCACAAAGAAAAAGTCGTCGTTTTGACCATCTGGCTTTTTCGCATAATTCCCACAATAGAGAATCCCGATCTGACGGCGGAAATTTTCAAATTCCGGCTGCCAGGCATTGACTCCATGGTAAGAGATATCCGGGTGTCCGCAGGCCAGATAATCCATGACCCGCGGTTCCTGTTCCATATGAAAGACCGGGTGTGCCTTCCGAAACGCGATCACGTGTTTGACAAAGTCCAGAAGTGCCTGGTCCCATTTATTCAAATTCCAGTTGAGCCAGGAGGTTTCGTTGTCCTGACAGTAAGCGTTATTGTTGCCGTTCTGGGAATTGCCGAATTCGTCGCCTGCAAGAAGCACCGGGGTACCCTGACTCAAAAAGAGCAGCAGCATGGCATTGCGCAGCTGTCTCGCCCGCAGCTCCTGAATCTTTTTCTTACGTACAGCTCCTTCCACGCCGCAGTTCCAGGAATAGTTGTAATCACTTCCGTCCCGGTTGTTTTCCCCGTTGGCTTCGTTGTGCTTCTGGTCGTAGGAAACCATATCCATCATGGTAAAGCCATTGGTGCCAGCCATAAAGTTTAACACGCCGTACTCCGCAGGGTTTCTGCGGTTCCGGAAGATCAGGCTGCTCATCTGATCCTCATCGCCTTTTAAAGCCCGGCGCATATCGATCAGGAAGCCTTCGTTGTATTCCCCTAAATGCTTTTTTTCTCCGGCTGCCGGCTTTTCTGCATCCCAGGAGATTGCCCAGAGCTTGGTGTCTGCCAGATACGGGTCTTTTGCCAGAAGCGCAGTCGGCGCGTAACCCGTGAGATGGATCCCGTCCACATGGTATTCCCGCACCCAGAAACGTACCGTCTCCAGCACAAACTCCGGCACTTCTTTCCCGGAAAAATAAAGTTCCAGCACGACTTCCAGACCGGCTTTATGCAGTTCCCGTACCATGTACTGAAACTCGGTTACCGGATTGCTTCCCGGATCCGCATAAGATGCCTTGGGCGCAAACATACAGGCTTTTGTGTAGCCCCAGTAGTTCAGACGTCCGGTCGGCTCACTGCTTCCATAAGGATTTCCTTCCTCATGCTCCGGCATCATTACTTCCTGAAACTCCACCGCAGGGAGCAGTTCCAGTGTCGTAATGCCCAATTCTTTCAAGTACGGGATCTTGTCTACCACACCACGGAAGGTTCCACGGTGCTCTGTCCCGGAAGAAGCATGTTTTGTCAGACCACGAACATGGGCACGATACACGATACAGTCTTCATAGGGAATATGCAGCGGCCGGTCGTTCTGCCAGTCAAATTTCGCCTGTGCTACCGGCGTCAAAAGAAGGGTTTTTGCCTGATTTAACCTTCCCCAGCGTTCCCGCCCGGCAAAGGAACGTCCATATGGATCTGAAAAGCAGGTTCCATCTGCCTCAAACGCATAATAGAACGTATCAAACGCCCCATTGACTGTCAAAGACCAGACATGTCCGGTCTTTCCTGTTTCCGGAAACGGAATCCGGCATATTTCCTGAAATCCGGCTTCTTTTCCGGCTTTTCCCCGTTTCCCACCGTTTTCCTTTTTTGCAAACAAAAGCAGGCTGCAAGCCTTCGCTGCAGCCACTGTTGAGACATGAATTCCCCTGTCTGTCCTTGTGAGTCCCATTGGATACACTTTGCTGTCATTTAGATCGATCTGATACGGTTCCAATTTTGCCCACCTTTCCCGCCACAAAGCATTTTTGCTGCTCACGCATGCGATGCAGCATCTTTACTCCATAGCGCATTGTTTTTTATTGCATGGCATACCGGGGAGAACCGGCGGTGCATCCGCCGGTTTCCGCACATGTATTGCACCAGCGTTCCCGTTTACTTCAGGCACAACTCTACCGGACAGTGGTCTGAACCAAACACCTCTGTGTGGATCTTTGCCGACTCCAGGCGGTCTCTTAAACGGTCTGAAACGCAGAAATAGTCAATACGCCACCCTGCATTCTTCTCTCTCGCCTTAAAGCGGTAAGACCACCAGGAATAGATTCCTTCCTGATCCGGATAAAAATAGCGCCAGGTATCCGTAAATCCCGCTGCCAGAAGCTCGGTAAATTTTCCCCGCTCCTGATCCGTAAAACCGGCATTGTTCCGGTTGGTCTTCGGATTCTTTAAGTCAATCTCCTGATGTGCCACATTCAGATCGCCGCAGAAAATAACCGGTTTCTTTTCATCCAGTCCCTTTAAATACGCACGCCACGCGTCTTCCCATTCCATGCGGTAGTCCAGTCTCGCTAACTCGTTCTGGGAATTCGGCGTATAGCACGTAATTACATAATATTCCGGAAATTCCGCGGTTATGACTCTTCCTTCGTGATCGTGTTCTTCCACGCCGATTCCGTAGGTTACAGAAAGCGGCTCTTCTTTGGTAAATAACGCAGTTCCGGAATACCCTTTCTTTTCCGCATAATTCCAGTACTGATGATAACCTGGAAGATCTAAGTCAATCTGACCAGCCTGCAGCTTGGTTTCCTGCAGACAGAATACGTCCGCATCCGCCTCATGGAAAAAATCCAGAAAGTTTTTTCCGACACAGGCGCGCAATCCGTTTACATTCCAGGAAATCAGCTTAGTCATACAGATTCTCCTTATAAACACCATCCGCGATCAGCTTCCGGATAGAAGCTACGACTGCTTCCTTATCTTCCTTATAGGTGACACCAAACCACTTGTCTCTGGTTTCCAGTACCTGAACACGCGCTTTACCTGCCTTGATCTGCTGATCGATGATGCTCGGAAGCAGATATTCTGCCTTGATATCGCCCTCTTTGATGTGATCTAAAAATTCCGGGAATCCAACCTCAAGTGCATCTAAAAATTTCGGCGGAAGTCCCCACATATTCATGGAAACGTACTGTTTTGCATCAACTAAAACCGGATTCCCCTGTTCGTCATTTGCAAAAATGCCATTGCCTTTGCGCTCAATGTCATAGGTTTCGGTCACTTCTTTTAACGTACCGTCCGGATCTACCTGGCAGACACCACGTGTCACGGTACCGTTCTCACTCAGTGTATTCTCCAGAATGAAACCGCCCATGCACATATCGTACACGTCTCCCTCCGTATCCATCTCATTGACCATATAATCATGGATCTTGAAGAATCCTTCCCTGCCGTAATAGTCATCGGCATTGATGACCAGAAACGGCTCATGTACCATATCTTTTACTGTTAAAACGGCCTGTCCGGTTCCCCATGGTTTCTTTCTGCCTTCCGGAACCTGATATCCATCTGGAAGTGCATCCAGTTCCTGGAATGCATATTCCACATGGGCGATCTTCTCAATGCGGTTTCCGATGATTTCGCGGAAATCCGCTTCCAGATCCTTGCGGATGATAAAAATGATCTTGTTAAATCCAGCTTCCAGCGCATCATGGATAGAATAATCCATAATGATCTCGCCGCCCGGTCCTACCGGTGCCAGCTGCTTAATACCGCCGCCAAACCGGCTTCCAATACCAGCTGCCATAATTACTAATGTTGTATCTTTCATGTTTGTTCCCTCTCCAAATACTTCGACGTATTCTTCTGTCAAATGCCGACAGCATGCCATAATGTACCTAAAATCATAACACAAACCACGCCAAATAACAATATTGATTCTACGACAAGAGCCGTGCGGGCTGCCTGCCGGCAGCTCACACGGCTCTGTGAAATGCATGATATTGTTTATTTCAGCACTCCCGGTTTTGGGAAGTAGCGGAATAATACTTTCGCGATGATCTTCTCGCGTTTTACATACGTGTTTTCCCAACGGCGCGCATCCATGGAATAGTTCCGGTTGTCACCCATCATAAAGTAACATCCATCCGGTACCTCAAAATGCATCGGTGCCTCCGGAATCATGGGTTCACGGATATACGGCTCGTCGAGCGGAGTATCGGAACCATCGATATAGACCTTTCCGTCGATGATGTCGACCGTCTCTCCCGGAAGACCAATGATACGTTTTACGTAGTAAATCGATTCATCATCCGGAAAACGGAAGATCGCGATATCGCCTCGTTTCGGATCTGAAAAATGATACGAAAGTCTGGAACCGATGACACGGTCGCCTGTCATGATCGTGTTCTCCATGGAACCACTCGGTACTTCACTGTTTGCGATAATAAAGGTATTCAGGACAAAGGCAATGAGTGCTGCAGATACAATGATCTTGACCCATTCCAAGAGTTCTTTTTTCCAGCCGCCCGGCTGCTCCTCCTGTTTGCGGGAATTTTTCTTCTGGCTCTTTACCGGCTCCATATGCGGTACTTCTGTTTCTTTCTCTGTGTTACCGGTCTTGATTGCTTCTCTCCGGAGTTCCTGTGCGATTTTCTGCGCTTCCAGCTCAGCAGTCTGTATTTCTTTCTCAGAAAATGCTTCTGCATCTGTTCCTGCTGCACCTGAAGCTGCCGTATTTTCTTTGGCAGAAAAACTTTCTGCATTTTTTTCTGCCGCCTCTGCCGGATCCGCAGCTGTCGTATCATTTTCCGCCAAAGCCTGTCTGTTTTCTGCCTGTTTCAGACGGTCTGGTTCCCCAGCCCAGTGCTGTCCGGCCCGCATGCCGTCGAGTCCGCCCAGAAGCGGATCCTTGTTTGTTCTGTCTTCACTCATGAAATAACCACCTTATTTATTGCGGTACTTGTCCAGGAGCTTGTTGATACGCTTGGTCGGGCTCAACAGCTCGCTTAAGGAATCATCGTGATTTAAGTTATCGATGATCAGGGCAATGTACTTACTCATATCTACATCAATGTAGTACGGTCTGGATAACAGCTCCGGAGTCTGGTAAACCACGTTGGTGGTCAGGATCCGGTCGATCAGACCGTTCTCATAATATTCATCAAATTTTGCCAGTCCGTTTGTGAACAGACCAAACGTTGCGCAGATAAATACTTTTCTTGCTTTTCTGCGCTTTAATTCTTTTGCGACATCCAGCATACTCTCGCCGGAAGAGATCATGTCGTCGACGATGATCACGTCCTTACCTTCTACGCTGGAACCTAAGAACTCGTGTGCCACGATCGGGTTGCGTCCGTCTACGATCTTGGTGTAGTCACGGCGCTTGTAGAACATACCCATGTCCAGGCCAAGCACGTTTGCAAAATACACAGCACGGCCCATACCGCCTTCATCCGGGCTGATGACCATCATGTGGTCACTGTCGATCTGAAGCTCGGTCTCGTTCTTTAACAGATGCTTGATGAACTGGTAGATCGGCTGAACGGTCTCAAAGCCCTTTAACGGGATCGCGTTCTGCACACGCGGGTCATGCGCATCAAAGGTGATGATGTTCTCAACACCCATGTTCATCAGTTCCTGTAACGCCAGGGCGCAGTCTAAGGACTCACGGCCGGAACGCTTATGCTGACGGCTCTCATAGAGGAACGGCATGATGACATTGATCCGGCGTGCCTTACCTGCTGCTGCCGCAATGACACGCTTTAAATCCTGATAATGGTCATCCGGGGACATATGGTTGGTCATGCCGCACAGGGAGTACGTCAGACTATAGTTGCACACATCTACCATGATGTAAAGATCATCGCCTCGAATAGAAGACTCAATGGTTCCCTTGCCTTCGCCGGAACCAAAACGCGGGGTTTTTGCATCAATAATATAAGAATCTCTCTGATATCCTGCAAACGCGATCGTAGATTTATGCTCACTCTCGCGTTCTTTTCTCCACTCAACCAGCCAGTCGTTTACCTTTGCGCCTAACGTGGAACAGCTCTTCAACGGGATCAATCCTAATGGTCCTACCGGAATGGTCTCAATGGTCTTCTCTTCGTAAATCATCTTATCCTCCATGCTCTGTGTTTATATTTATTTGTTTTTGTGCAGCAATAAAAATTGCCGCAATATCGCTTCTTTTATATCATTATGCCTCAGTTAAGTCAAGACAATCCCCGCAAACTTTCGCTTTAAAAATGGGACTGATTTCTTTTTCACAATCTTAATACTTTTTTTCATTTGCTTCCAGCAGCAAGCGCACGCTTCTTCATGCGGATATCTGCCCCATAGAGCGGAATGATCCGGTAACTGCTCATGATCCGGGAAGTCACACGGTCGGAATAAGTGTCCTTTAACATGCCCATGGACAGATTCGTGGAAATGATCGTCCCCTTCTTTCTGCCAATGCGCTCATTGATGCAGTAAAAAAGCTGGGAAGAAACAAAGGAATTGTTTAACTCCGTTCCCAGGTCATCAATGATCAGCATGTCGCACTCCACAATGTAACGATAGCTTTCCTCGATATCCTCCTCACTGTCGCGCCCGAATTTATATTTGGAAAAAATCTCAAACAACTCGTTGGAGGACAGATAAATGACGGAGATACACCGGTCGATCAGCGCCTTTGCAATGCAGTTGGTAAGAAATGTTTTGCCGACGCCGGTACCGCCGGTAAACAGAATGCTGTTCCCTTTCTGCGGATACTGGTCTGCAAACTCCCGGCACTGCCGTACCACGATCTCCATGTAAGCGCGTTCCGTCATGCCAAGCTGCGGCACCTTTTCCGTATCGTCGTAAAAATCGAAACGGAGACGGTCGAAATTTTCCTCTTTCAGAATGGATTCGATGTTGGACTGCGCATACAGGATATTCAGCCGCTGACGTTCAAAGCAATGACAGCGCTTTCCATTCACATAGCCGGTGTCCTGGCAATCCGGACAGTCATAGCGCAGCTCCATATAATCTGCCGGGAAACCGGCCGCCTTTAACAGTGCCAGTTTCTGCTCTCTTAAGTCTGCCAGCTCCTCCTTTAAGTGCGTGCGGGCACCCGGATCTCCATTCAGGACCTTTCTGGCACAGTCTGCCGCCCGGCTGCTGATCTGCCGGTCCAGCTCCTGAATTGCCGGTACTTTCTTATATACTTCCTCGACCCGCGCTTCCATGGCGCGGCGCTGCAAGCGCTGCCGTTCTTCATACCCGCGCATGACTGCGTTGTACTGGGAATTGCTCAGTGCCATTGTTGATTCTCCTTCTTAACTGCTAATCGCTGTTTCCTGCTGTTCACCGCTGCTTCTTACTGCTGTCTGTCTCTTTCTTTTGCCCACAAACCCTGCTGTCAGCGGCTTTCTTCTTACTGTTCCCCGATCCAGTCCTTCACCTGGTTTAATACCATGGAATCATAATCGGTGTTTCTCTGTTCAAAATTCAGGAACTGGTTGTTTGCCTGCCGGTTGTTTTTCTGGGATTTCTGATTTTTCTGGCCTTTATACTTTTCATCCAGCACGGAAATATCCGTCAGGCTGTGAACCCCGGCTTTTCTCCACTCGGAAAGGATCCGGTCTGCGTAGCGGAAGCTCGGATTGTGTGTTGCCTCGATGGTACGGTTGCACGCTTCCAGCACCACTTCTTTGGTAAACCCGTATTCGCCGAACCACCGCTCGATCATTTCCCGTTCCATTTCCCCCGGATTTCTTCCGGTCAGACCAAATGCCCGCATAACAGAAAACGAATTCTTCGTAAAACCGCTCGCATAGGCCTTTGCCTGGTCAACCGTCGCAAACCCCTTCTCGTGCCAGCTGATGGCTACGGTCTCTATGTAGCGGATACTGGTATGGCCGCCCTGCACACAATACTCCACCACGTACTCCAGAAGTTCTGCCGACATATGAAGTCCGTCATAGAGGTACGCAAACACCTCCAGCTCCCTTGGAGTAAAGATTTTATTTAAATAGCGCTGCGCAATGTAGAGCAGTTCTGCAAATTCGCTGTTTCCCTGCAGGCTGTTCACCTGGTCCTGGCTGTAAAGCGGTCGTGCCGCTTTTGTTTCTTTTTCCTGATCCGCTGCCGCAAGCTCCGACTGGGCCATGGAAGCATTCGCAGCTGCCACTGCACGCTTTTCTCCCACACTTGGGGATGCCGCCTGTTTTGGTGCACCGATCACCCCAAGTTTTTCCCAGTAGGCAATCGCCCGCCGGATATCCGCTTCCGTATGGTTCAGTCCGTCCGCAATCTTTTCGAGGCTGACCGGTTCGTCCTTATGCCGGAGCAGATACAAATATACTTTCACATATTCCCCATTGGCCTCTGCCAGATAGCGGTCAATAAATTCATTGGAAACCAGGGTTGCATCCACCTGGAAACGATATGTAAAACTCATAAAAATCTCACCTTTCCTGTCTGGTAACATCTTACCACATCCAAATTCAAAAAGAAATAGCCGAGTTTATCCACAGAATTCATTGTGGATAATGTGGATAATGTGGATATAACTCTTTTTCCGTAAGGGAAATGTGCTCGAAAAACGTCGAAATGTCAATAAAACCGCGGTTTTTGAAATTTTTAGACAGCTTATTATGTAAATTAAAAAATCCACATAGTCCCTTTACATAAAAAGTGGAAAACTATGTGGATAATGTGGATAACTATTTGTTAAGAAGCTTCTCCCCAACTTTTACAATGTCTCCGGCGCCCATAGTTATCAACAAATCACCGGTGGAACAATTTTTTAAAAGAAATGCTTCAATTTCTTCAAATGATGGGAAATAATGCACTTCCGTGCCCAGTTTTTCGATGCGGGAAGCAATATCTGCAGAGCTGATCCCCAGTGTATCGGTCTCTCTTGCCGCATAGATATCTGCAAGAACAACTGCATCTGCCGCAGAAAGCGCCTCTGCGAACTCATCCAGAAATGCTTTGGTGCGGGTATAAGTATGCGGCTGGAATACACACCAGAGTTTTTTGTGTGGATAATTCTTTGCCGCCTTTAAGGTTGCCGTGATCTCCTGTGGATGATGTGCGTAATCGTCGATGATGGTAATGCCATTCAGCTCGCCCTTCTTTTCAAAACGGCGGTCCGTTCCGGTAAAATGAAGAAGACCTTCCACAATTGCCTCATCCGGGATAGCCAGTGCCTTTGCTGCAGCGATAGCAGCCAGTGCATTGTATACATTATGCTCGCCAGGAACACCCAGCGTAATTGTTCCGGCTTTCTTTCCCTGCGCCATGACCGTAAAGGTCGGACGTGCGAACGCATCGTATGTAATCTCTACCGCGCTGTAGTCACTCTCTGCGCTATGGCCGAAGGTCACCACCTTGCAAGGCAGCCCGCCGCAGATCTCCTCATAGTTTTTGATATCACGGTTGATGATCAGAAGTCCCTTCTCATCCAGCTTCTGCGCAAACAGGCGGAAAGAATGGCGGATATCGTCCAGATCCTTAAAGAAATCCAGATGATCTGCTTCTATATTTAAGATGATCTCCATGGTCGGGAAGAACGAGAGGAAGCTATTGGTATACTCACAGGCCTCGGTCACAAACAGCTCCGGTCCGCCTACACGGATATTGCCGCCGATGGAATGCAGGATTCCGCCGACAGAAATGGTCGGGTTCTTCTCGGCTGTCAGTAAAATCTCAGTCAGCATGGAGGTCGTGGTGGTCTTTCCGTGGGTTCCGGATACCGCGATCGCCTCTCCGTAGTTTTTCATGATCTGCCCTAAAAGCTCTGCACGGCTCATCATCGGGATACCACGGCGCACAACCTCGGCATACTCCGGGTTATCCGCATGAACTGCTGCGGTATAAACCACCAGATCAATCTCATCGGTGATGTTCGCTGCTGCCTGACCGTACATGACCTTAGCACCTGCTAAAGCCAGATGGTCCGTCAGCTCACTCTCATGTGCATCGGAACCGCTGATGCGAAAGCCCTCCTGCATTAAAATCTCTGCAAGTCCGCTCATGCTGATGCCGCCGATGCCGATGAAGTGAATGGCAATGGGTTTCTTAAAATCTATCTGATACATAATGGGTTCCATCCTTTTCCTTAATTAATTTTATCATGCATTCCATGATTAAAATTCTTCGTAACTGTTCCGTGCTTTCACAGTCACAATTCTTCTTATATATTATGCTGCTTCATATTCTTTTCTTTTTTACTTCCTTTTGCGGGAAAAGTCAATGTTTTTCTAGTCTTTCCATGGAAATTGTAATATAATCGTATAGAAAATACGGAACGAAAGGAGTCTGTTTACAGAGGTATCTTACTATGAAATCTAACCATACACCGAAATCGCTTGCTGGTGCCGTTCCCGACTTCTTTGTCAGTCTGTTCGGCATCCTTGGATGGCTTTTGCAGTCCATTCTGCATTTGCTTACCTGCGGACTGATCCTTTGCGGAATCATTGGCCTGCTCATCTATGCCAAAGTACGCCCACAGCTTGATCACTGCCGGGAAGTTGCCTACGATAAGCTCGCGCAGATGCAGCGCCAGGACTTCAGTATGCTGTCCGACACAGAAATATACGATAAAAACGACCAGCTCATCGGACTGATCAATGCCGGACATTATGAATATGTCCCGATCAGCCAGATCAGCATGAATCTGCAGAATGCTTATATTGCCCAGGAGGACCGGCGTTTTAAATCACACACCGGTGTCGACTGGATCGCGACCTTCCGCGCAGGTCTTGCCCTCATCAAAAACCGCGGCGAGATCACACAGGGCGGAAGCACGATTACCCAGCAGGTGGTAAAGAACACGTACCTGACCCAGGAACAGAGCTTTACCCGGAAGATCGTAGAAATTCTGCTGGCGCCGGAGATTGAGAAAAAGTATTCCAAGGCAGATATCATGGAATTTTACTGCAATACCAATTTCTACGGCAACCACTGCTATGGCGTGGAAGCTGCCAGCCGCTATTACTTCGGCAAGGATGCCAGCGACTTAGACCCTTACGAGGCCGCTGTTTTAGTCGGCATCAGCAACAGCCCCACTGCCTACAATCCCGTCCGCAACCCGGAAGCTTCTTTAGAAAAGCGCAACGATGTCCTGCACAGCATGCTGGAGGTGGGCTATCTCACGGAAGATGCCTACAACAGTGCCATCAGCCAGCCTTTAAACATCGTTCAGGAGGAAGGTGAGGGAAGTAACGAGAACTACATGAGCAGCTATGCCATCCATTGCGCAGCTTTGGCGCTCATGAAGCTGGAGGATTTCCCGTTCCAGTATACCTTCAAAGACAAATCCGATTACGATTCCTACATAGAAAATTATCAGGCCACCTATACCGAAAAAGCGGATGATATCCGTGCGGGCGGCTACCGCATTTACACAACCCTCGACCAGGATCTGCAGCAGACCCTGCAGACCCAGCTGGACGATGTTCTTTCCCCGTACACAGAACTTCAGGACAACGGAAAATATGCCCTGCAGGGCGCCGGCGTCATCGTAGACAACCAGACTGACTGCGTGGCTGCCATCGTCGGCGGACGCGGCACCACAGACGCTTATAACCGCGCCTACCTAAGCGCAAGACAGCCGGGAAGTACCATCAAACCACTCATCGACTATGGGCCGGCGTTTGATACCGGAGAATACTATCCGGCCCGCCTGGTTGACGATCACAAATTTGAAGGAGGTCCTTCCAACAGCGGCGGCTCCTACTATGGCAACGTTTCTGTCCGGGAAGCCTTAAACCGGAGCTTAAATACCGTGGCATGGCAGATTCTCACTGATATCAGTGTTGATTACGGTCTGAACTATCTGGGAGAAATGGAATTCCAGAAGCTTACTTACATCGATAACGGCGTTCCATCCTTAAGTATCGGCGGCTTCACCAACGGCGTCCGTGTTGTGGACATGGCGAAGGGCTACAGTACACTGGCAAACGGCGGGATCTATAACGACCAGACCTGCATCCGCAAGATCGACCACGAACATAACGGAGAATTAACCAAAAATTTAAAACCTCATACCCAGGTTGTCTACCAACAGGATTCCGCCTATATGCTGACTGATGTCCTGAAAGGAACCTTAAATGAGCCTTACGGAACCGGCTACGGACTGGCACTGGAAAGCGGCATGCCTGCTGCCGGTAAGACTGGTACCACCAACAGCAGCAAGGATACCTGGTTCTGCGGCTATACCCGCTACTACACCACGGCTGTCTGGGTCGGCTACGATACCCCGCGCGCAATGCCTGGCATCTACGGCAAAACCTATGCCGGAAAGATCTGGAAACAGGTCATGGACCAGATCCACGAAGGCAAAGAACTGTTAGACTGGGAACAGCCTGCTACCGTGGAAATGACCACCGATCCTAAAAGCGGCATCACGGACCTGTTCAGTTCTACCTTAAGCGAGCGGGCACAGCAGAGTCTCCACGATAAAGAACAACGCAAGCTGGAGACCGATCTGGAAAATGCCGTAACCGCATTTGAAGACAAGACCATCGAAACCGTGGAAGACACTTACTGGGTCAAGGAACAGTATCAGAGCATCATCTCCAAGCTGAACCTGATGGACGGAAGTGAAAAACGGACCGAACTGTTGGAGCGCATGACCAGGCGCAACGAAGAATTCACGCCGATCATCAACGACATGAAGGACACCATTGCCCTTTACGAAATACAGAAAGCAAAGGAAAAAGCAGAAGCCCAGAAAAAGGCAGAAGAAGAAGCCGTTACGACACGGAAAAACCTGGAGATCCAGACCAGGAAGAACACCTTCTTAAGCGCCCTGCGCGATGTTGAAAATCTGGAATACCAGTCTGAAGATGCCGAAGACATTGTCCAAAATGCCATCGACAAGCTTTCCCTGGTAGAAAGCTATGAGGAAGCTGCCTCCTACAAAGAACGGCTCCAGAAAGCAATCGACCGCATTGCCACCCTGCCTACCGAAAGTGAGTGGGAAGCCGAACAGGCAAAGAAAGAAGAAGCGGAAGCAGCGGTCCAGGCCGCGAATGAGCAGAAGATCGGTCTGGAGCAGCAGTCCCTGCGGAATTATTTAAGCCAGGCAAGCCGCAGCTGGACCACCTGGTCTTCCCAGATGACCGACAATGCAGGACCCGGAATCGATCATAATTCCGGTACGTCCAGCGTTCCGGGATCCGGCACGACCACTGCACCCGGCTCTGGCAGTTCCCAGGCTGCCGTCACTACAGCACCGACGGGAGGAGGAAATTAAACGATGAATCAATATAATCCTGCCAAACAGGCTGAGGCGATCGACAACGT
Source organism: Clostridium sp. AF32-12BH (assembly GCF_003477935.1). Taxonomy (NCBI): domain Bacteria; kingdom Bacillati; phylum Bacillota; class Clostridia; order Eubacteriales; family Clostridiaceae; genus Clostridium; species Clostridium sp. AF32-12BH. Next base: position 93,620 of record NZ_QUEH01000010.1, on the reverse strand, counting down.
AACATCCACCTCTGGCAAATCGGCTGAAGTCATTGATACCGCCAAAATCCAGGCAGCCCTGGAAAAACGCGTCGACCAGGAGACTGCGTCGCTCCCACGCCTGACCGTTCCAGATATCGACGAAGATCCTTCTTCCCCAGATCCAGAACCTGCCGCCGCTCATACAACCGATCTCTCCGGTGAGATCCAGACTGCCAGACAGATTTCCGAATCCGAAGCAGGCAAAAAAACATTCTTCAAAAAACGCAGCACCGGCCACTCCGCAAGAGAACGCTGGTGGGACCCTTCGGTCCGCTCCTGGTTTTATACCTTTATGTGCATGAACATGCCGGTTGTCGGCTGGTTCTACCTCTTCCATGAAGCGAAACACGAAGAAGACCCGCATCGAAAGGAATTCGCGCGGGCCTACCTGTTTTACAAACTCGTATTTCTCATTGCGGGGCTGGTTGTCCTGCTGATCCTCCTGTGGATCGGGCTGGGGCTCTTAGACCAGCTGCTTGCCTATATGGAGATGCTATAAACAATATTGCACAGGAAGTATCAAAGGGGCGAAAGTTTCCACAGCCGCCATGCATGGCGGCTGCGGGAACTTTCGCCCCTCGTTCGTTATCGTGCGATATTGTTTACTGTGCAAATACAGCTCTGTGATGCCGCTCCAGCGCGAGCAGCAAAATATTTCCGAGTACTCCGACTGCCAGGATCTCTCCGATTCCAACGGTTACCATAGCGAATGGGATCAAGTCTGTGGAGCCATAGGCATAGCGCAGGACCCACGGAATGATGATGGTGTTGGAAAGGATCGGCGGAACACATACCAGCCATTTGCTTTTCTTTCCAAGATAGTAGGAACCCAGTGCCCCGATGAGGGTTGCGATGCTGCCGAACACCACATCGAGCGGTGCTGCTCCGCAAAGCAGGTTTGCGAGGAAACAGCCGATGGTAATGCCTGGTACCGCACCCGGAAGGAAATACGGAAGCACGCACAGTGCTTCGGAAATCCGAAACTGGATCGGTCCGAATGCGATCGGTGCCACGATCATGGTCAGTGCCACATAAATGGCTGCAATGGCTGCACTCTGGGTAAGACGACCGGTTACAGAGTTGTAGTTGTACCTCTTGTTCATGATATTGTTCTCCTTTAGTTTTGTTTTACGAGTGGAAGGTCACGAACACTCGATTCATTTTCGCGCAGCAATGAGTCAGGCATTCATGCTTGCATGAATATCTGACGAATGCCGCGGAAGGCATATACCGCAGGTATATGACCTTACGCCGGAAATCGGCGATAGCCCTGTAAGACCTTGTTTTTATGGGCTTTACAACGTGGAAGAGTATAGCATAGGCTCTATGCAAAATCAAGAATGAAGTTCTGCGATTCTCTGTATACAATTTATTATTCATTCATCTTACAAGTTCCGGTAATCCCCAAGGAATCCTTCCCCATAGGTTTCCTTGGTCGGTGAGACAATGATAAACGCCTTCGGGTCATGCCGGTCGATGATCTCTTTTACCAGGTGAAACTGTTTGCGGTCCACGGCGCAGGTCAGGGTCAGGCCTTCTTTCCCGCTGTAGCCGCCGATGCTCTTATAAAATGTAGTACCGCGGTCCAGTGTTTGCATGATTTCCTGTGCGATCTCTTCGTTCTTTTCGGAGTGGACCGTGATCATGCTTCCCCGGTTCATACCGTAGAGAATGGTATCCATGGCCTGGGTTGTGCAGACAATGGAGATGATACCGTACATGGCTGCCTCAATCTCACCAAACACCAGAATGGAAGCACCGACAACCACAAAATCCACCAGCATGATTGCATAGCCGGTCTGCATATAAGGACGGAGCTTCTGCAAAAGCTTGGCCAGGATATCGCCGCCGCCCGTTGTGGAATTACGCATGAAGATCAGTGCCATGCCGACTCCGGCAAAAATTCCGCCGAACGCGCAGGCGATCAAACGGTCTCCTTCATACTGCCATATTCCGGACGCAGAGACAAAATCCTGGACCACACTCATCCAGATAACCGTGCGGATCGTTTTGAGAGTCATTTCCCGGTCCAGTAAAAACCAGGAAGCCAGAAGAAGCGGGATATTAAATACCAGACTCATGGTACCAATCGGCAGGGAAAACAAATGGTTTAACATCAGCGCAATACCAGACACGCCGCCCGGCGCAACGTGGCTTGGCTCGATAAAACACCAGATTCCGATTGCCTGCAAAAAGGCCCCGGCAAAATCAAACAATGCATCCAGTCCCAGTTCTTTCCATTTTTTCTTTCTACTCATCACATATCTCCTTCCTGCGTCTGGCGCTCAGCCGTCCAACGCTAAGTTATTCCTTCATGATTCTCCCTGGTTGCTTCAGCAATCAGCCGCCTTAGCGCAAGTATACTGCTTCACGGTTTTCTTTGACCGGTGCACAACAAGAACCACGGTCCCTCGATACGCACCGTAATAAAAAAGAGGACCAACTTTCCCGTCAGCCCTCTTTTCATTCCTATAGCCGCTGCACGAAAATAGTCTCTTCGCGGCTGCAAGAGGTTTTGTACCCTCGCAGCTGCGTCTCTTCTATAATCCATGCAAGCAGCATTTCTTTTCTTTCTCGTGACTCTGTCACTTGCTTGTCTCGCCGTTTGCCAAGATCGCGCACGCACGCTCCTGGCTCACTTACGCTCATTATACCATATTTTGTCGTTTGTTACTGGTTTTTCTTTTTATTTTCGACAAATTCTGCCTTGATCTGATCCATCAGTCCGTCTGTGGTGATCAGGTCGTAGCAGGCACCGGCAATGGCTTTTGCCCCGTAGATGACGCAGTTGTGAGCGTTCTCGCTCTTGCCCGCATCTACGAACTCCTGGGAATGGGAGGCGGTTCCCTCCGGCACGAATGCCACACGGATACAGGAACCCGGGATCTCATACATGACATTGCCAAAATCCGTGGAACCGGTCTTTTCTCTCGGCGGTGCCAGCTGCGGTGCACCCGCAAGCTCAGCATTCTCCATCAGAAGTTTGTTTAAACCAAGTACCGGAATCTTATTGTAGAAGAAAGTTCCTTCCTTGATCTCATAAGTAACGCCTGCAATCAGCGCAGCGCCCTTGATGATGTCCTGGAAGCGCAGGCTGACTTCTTCCAGTTCCTTTCTGGAGAAGGAACGCAGGGAGAATTCGCCTTTTGCGGTAGCCGGAACTACATTGGACGGACCCGGAAGTTCGGTCATGCAGTAATGCATGCGCACATCATCCGGCACATGCTCCCGTAAGAATTCTACGCCCTGGAATGCCACCAGCATTGCATCGAATGCACTTCTGCCCTTTTCCGGCGCGAGCGCTGCATGGGCGCGGTGTCCGTGGAATGTAACGTTGTAACTTTTCTGTGCCAGACACTTGATATCGGTACAGGTATTCGGGCCGCCGTGCATCATCAATGCAACATCCAGCTCTTTGAAGCAGCCATTCTGGATCATCTGGACCTTGCTTCCGAAGGTTTCCTCTGCCGGAGTTCCATATACCACTAACTGGAACGGCTTATCAGTATCCAGGTTCTTTAAGGCAACTGCCGCGCCAAGGCAGCCCGGACCCTGCATGTGATGTCCGCAGCCATGTCCGAGATTGCGGAGGGCATCGTACTCACACAGGATGCCAAGCACCGGACCGCCCTCGCCGTGGCTGTAGGTGGCACGGAAAGCGGTTTTAAAACCGCCAACGCCCATCTGCACATCAAAGCCATTCGCAATCAGATAATCGGTCAGAAGACCGCTCGCAAAAACTTCTTCGCCCTCGTACTCCGGGTTATCAAAAATCTGGTCTGCCATGGAGCACAGCGTATCCCGCTGCGCATCGATGGCCTGAAACAGGGATTTCTTATCGCTCATGATTCCCACAATTCCTCCTTTTATACATTACGGCCCACACGCTGCACAAACAGCAGCGCGCCAACCGTACCTTTTATGCAACTTCCGGATATCCTCGCATGTTGCAATTGTTGTAACTTTACATTGGTCCGTAATTGATCAGCTGTGCAATCACAAGCATAACCGTACCGACAACCAGCCAGATTGCAAACATCTTCCACATGAAACGCATCCAGCGGTCATACGGGATGTTGCAGGCGCTGATGATACCCATCAGTGCGGTAGAGGTCGGCAGGATGTAGTTACAGAAGCCGTCGCCGAAGTTGAATGCCAGGACTGCGGTCTGTCTGGTAACACCGATCAGGTCGGAAAGCGGTACCAGGATCGGCATAACAGCTGCTGCCTGTCCGGAACCAGAAGTTAAGAATACGTTGATGATGGCGTTCGCGATCAGCATAGCCGGTGCCTGTAACAGGGTCGGCACGCTGCCAAGGCCGCCAGCCAGGGCATGGACAACGGTATCGATGATCTTACCGTCAGACATGATCGTGCTGATGGACTGTGCCAGACCAATGATGATCATGGCAGACATCATCTTCTTGCAGCCTTCCAGGAAGTTCTTGGAAATGGTCTCAGTATCGAAACCGGAAATAAATCCTACGATGATCGCCAGCCAGATAAACATGGCTGCCATCTCCGGCATATCCCAGCCAAGCTTGATGCTGCCGTAAATAACAACACCCAGGGAAACAACCAGAGCAATGATGCTTAAGATCTTGCGGGTATCGATTGTTCCGAAATCATCCAGACCGCCTCCGGCACGAAGCTCACTGGTCTGGTCCAGATCGTACATCGGGCTCTTGGTCGGATCCTTTTTGATCTTTAATGCATAGCGTACCAGGAAAATATTGGTAATTACATAGTAAACAGCAAAACATACCCAGCGGTATCCGATACCGGAGTAGAGCGGAAGCTCAGCAATCTTCTGCGCAACAACTGTGGTATTCGGGTTTAAGGTACCGGTGGAAAATCCGATCGCGCCGCCCAGCAAAATGATGGCTGCGCCGGTGATGGAATCCAGTCCGATCGCCAGAGCCAGCATGACCATGACCGGAGCAAATGCGATGAACATGTTCACAGCCTGGGTGGTACAGATCAGACCAAACATCAGGGTCAGGATCGGAATGAACACATACAGGTTGTTGGAGAATTTTTTTGCCAGTTTGGCGATCACTGCCTGCAGTGCACCAGACTGAGTCAGCATGTGGAATGCACCGCCGGAAAATAAGATAACCAGCATGATATCCACACGTTTTACAAATGCTTTTACAATGTACATCGGGATCAGCAGCGGGTTAACCGGTGTTCTCTGGATGTAACTGAACTGGGTCGGATCAATGACCTTGATGCCATCCGCATTCTCCACACGGACATACTCGCCGGCCGGAATGATCCAGGTTAAGAGCACAGCTGCAATAATAATAGAAAATACGATTACAAAGCTGTGCGGTACGCGAAACTTTTTCTTGGTACTCATACAAAAAGCCACCTCCTGTTAAACTTTATTGTTTTAAAGTATAACAGTGCCGGTGGCTTTTTTCCATTTTGTTTTTTTTAAAGCAACTTTAAATTTTTTGAATTGTTTGTCATATTCGTGTAATTTTTGTCATGTTTTGCTCCTGCACCGATGAATGTTCGGAAACATGGTTGGATACAAATGAAACTTTCTTGCTCACATTGATCTTCCGTTTGGTACCGCTGCCGGATCGTATCTATTGCGCATCCGTCTGGTATCGCTGCCGGATCGTATCCTCTAAAATATCCATCAGATCCTGTTCACATTCCGATATCACATGCCCTTTGCGGTAAACCAGTACCAGGCTGGACTCGTATGCCTCTTTCCCGATCAGAAAATAGCGCACGTGGTCAAATTTCTGCATATCCTTGATGTATCCAAGCCGGTTAAAACCAACTCCAAGTCCCTGGTTTACCATACTCATGATAATATCGAAATGTCCGATCTCGATCAGACGTCCCGGACGGATCCTGGCCTCTTCAAAAATATGGTTGGCCGTTCTGCGCATGCTCTGATCCGGCAGTGGAACAATAAAGGTTTCCCGGTTTAAATGCTGCATGTCCAGATGTAAAAATTTATCTCCCTCAACCGCATATGCATACTGGATTGCCGGGTGGGTGTCCGACAGAGCCAGAAGTACCTGTTCCCTGGCAATCTCCTTGTAGACGGCATCCGGCAGTTCATCCCGGAAAATAGAGATCATAAAATCCACCGCTCCCTCCCGGTACATACGCGTCAGATCACCAATCGTTCCATCCCGGAAGATCACGTCCACATCCGGATAACGTTCCATAAAACGCTGAAACACTTCCGGTACAATAGAAATGGCGCGCCGCTGCTGGATCCCCACCCGGATCGTTGCATGGCTTTTATGCAGTTCATTTTCCAAAAGGCCGTCAAACTCTGCCTTTAATTCCAGCATTTTTTCTGCGCGCGCCACATACTCTTCCCCAATGGACGTCAGCACAAATGCTTTGCCTTTACCAGTCCGCTCAAATAACCGGACACCCAGATACTTTTCCAGATTGCTGATATACACGCTCAGCGCTGACGGTGAAATAAAAAGCTCCTCCGCCGCCCTGGAAATACTCTGGCAGCGCGCCAGTGTGCATACATATTGCTGTTCTTTTAAATTCATGCTGTCTCACCTTCTGTATTTTCTTCCAGCTGCATACAAATCTGCCCGTCACAGGTTCTTTCCCTGTCCGGATTTGTCTCAATCAGTCCAAACCTGGAAAACAGCGGATAAATATAAGAAACTCCGCGGATATCTCCCAGCGCCTTTGGCCGTTTCACATAAGGCTTCTCGCCATCTGGAAGAGCTTCTTTCATCTTCAATATATTTTGAAATGCCATCCGGACAGAACTCCAGGTGATGGACTTGCTGTTTTCTCTGCGGTCTACCCATAATTCTCTGGTAAAGCCACCGCGTTTTCCCTGTTTCAGCGTATAAGTATAAGGAAGTCCGGACATCGTCAAAAACGATTCTCCCTGAAACGCCACAATACACGCCCAGAGATGTTCCTCCGAAAAGTCTTCCAGGAGTCCTGACACTGCGTTTTGTTTCTCATCCCGCTCCATGATCTCACCCTTTCTTTTTCCTGCTGTAGTTTCTCCCTGATCAAGAGTAACCGCACTTCTCGCGTTGTATAAGATATAGTATAGCACAGGTTACAAGGAAAAAATTGACTTTCCGACAGAAAAAGCATACAGTTAATGACAACCAGACAAACACAATTCACAAGCAGGAAGAGCCAAATATCAGCGACTCCCGCAGAAAGAAGGTTTTTATGAATTCCGACACCCTGTCCCTGCCGCCAGGTTATACCCACGTTCAGCACACCTTTGAACCTGTTTTTGACACACACTCCCGTATCCTGATTCTGGGAAGTTTCCCTTCCGTAAAGTCCCGGGAAAACCAGTTCTATTACGGACATCCGCAGAACCGTTTCTGGAAGCTCATGGCGCTGCTTTTACAGGTACCGGTCCCGCAGACCATAGACGAAAAAAAGACCATGCTTCTTACACATGGTCTTGCACTCTGGGATGTCATCGAATCCTGCGATATCAGGGGTTCCAGCGACAGCAGCATCAAAAACGCGGTCCCGGCAGATATCAGCCGCATCTTAAAAACAGCGGATATCCACACAATCATCGCAAACGGCGGTACTGCATTTAAGCTTTACAGTCGTTACTGTGAACCGCTCACCGGACGGCCTGCCATTCTCTGCCCGTCCACCAGTCCGGCCAATGCTGCTTTCTCCCTGGAGCGGCTGGCTGAAATCTGGGAGCCGGTCATAAAACCAGTCATTTCCGGTTTCTGACTGTACAGGTCTCTTTACGCGAAACAGGGCATGCTGTTTCTACATCATGAATAGCATACCTGTTCCATGCCAAAATTATGGGCGTGCCTGCTCTCCGTCTTCCATCCGCTTTTCCATGATCTTTCGCAGCTCGTCGACACAGGCTCCCAGACTCTTTCCAGTCTCATCGATGGTCACATCTGCGTACTTCTCGTAGAGCGGCACGCGCTCCTTGTAAAGGTCCAGAAGTGTCATACCGTCTTTTAAGGCAACGCCGCGGTCTTTTAAATCGCCCAGGCGCTGTTTTACATCTTCATAGCTCAGCTTCAGGTACACAACCGTGCTGATCTCATGCAGATGTTCCATGGCCCTGGGACCGTAGATGACACTGCCGCCCGGAGCGATCACGGAACGCTCCAGTTCCAGCCCTGCGTTCACGTCTTCCTCGACTTTTAAAAAGCCTTCTGTTCCGCGCTCTGCAATGATCTCTTTTAATAACTGACCGGTCTTTTCCTGGATCACAATATCCACATCAACAAAAGAATAGCCCAGGCGTTTTGCCAGCAAAACGCCGATGGTGCTCTTGCCAGAAGCCGGCATGCCTACTAAAGTAATGTTTGATTTCATTTTGCGTTCCTCCTGCGTGTGTGCTTCGCTGTGTTTTTCCGCACCGAATATCCAAACGTTCCGATCTTTTCTCCAAGCTCAAAATAGGTTCCGTGGGAATAACTCACCAGCTTCGCATCGTTTAAATGGAAGGTTCCCTTCTCATCCATGTAGCGGTCATCCACCGTCACACCTACGATCTCTGCGAGGAACATGTCATGGCTTCCCAGTTCCACCACCTGTTTCACGCGGCATTCCAGATTCAGCGGGCTCTCGGCAATGCCAGGCGCACTGATGTGCTGTGACGGCAGGGGCGTCAGCTTCATCTCTTTGAACTTATCGGTATCGCGGCCGGATTTCACACCACAGTAATCGGTTGCAAAGACCAGGTCTTTTGTCACCAGATTTACAACGAATTCTCCGGTCTCCTTTAAAATGTCGTAGGAATAACGCTCCTTGCGCACGGAGATGGAGAGCATAGCCGGGGCAGAGCAGACGGTCCCGGCCCAGGCTACCGTTATGATATTGGGTTTTTCACCAGGTCGTGCACAGCTTACCATCACGGCCGGTACCGGGTACAGCATATTACCGCCCCGCCAACTCTGTTTTCCCATAATAATCTTCTCCTTTTATGCTTCGCTGGCAATCATGATCGACGGGATCAGCTGTTTCTTTCTGGATACCACGCCCGGAAGCTCTACGACATTCGCTTCTGCATCATCACCCGCATTTTCCATATGGAATGCCAGACGGATCAGGTCCTCTGCGCCCTCACCCTCGCAAAGAAGGGAGGTAGACTCGGTCAGGATGTTGGTCAGCATGAAGAAGATCATGTCTACACCATGCTCCTCGTGCGGCTTCTTTAAGAACGGAAGCAGACGGTCTTTTAACTCCGTCAGCTCGTCTGCGTTTAAGGAGCTGATCTGGCCTACGCCGTAGCTGATCTTGCCGGAATTGAACAGCTTGAAATCCTGATAAAAGATTTCCTCATTGCTCTTGCCGCGCAGATTGCTGCCCGCGGAGAACATATCTGCCGCATAACGGTCCATATCGATCTCAGCGATCTTTGCAAGCTCAGTTGCTGCCATCTTGTCGATCGGAGTGCAGGTCGGAGAGCGGAATAACAGGGTATCGGAAATGATCGCGCTGCACAGCATGCCCGCGGTTGCTTTGTCGATCTCTACATTATTCTCATGATACATCTGATATACGATGGTTGCGGTGCAGCCGACCGGCTGGTTGCGGAAAAATACCGGGGAGATGGTCTCGACAGTTCCCAGTTTATGATGGTCGATGATCTCCTGGATATCTGCGTTTTCCAGACCGTCTACCGCCTGGTTTTTCTCGTTGTGGTCTACCAGGATGATCTGCTTGCCCTTTGCACCCAGCAAATTTCTGCGGGAGATCATACCGAGGTACTTGCCATCTTTATTTAAGATCGGGAAATCACGATGACGCTTGCTTGCCATAACTTCTTTGATGTCATCGATAAAATCGCTGTCCTCAAAGGTGATCAGGTCTTCCGTCTTCATGAAATGTCCGATCGGCATACTCTGGTTGATGAGACGTGCTGCAGTGTACGCGTCATACGGTGTGGTCATAACAGTGCAGCCATGCTCCTGTGCCAGCTTACGGATCGTCATGGAAACAGCAGCGCCCTCACAGACGATGATGCAGTCTGCTTCCATCTCGATCGCACACAGCTGGGACTCATAGCGGTTTCCAAGGATCACCAGATCATGCTCGGAAATGTAGTATTCCATCATATCCGGGTTTGCCGCTGCAATGAGAACTTTACCCTGATCAAAATAGTCGTTCTCATCGCCAACTACCATGGCACCCTCCAGTGTCTCCAGAATATTCTTATACTGGGTGTGTGCTTTAGACAAAATGCTACTGTCTAAAACATTCATGTAGGACTTGGTGATATCGCCAACGGTGATGAGTCCTTCCAGGACTCCGCTTTCACTGACTGCAGGTAAGGTTGTAACGTGGGCATCCTGCATCAGGTTCCATGCCTTCTTTAAGGAAATGTTGCGGTTGACGCCCTTGGTCGCACGAATCTCAATATCCTTTACCTGGGTCTTTACGCTCTCGATCAGCTTCGGTGCTTCCACGTTAAAATAATTCAGCACATACTGGGCCTCCTCATTCACATGACCTGCACGGCCCGGAACATACTCTTTTCCGGTAATTTTGGATTTCAGTGCTGCATAGCAGATTGCGGAACAGATGGAATCGGTATCCGGGTTTTTATGACCGATCACGATCGTCCGTCTTCTTCTCTCTTCTGACATAATGTCCTCCTCTTATTGGTAATTTCCAGGTTTTCTTTCTTGCTATTTTCACAAAGAAATCGTGCTTTGCGAAAGATAATTATTGATTTTGCACTATTTTTTACAGTTTGTTCATGTGTTGTTCATAATTTATTCACAACTTTTTCCTATACTAAAAACAACTTAAGAAAAGGTTGTAACTTGATGAAACAGTCAAATTGCACATAGATTTTTCATAATTGCCCCGGTTGGACGAAAGTCCACCGGGGTCTCCTCATTTTATACGATTTTATACAGATTTGCAATAGTTAACCCGGAGCAACCATGCTCCGGGCATTTCTTTTTTTGATACATATAAAATTCTAATCCAGGACCAGACGGGCTGCTCCGTAGATTCCTGCATCATTTCCCAGCTTTGCCAGACCGATGATCCCCTTGTTCTCCGAAATCGGGGTATAATGCTGATAATATTTGTCGATGATATCGATCAAAAACTGACCTGCCTTAGAGACACCGCCGCCAATGACAAACATCTGCGGATCCACCGTCATGGCAATGGTTGCCAGGGTCAATCCCAGATAACGGCCTACCGTCTCAACAACGGAAAGCGCCAGTTTATCCCCTGCCTTTGCCGCATCCAGAACATCCTTTGCGGTTACGTCATCGCCATACTGGCGAAGCATGGAAGGCGTCTCTTCTGCCGCCATACGGCGTCTTGCTTCCCTGGCAATACCGGTTGCGCTGGCAATCTGTTCTACACAGCCTACGCCGCCGCAGTTGCAGTGTTCCCACTCTTCATCGCGGACATGGATATGGCCGATCTCGCCGCCCAGTCCATGTTTGCCTGCAAGGATCTTTTCGTCAATGATGATGCCGCCGCCCACGCCGGTTCCAAGCGTTACCATGACAATATCGGTAAAGCCCATGCCGCCGCCGCGCCACATCTCACCAAGCGCTGCCACGTTGGCATCGTTTCCGCTCTTTACCGGGATGCCGTCTAACAGGGCGCTCAGTTTCTTCTGTGGATTTACATCCCGCCATCCAAGATTTACGCAAACCTCCACGTAACCATCCGGCAGGACCGGTCCCGGAATGCCGAGTCCGGCTCCCAGGATATCTGCTAAATGAATCTCCCTTTCCGCCAGCACTTCCCGGATGGAAGCAGCCACATCCTCTAAAATATACCGACCGCCCTCTTCTTTTCTGGTGGGAACTTCCCACTTAAACCGTAAGGTACCGTCTGTCTCAAATAAACCAATCTTGACGGAGGTTCCCCCCACATCAATACCAATGCATTTCTTTGTATTTTCACCCATAGTATGTCCTCATTCTCACGTCAAAACTACAGGCTGCGTGCTACCTCAGCAACATGCTCTGCAGTGAAGCCGAAATGCTCAAAGAGCTGGGAAGCCGGGCCGCTTGCGCCAAAGCCGGTCATGGTGACACATGCACCGTCAAGACCGACGTATTTGCCCCAGCCAAAGTCGCTCAGTGCCTCTACTGCGACACGTTTGCGTACCTCTTTCGGAAGTACAGACTCTTTATACTCAGCAGACTGCTCCTCGAAGAGATCCATACACGGCATGGATACGACGCGGACTTTCTTGCCCTCTGCTGCCAGGATTGCCTTTGCCTTTACGGAAAGCTCTACCTCAGAACCGGAAGCGATTAGAATCAGGTCCGGGGTGCCCTCGCAGTCGTCGATGACATAGCCGCCCTTTAAGGCATCCTTACTGCTTCCCGGCATCGGAGCCAGGTTCTGTCTGGACAGTACCAATGCGGTCGGTGTGGTCTTGGAGGTTACTGCGCTGTACCAGGCTGCTGCCGTCTCGGTTGCGTCACACGGACGGAATACATGGAAGTTCGGCATTGCACGGAACATCGCCAGCTGCTCGATCGGCTCATGGGTCGGACCGTCTTCGCCGACACCAATGCTGTCGTGGGTGAAGACAAAGGTTAACGGCAGCTTCATCAGAGCAGACAGACGTGCCATTGGCTTGGTGTAATCGCTGAATACGAAGAAGGTGGATACATAGGTCCGCAGGCCGCCGTGCAGCATCATACCGTTTCCGATTGCCGTCATAGCCAGCTCACGAACACCAAAGTGCATATTTCTGCCAGCGTAATCTGCCTTGGAGAAGTCTCCTGCATCACTCATATTGGTCTTGTTGGACGGTGCCAGGTCAGCAGAACCACCGATCAGGTTCGGCATACGGTCTTTTAACTTGTTGATGACTTTACCGGAAAGGTTACGGGTTGCCTCAGCTTTCTCGCTGTTTGCCCAGAAGGATTCATCCTCCATAAGTGCCTTAGCAAGCTCGTCAGTATCTCCATAATACCGGTTCCAGAGTGCTTCCATTTCCGGATACTCCTGGCAATACGCAGCAAACATCACATTCCATGCAGCCTCAGTCTCAGCCTTTTCCTCTGCTGCCTTTGCATAGTGATCATAAACCTCCTGCGGCACATAGAACGGCTCTTTGGACGGCCAGCCCAAGAAATCTTTCATAGCTGCAACATTTTCTTCTCCCAGCGGCTCGCCATGTGCACTTGCCTTGCCCTGTTTTGCCGGGCAGCCATAACCGATCTGGGTGTGAATGGTGATGAAGGACGGGCGGGTAGTATCCGCTTTTGCCTCTTCGATGGCTTTGCCGATCTCCTCTAAGTTGTTGCCGTCTGCAACATCCAGGGTCTGGAAGCCGAATGCAGCCATGCGCTCCTGCACATTCTCGGTAAAGGCGATATCAGTGCTTCCCTCGATGGAAATGCGGTTGGAATCGTATAATACGATCAGTTTGGAAAGACCAAGGGTTCCTGCCAGGGAGAATGCCTCGGAGGAAATGCCTTCCATCATGCAGCCGTCGCCGCCCAGTACATAGGTGTAATGGTCCACAACCGGATAATTTTCCTTGTTGAAGATTGCTGCCAGATGTGCTTCTGCTGCTGCCATACCGACTGCCATGCCCATACCTGCACCTAACGGGCCGGTCGTTGCCTCAACACCAACGGTGTGACCGTACTCCGGATGACCGGCGGTCTTGGAACCTAACTGACGGAAATTCATCAGATCTTCTTTGGACAGATCGCCATATCCAAATAAATGGAGCAGGGAATATAACAGCATGGAGCCATGACCGCCGGATAAGATGAAACGGTCGCGGTTTGCCCACTGCGGATCTGCCGGATTGTGATTCATGTGGTTCATCCAAAGCTCATATGCAGCCGGAGCACTGCCCAGCGGAAGACCCGGATGACCGGATTTTGCTTTCTGGATCGCATCTGCAGATAATACGCGGATTGCGTTCACAGACATGGTATCAATAGTGTTCATTGGTGAGACCTCCTGGTATATATAATTTTTGTTGCATAACTCTTTTGCAGCCAGAATCTGTATGTATGTAACCGAAAAACAGTTATAAGAGCATCGTACTCCTACAGCCCGGCTAGCGCAGCTTCAGCTCACGCATCTGCTGCGGACCGGTTACCACAAGTGTTCCCGGGAACCGTCCTTTTCTGATCTTTGAAACTGGGAAGTCAAACGTCATATCGAGTTTTTCTGTCCCATTCATATTATAAATCCTGCAGGAATCTTCATTGTACAGGATGATCAGATCGTCATCGATATCTGCATGGGTGTATTCAAAATTGAACTCTTTGCTCAGTACATGGGTGCCGTCTTTTTTATAGACCTCCAGCCGGCTTCCATATTCCCCGTTGGTATTGCGGACGATCGCTGCCGCATACTCATCGGAATAAAGCACACTGTCGATCCGCTCATCGATCGTTCTCTGCACGACCAGTTCCGGTGATGCCAGGTTTCTGGAGGAAAAGAACGTCAGCGCTTTTCCCGAAAAAGCACAGGAATACGGATCCCCCATATAAGTTACCCGGGGAACCATATCGCTCTGAAATTCGTCGTCAAAGCCGCCCACAAGACGGTTGGGAACATTCTTTCCTATTTCTGAAAAATCGTAAAATACCACGCGGTTTTTCAGTTCGCTGCCCTGCAGATGAACAAACGAACACATCAGCTGTGTTCCATCGTCCGAAAGGGCAATGTCTAACGGATAACCATCTCCAGACATATTGGTTTTCACGGTAATATCCAGGGAAGTGCCGTCTTTCTGGAAAAAAGTAATGTAACTGGATGTAGAATCTTCCAGTACCGCTGCCGTTACGCCGGTACCGGACACAGCTACCTTGCTGATCGGAAGCACGGTCGTTGCCTGCCCTAAGGTTCCGTCTGTATTGCAGATATAAATGCTGTTTCCCTGCATGTCCGCAATCGCCGCATAATCACCTTTTACAGAAATGATCGGCGAATTCATTTCATAACTTTCTGTCCAGACAGTGCGCCCTCTGTTGTCCATGTAAGACGCCCCATCTTTGGTATATTTCAAAACATTCGTGCCAAAACGTTCATAGCCGACAAGGCTTCCTTCATTTAAGTCTACCTGCCACGCCGTATCATATCCGGAATAATGGTAATTGCGCTGGTACATGATCCATGCTGCCGCGCCTCCCACGATGGAAATCAGCACCAGAAGGACAATCAGCCCTTTTCTTCTCAGCACCCGGTTATGTGCTTTGCGCACCGCGGTTTCGCTGTCTTCTTCCGGCTCAGTATTCCACGCGGTCTGCTGCGGTTTCACGATCTGTCTGCGCAGTTTATCTTTCTTGCTCTCTCTGCTCATGGAGCTGAAGTCACTCATTTTCTTTCTCTCCTGATGCGTAACTGTTCCGTGCCCTCACCCATTTTAACAGGGAATGGGCTACCGGTCCCTGCCCGTTACGTTTTTTTCATACGCGTCAGGAGGCCGATATCTCATTCAAGTATACCTCATTTCGCCGGAAGATACAACTCCTGCCCCACTGAAATGTGATTCTCATCCGCTAGGCCATTCCATGCGCAGATCTGTGGGATCTGTGCCATACTGTGATACTGTTCCATGCAGATTCCGTATAAAGTTTCCCCTTCCTGCACCACATGTTTGACTGCATCTGACGGAATCTGCACCGCATCTGCCAAAGCCCCTGCGTTGCCGCCGTGAAGCACCTCTGCGTTTGCCGGGTTTCCGGTCCCAGATTCCCCTGATGCTGCACCAGCTTCTGTCCGGGTGTTTCCAGTCTTACTGTCTTCTGTTCCCGCCGGTCCAGAATTTTCTGTCCCGTTGCGGCCTGTTCCTTCCGATCCGGAATTTTCTGCCCCGGCACGACCTGTTTCCATCTCATTTTCTGCGCCATTTTGCTGCTCCGGCGTGATCACAATATCTGCAAGCGTCGGATAAACTTCCCCCGGAACCGATTCCACTTCGATCTCATCGGCGCTCTTTGCTCCTGCAAAAGAGCGGAATGCCCCCGCTTTCCCATCCGAAGGCATGACCGAAGCAATCACTGCTTCCATGTCTTTCATTTTCCGGTAATTTCCAAACATCACCAGACCTCCGGCTAAAACCAGGACCGCCATGACACTGCATGCCCCGCCCAAAAGTCCGATCGCCGAACGGGTCCGCACTGCACTCTGATGCCTGTCCTCCATCCGCTCACGGAAATCCTGGATCACCATATCCCGCGTTCCGCTTTCCACCCGCCTTGCATCCTTTCTGGAAACCATATAATCCTGCATCATCTGGTTCCGCTCATAGTAAATGCTGTAACCGCGCAGCTTATAAAATCCATCCTCCGATGCGGTGTAGATCGCTTCTTCCCCCTCCAGTCCGGAATTCAGATACATCAGCTGGTTCTTTCCTGCAAAATACTGTCCGTGCTGCTTCCAGTAATCAAGCGGACTCAGCGCACAGCCCGGTGCCCCGCACAAAAACCACCCCTGTACACTGCGGTGTGGAAACATCTGCTCCATAACCTGATATGCCTTTTTCCAGGCTTCCTCTGTAAATTCTACTTTTTCCCCTTCCCGGGTCACCTGCTCCATTTCCATGGCTCCGTCAATAAAAAGAAACGGGACTCCGTCTTCTGTACGGATCTCTCCCAGCAAAAGACCAACCCGCAGATCCTGCCCGCCGGTCGGATAGAGGCGTTTTAAATATGTATTGACATAATCCTCAATATAAAGCTTTACCACCTGATCCCGTTCTCCGACCTGCCGGATATTTTTCGGCAGTTTCGGATACGGATTATAAAGTTCTCCCATGACCTCACCCCGCTGCATGATATTTTACAGCAGCTCTGTTCCTTGCCAGAAACTGCCGCAAGCTTCGCACGGCTGTATACAGTTTGCCTGTCCATCCACAGCCTGTTTGATGCATCATACCATACCGCCTGCGTATAATTTGTCAGTTTCAGTCCGTTCATTCAAAAAACTCTTCGACAAAAACTGCGTACATCCTGGTGCAGCGCCTGACGGACACTGGCGCAGATATAGTCCGCCATCCGCATCACCACGGAAAGCCGGACACTCTGCAGCATCAGCGGATCATAATTTCCGTATCCGCCCACGATCCCGGTGATAAAAATATCTCCCACCGCCTGCAGCTGTTTGCTCACCCCAAGTCCCGGGCGGAGCGCTCCTTTTCCCAAAGTAATACAGCCCACATGCTCACTCTGTCCCACCGATGCATCCACAGCCACGATCACATGGTCTGGATAACAGCGGCGCACCATAAAAACAGCCTGTTCCAGATTCATGGCATGGACCGGGCAATCCAGGGTTCCAACGATCTGGACAGAGCCATCCTCTACTCCGGAAGATTTCAGTTTATGGCCGATCAGCGGACCAAGACTGTCACCAGTCGAGCGGTCTGTTCCAATACAAAAGAGCAGGACCCCTTTTCGATTCTCCTGCAGCATGATCTCGCCGATCATCTGCCGCAGCATACTGGCACAAAGCACAGTATCCTCCTGCTCCCTCGAATCGAAATAGTATATGTCCTGCTCTCTGGTTTTCTTTTTCATGTTTTATCCCGCCTGCGCCATTTTGTTACTCCTATTATAGGCACATGGGACAACTTTTATGCGTCAGCGCTTCTTTTCCTCTTCCTGGTAAACACGGATTGCTTCACTGATATTGGATGCCCGGCCCTGCTGAAGGATATTGCTCAAATCCTGCAGCTTGAACGGATCCAAAAAGTCTTTGCCAAGATGACTTCCGTACTGGTCTGTCAAAGTCAGACGGCGGGCTTTTACCTCTGCCGTGGTAAGCTGAAGCTGCTTTCTCACATCCTCATACTGATACTCCAGTTCCCCGATCTTTTCCCGGTGACCATGCTCAATCTCATCCTGAAGAATGTTTTTTGTCACGGTTTCAAATGTATTTAACGCCTCTTTCTTCTTCGCTGCC
Source organism: Clostridium sp. AF32-12BH (assembly GCF_003477935.1). Taxonomy (NCBI): domain Bacteria; kingdom Bacillati; phylum Bacillota; class Clostridia; order Eubacteriales; family Clostridiaceae; genus Clostridium; species Clostridium sp. AF32-12BH. The sequence continues at coordinate 75,716 of NZ_QUEH01000010.1, read as the reverse complement.
ACTTCGTTTAATTCCTGGGTCAGCTGCGCGATCTCATCGTCATACTTTTCCAGGTTATAAAGAGACTCATTGCGGTCCTTCCGGATCGTACCGGTGATGACTTTGATCTTTTTATCGTTGGCATGCATCTGGTCGAGGATCTGGCGGCCTTCTCTTAAACACTCTGCATACTGAAGCTTGGTGTGATTTCCGATCCACATATAAATGCCGCCCACGACCAGAATATCTGCCACATAAATAAGCGCCAGATACCAGGTCTTATGATCCGGCAATACGGCATAAACACCAAATGGCAGTGCCAGGAAAAACAAGGAGATAAAGATCAGAAGGCTGAAGAACTCTTTTGCCCATCTGGGCATGTAAAGGCTGTAATAAAGACGGCTCCGGCACCAGGTCGGTGCATGATATTCCCGGAATTTTGCCCTCATGCGGCTGATCAGTTCCTTATTATATTCGTGAAGTTCAGATGTTTCCTCCGCAATCCGCTCTTTCATTCCCTGATTTTTCGCTTTTTCGCGTTTTGCCCGGGCTTTTTTGAGCAGATCCTGTGCTTTATTGATTTCTACGTCATAGCTGGAACTTAAATCTTCTCTCCGTTTTTTTACTGTGGTTCCAACGGCATCTGCCATCTGCTTCTTTTCTGCATCCAGAGATTTTTTCAGACGGGTTTCATCCTGTTTTAACTGTTCTTCCCGATCTGCAGCAAGTGACAATTCCTCAACAGATTCTCTTGCTGCTGCCAGATAGTCCAGGCATTCCTCAATTGTCTGCGCCATAACGGTTTCCTCCTTCGAAAGCTTGTCTTTTGTGAAAGCTTTTCCCCCATATATTATATACAGTTTACTACAATCGAAGGGATTGGTCCAACTATTTCTGGCGGACAATCATAAAAAGTTTGTAATTGCAGCATAACAATTTCTGGGATCGCACGGTCTGTATCCACAGTCTGTATCCAGACAAAAGTTTCTTTACAGAAAGGAAAAAATCTTCTATACTCTTAAAATAAACGCAACTGTAAGGAACGAAGCAGTTATAAACAAAAAGGAGCAAACATTTATGTTTCGTATGTGGGGAAAAATCTGGAAAGACAGTCACCTCATAACCGACACCGTGATCTGCCTGACCGATTACAGCATGTCCCGCACCAGTATGGTATTTCAGGCACTGGATGATATCTGTTATGAATTTGATCTTGGGAAACCGATCTGGCTTTCTTCCAATATCAATGACTTTAAGCGTCATGCAAAAACACGTTTCACCAAAGACAGCTTCATTGAGCAGATCGATTTTGATTATCTGGAGATTGAAGTCATAGAAGAGTAAATGTTACCAGACGTGCCACTGTACCGGTAAAACCGCTGGAATGCACCACAAAAAAGGACGCATTTTCCTTGTGATATGGAAAATGCGTCCTTCTTATTTATGCCAGATACTGCTTTAAAATATCTCCGATCAGTTCAATCTCCTCTGGCTTTAGATCCCGGATCCAGTTTTCATCACCGTTTCTGTTTTTCTCCCGGCTTGCAGCCATCTGTTCCAATCCCCGCTTAATAAAATCTGCATCCCGGATACTCTTCTCCCGGACAGGCACCTCCTGCGCAGATGCCGCCTGCCCCAATTCTGTCGCACCGGACGAAACCGATGCCACTCCCGGTGTTTTTTCAGATACCGTCATGCGGCCGCTGTTTCTGCGTTTTTCTCTCCGCCCGGAAGAAGCCGTAGCGGCTGACTGCACAGAGGGTACAGATTGTACTGCCGGCTCCTCTTCCGGCTCCACACGTCCCATTCTGCCGGCCCGGTCCACCAGACGGCTCACCTTGCGCAGTGCGCCCCTGTCCCCCAGACCTTCCGTGCGGCCATTTTCCATGGAAAAGTTCCGTGCCATCTTCGGACCGACTACATTGTCAATCTGATCCTGGAGGCTGATCAGAAGCTGTTCCTTTAAATCTCCGGCAATACCTCCGTCAAAGAGCATCGTAAGCATTGCCATCAGCACAGCTCCGCCTCCATACATCACAACATAATACGTATCGAGCCGGTACCAGTAAGAAAAAAATGCGCTGACGCCGCCAAGCAGCAGGCAAAGCCAGGTCAGCCGTGTTCCCATATTACTCCAGCTTAAAAGACGGAATCCCATGGTCTTAAAATCATACAGCTGATGCTCCAGCCAGGCTCCGCTGTCTACCAGTCCCTGGTTTACCCGGTATGTATTCTCCGCTCTCTGCCGTAGTTCTTTTAAACTTTTGTTTTTCGTCAGTGAAAGGTCTTTGCTCTCCTTCAGCAATCTTTTGTAAGCACGTCTGGTGATCATCCGTGTCAGGATTCCCAATACGCAGGCTGCCATCAGCACATACAGTGCACGGCCACTTTCCAGTAATTGCAGCATAAAAACAGCTCCCCTTTCTTTTCCTTTTGCAGCTGCAAAAATTTCCAGGTGTGGATCCTCTCCACCTGAAAGTGCAGCTGCCCTGGTGTCTCAGACAGCTATCATTATAACTGCCCGGGCACCATTTGAAAAGTTCAGGGAGCTCAGAATCGTTCGTCAAATTCTGCTAAAAAACGCGTTGTAACTGTTCAGTAGGTCAGCGCGTCTTAATATGCCAGGATCAGGGCGCGGGTCAGGTTCGTGCTGTGGATGATAGCCTGACGCTCAAATTCCGGATAATCCATGGAAGCACTGTCATCTGCCTTATCGGAGATGGCGCGCACGATCAGAAACGGGATCTTGTTTAAGTATGCTGCCTGGGCGATAGCGGCACCCTCCATCTCCGTACAAAAGCCATGGAACGTCTCGCCCAGCCATTCTTTTTTATCCTTATCACAGATAAACTGATCCCCGGTCAACACTCTTCCCTCATAAACGCTGATATCCGGATTTACTTCCTCACAGCACTTCTTTGCCAGACTGCGCAGACGCTCATCTGCAACAAAATTCAGAGTTCCAAGCTGTGGAATCTCACCCAGCGGGTAACCAAAATTGGTAGCATCTACATCATGCTGGATCGCATCCGTAGAAAGCACCAGATCACCAATGTTGATCTCAGCCTTTAAGGAACCGGCAATCCCTGTATTGACTACGCCGTCCACACCAAACCGGTCTGCCAGGATCTGCACGCATAACGCGGCGCTGACTTTACCGATTCCAGACTGGACCACCACAACTTCTTTTTCACCGATGGTTCCCTTATAAAATTCCATTCCTGCTACCGTCACAACCTCCGGCTGCTTCATTTCCTGCTTTAACTGCTCTACTTCCGCCTTCATGGCGCCAATGATTCCTAACATCTGTGAATTCCTCTGCTTTCTTTTAACGTTTTCTGTCTCCAGTCTAACAAACCTTTTTCGGAAAGGCAATGGATTTTTTCGTTCAGAAAATCCCTGCCTGTAAAGCAATGAGATATCCAGCCACGGTGAACTTCCGGCGCGGCCGGAAACAAAAGCAATGCAAAAATTTCTCAGGGCGATTCAGGGTTGACATTTTAGGCATGACAGTTACTATAGTAGTACAGATATGTACTCGTACGTAACCGTGAGAATGCCAAACTGTTACGCTTACACAGACTTTTATCCAACCGGAGGTAATTTTTATATGAAGAAGATTGTTCTGACCGGCGGCGGTACTGCCGGACACGTTACACCAAACCTGGCTCTGCTGCCATCTTTGCAGGAGCGGGGCTACGAGGTCCACTACATCGGTTCCTACAACGGCATCGAGAAAAAACTCATCGAGGGAGCCGAGATTCCGTATGATGGCATTTCATCCGGCAAGCTGCGCCGTTACTTTGACTTAAAAAACTTTTCTGATCCCTTTCGCGTCATCAAAGGCTATGCGGAGGCACGGGCACTCTTAAAGAAATACCGCCCGGATGTGGTCTTCTCCAAAGGCGGTTTTGTGGCAGTTCCGGTTGTTCTGGCTGCCAAACACTTCAAGATCCCGACCATCATCCACGAATCCGATATGACCCCGGGACTGGCCAACAAGATCTGCATCCCGTCTGCTGCCAAAGTCTGCTGTAACTTTCCGGAAACCCTGCAGTACCTTCCGGCTGACAAAGCAGTCCTCACCGGTTCTCCGATCCGTCGGGAATTACTTCAGGGTGACCGCCTGACCGGCTTAAACTTCACAGGACTTTCCGCCGCCAAACCGATCATCATGGTCATCGGCGGAAGTCTTGGCGCTGTTGCCATCAACAATGCCGTACGCGAACTGCTCCCAAAACTTCTGCAGAAATACCAGGTAATACATATCTGCGGAAAGGGACATCTGGATGAAAGCCTCATCGGACGCCCGGGTTATGTCCAGTATGAATATGTAGATGCTCCGCTGCGCCATCTGTTTGCCGCCGCGGATATCGTCCTCTCCCGCGCAGGCGCCAACTCGATCTGCGAGATCCTGGCCCTCAGAAAACCGAATGTACTGATCCCGCTCTCCGCTGCTGCCAGCCGCGGTGACCAGATCTTAAATGCCCGCTCCTTTGAAAAGCAGGGCTTCTCCACCGTTCTGGAGGAAGAAAACGTCACCGGAAGTTCCCTGTATGATGCCATCGAGACCACCTACGAAAACCGCAGAAAATTTGTAGATGCGATGGAAAAGAGTGAGTTGTCTGACGCTGTCAGCATTGTTATGGGGCTGATTGCTTCTTACGCAGAGGCTGAATAACAATTTATTTCACTTTAATAGGGCCGTGTGAGTTGCCTTTCGGCAACTCACACGGCCCTTGTCATATACTTAAATTGTTACTTACAGTCCTGCCTTTAACGTCTCTGCAGTCTGTGCCAGCTCCTCCTGCTCTGGCTTTCCTGGTACCCAGTTTACCATATCCGGACCGCCTTCATAACGCGGGATCACATGGACATGCAGATGAAATACGGTCTGACCTGCGCTGGTTCCGTTGTTCTGGACAACATTGAATCCGCTGGCGCCAAGCTGGCTCTTCATGGATTTTCCGAGCTTTGCAGCAAGCGGCAGGATTTTTGCCATAACTTCCTCATCTGCCTCGCAGATGTCTTTATAATGATTCTTCGGCAGAATCAGGGTGTGACCTTTGGATGCCGGACCTAAATCCAGGATTGCACGGAAGTCATCATCCTCATATACGGTAGCAGACGGAATTTCGCCGTTTGCGATCTTGCAGAAAATACAATTATCATCTCTCATGTTCATTTCCTCCATAATTATTAGTAGTAGTGCATGCCTCCCGCACCGGCCCGTGCGAGCACGACCGGCGCGCTCTGCCTGTTTTCGGCACTTTTTCAGTGCCCGTTCAAAAACACTTCGTGTTTTTTCACTGTCGGGCGTTCGCCCTATCGAAAACATGCCTCCCGCACCGGCCCGTGCGAGCACGACCGGCGCGCTCTGCCTGTTTTCGGCACTGCTCATTGCTATCACAAATTATACATCCCAAATATCGGCTCGGCAAGTGCGTTTGGGTCTGCGATAGAAAAGCGCTGCCAGAATAATGCCGATGACCAGACCGCCTACATGCGCTGCGTTGTCAACTCCGGTGCTGGTAAAACCCAGGTACAGGGAAAAAGCAGCCATAACCACCAGCTGGCGGCTGTTTAGATCTTCTAGGCATCCTTTATTCACGGCCACCACATAAATCAGACCGCCCACGACTCCGAAGATCGCACCGGAAGCTCCGGCTCCTACTGCCCAGTCTCCCACCGGCAGTTCAAAAAGCATGGAAACCACATTTGCCCCAACTCCGCAGAGTAAATAAAACAGCAGATACTTCACTTTTCCAAGTGCCCGCTCCAAATTGTCCCCCAGTACAAATAAAACCAGCATATTATTCACAATATGGTTGATGCCGAAATGCATAAACATGGAAGTCAGCAGCCGGTAATACTCATGGTCTTCCAACACACAAGGACCATACATGGCACCGTGCTGCAGCATAAAATAGGCATCCTCACTGGAACCTGCGAGCTCCAGATACAAAAAATAAATAATATTAAGTATGATCAGCATACCATTGACCCATGTACGCGGACGGTGGGGTGGTGTTATCTCATAAGGATTCTGATATTGGTTCATATAAATTCCATTCTCGCTTTCGCAGCCATTTTTCTGATCTTTTCCTTATCTTAACGTATCCACCCACAAAAATCCACATCTATTTTCCTACTCAAACCGATATCTTACCCCGGCAATGTTTACCTCCACGCCTTCCCAGATTTCCATAATCTCATTATTTTCCAACATGCGGCCGCCCACACTGGTCCCATTTGTGGAATTTAAATCCTGCACATAATACCGCTCATCCTTTCGGTCGATCCGCAAATGAAGACGGCTGACCGTCTCCCTGGGCAGAATATAATCCACCAGATTTTCCTGCTTTCCAATAATGAATGGATAATAGGCAATCACGATATCCTCTGTTCCCGCGTCCAGTGCTGCAAGTTTTCGGATCGTTGTACGATTTTCGGATGAGTCGCCATTTAAAAGGACGGTATCATTCCCCTGGGCAGGCTTCTCTGATCCCGGTTCCCTTCCTGCTGTTTCTCTTCCCTGACGTTTCTCGGCATCATTTCCATATGCATCAAAATATCCTGGTGACTCCAAAGAGTCATTTTCCGCGAATATCGTCTCCCAGGGCATCTGGATCTCCCGCTCATACTCCCGCTGTTTTTCTTCCTGCCGTTTTCTTCTGTGCTGTTTCCACCTTCCCCAAAAGCTGCTCTCGCCGGGTTCGGAATCCGTCTGAATCTTGTTGGTGCGCACGGTACCCAGCTGCCACGCTGGCGGTTGCTTTTCGGCTTCCGGAAGTTTCCGGGCTGCTTCGCGAAACGGGTACTGCTCATAATGCTTCTCATCAAAAGCTTCCTTTCCAGACGCAGCCGTCCTGCCATTTTCTTCAGCACCTGCACTTCCATCAGATCCCATCCTGAATATCGTTTTTCCGTCTTTATCCCCGTTTTTTTCCACACTGCATTTCTGCTGCGCAAGCCGCAGGATATCCCCCATTCCATAATTTTCTTTTCTGGTTTCCTGGTAAAGTCCGTAGGCCAGCACCACCGATTCCTTGTCGCGATGGTCGACTTTTCCGAGAAGATACTCCAAAAGCTTACTGTAATCCTCTGGGAAATCACACTCTCTTCCGGGTACCAGACACAACCATACCTTTAAACTTTCCGGGTCCACATACAGATATTCCGGATCCAGCAGTACATTTTTCTCGCTGAGCAGATACTGCTCCATATGATCCAGGGCGCGGGCAATTCCAAATACCAATGCGCGGATCTGTGGTGCCTGAACAGACTGCCCTTCCAGCATACGGGTCAAAGGCTGCCTGGATGTAATTTCATAAAAGAAACGGATTTTTTCATCTTTCTGTCTTACCTGAAAATGCAGGATTCCCTCAATCTGATTCTGCTCCAGCATTTTCTGTTCAAATGGAATCATCTCCGGAAATTCCGACAATTCCGGATCTACGATCAGGTAATTTCGTTTCATTTCTCTCTGATAACTGGTCTTCATGTCATATCCTCCGCCAGACTCCACATCCTAAGCGATTTTTCCGGACGGAATACCGGCGCTGAAATTTCCAAGTTCCAATTGCTTCCATCCGCCCGCCTCTGAATACGTTCTTCCTGATCATGTTCGATCTGATGACGTTCCCGCTCCACGGTCTCATGCAGCCTGAAATTTCCTGCTGCCCTGGCGCTCCAGCTCATTGCCTGCCCCATCAGTACCATAAGTGTAGTCAGCACGACTACCATAACACCTGCCGCCTCTACCGTCATACTGGCCCGCAATCCTTTTTTCTTCTGCATTTCGCTCCTGTATCTCATCTACTCTCTCCTATCCCATTCCTGGCAGCCATCCTCCTTTGCGTCACGCAAGGCGCTTCCTGTTTCCAGAAAGCAATGTTCGTTGCTGGACACACATACATGTCCAGTAAACAATCTTCTGTTATGAACCCAAAAGGTCCATCTGCACGATCCGGTTTACCACGATCCAAATTCCAGGTAACACCGCAAAAGGCAAAAAAGGAAACTCTGTCTTTCCGATTTTCAATCTTCTTTCCTGGCAGCTGCTCCGGTTCCTGCATCGATTCACGCAGTGAAACACATAATATCCCAATCCGAATAAGCCACTGCTCAATACTGCCCCGCACAAAAGAAGCAGATTGTCTGCCAGGCCCAGGAACAGACCGCTGATCAGAAAGAAACAGCCATCTCCTGCTCCGATCCCCCCACTCAGCCAGGAAAATACCAGCAATGCTGCACCGGGCAGAAGCCCTGCTAGATAAGGGAACCATGCTTTCCACAACCATAAAATTCCCAAGTCCGCGCCAGTTCTGTCCCCTTTCAGGCTCAGGGACCACACGACCAGTGCCTGAACCGCCAATGCTGCCGCCCCGGACAAACATAATCCCCCTATCCTGATCTGTTTTGTTTTCAAATCCTGCCAGGCCGCTGTCATCAGGAAAATCACAAAGATGCCCATACGGACTAAAACCAGAATCATTTCTATCGTTATTTCCATAGTGATCGTTATTTTCCTCTTCATTTTCCTGCTATCACCATTTGCCCCATATCGTGACTGCGCATTCTCCAGATCGCTCATCCTCCACCGCAATAAGAGCAAGCCCCCAGATGCTTTACCTCTTTTAATTTTACCGCCCGCACATAAGCCATGATCGCTTTGCAATCCTGCATTGCGTGGTAACGTCCCCCGCTTGGCATAATGTAAACGGTACTTCCCTTTCCAGCGTTTTGGGCACAGGAAGCGCATGGATAATACTTGCTGCCATCTGTGTTCCGTTTACCGGAGACACTTTCCCAGGCCACCGCCGTCAGCTTGTTTGACAGGTAATGGCAGCTCCGGTCCGGATGATAGCGCGTGCTGTTCTTCCCGACATATACGATCTGCTCATCCTCATCCCCGACATTCGCATCTGCCCCGTAACGCCCGTCCCTTCCGATCCAGCACCGTCTCCGGCTTCGTACCGTGCGATGAAGGGAGGAAAGTCCGAGTACCGGAAACGGAAAGGAAATATCATATTCCATAACCAGATCCAGCGTCTCCCCATCCTCACGGATAGAAGATCCCAGCATACTGACGTGGGATACCTGTGCCGTGTCACAATAATCCATGGTTTTTCCACGGGCATACATGGGAGCTGCTACGGCCGCTGCATTCTGGCAAAATGCCAGGGTTGCTTCCCCTGCCCCTGGAATGCTGCCTAAATTTCCCCGCTCAACACGGTCCAGAAGATAGGCATACTGACTCAGTTCTTCTCCTGCTGCTTCCAGACCTGCCTGCAGTTTCCGTTCTGTCATCATGATTCTGGCCGGAAGCATCAGACAGACTGAGGCAAAGATCAGAAGCGGCAGCACCAGGGCTGCTTCCAGTGTCAAGGAAGCATTCAACGACCTGAACCCGTTTTTTGCCGTGGATTTTTCCCTTTTTGCAAAGCGTACTCTCATCAGGGAGGTGAAAGGGAATGCCCTGCTGTCCGAATGTTTCCTGCCGCATTTCTGAGCTGAGAACCATTTGTCTTTTTGAAAGGGGCTTCGTACTTGGAGAGGTACATTTGTTTTATTTTTCTGATTCGCCCGTTGTTGTCCGCGGCTGATTGGATCGTTCATCCAGCAGAGCATTCCTTTTCACCTCCTTTTTAATAGCGTCGTTCTACTTTCACGGTCAGATTCATTCCCGTTTCCCGGTTTCCAGTCAGGTTTTCCACAAATGCCGGAGAAAAGAACAGGTATTTTCCACAGACATTTCCGGACATATGCACCTGATACACGCCGTTGCGCATGCGAAATCCGCTTTTCCCCTGCCCGAGATTCAGCTGGATCACATCCATGATCCGGTATTCCTGGCGGACTGTCGGTTCCACAAACAGCAGGATCTTCAGCCAGGAAAGATACGAAAGCCCGCGTTCCCCGCCTCCGGCCTTCAGTGTTCCATCCCGTCCCAAAGCAAGCAGGTTTTCCACATCCAGCGTCCAGTCCTCCGCTGTTTTCAACAAAACCACGTTTTTTCCGGCAAGAAGTCCTTTTACATCCATGAGTGCTTCCCCTAAAGCCCAGACCGACATGACAAAAAAAGTTGTCACCAAAATCAGCGGTGTGATCGAACCGGCTCCCGTGATCACGGCTGCCAGCGCCCTGGCCTGTTCCCGCTTACCGCTGTCGGAAAGAATATGGATCAAATTCAGACCGGATCGGACTGCTAAAAGCCGGTGCACTGCATCACTCAAGTTTTCCCGGTCACTTGCATTTCCAAACAGGAGGTATTCCATCTCGTAATCCAAAACATGTGCCTGTGTTTCCAGCTTTGTGCCGTCCCCTGCTATATCTCCCTGCGTTGTGTTCACAGACTCTGCACCTGGGCTTGTTTCGCCTGAATTTTCATTGGTCTTTTTCAGATTCTTTTGTCCCTCTCTTTTTTCCGGAACATGCTTCTGCTCCACCCCAGAACAAAACTGGGAGAAAAACATTCCGCAGTATTCATTCACCAGAACATGATCCACCATGCTGCCGCTCCCGGCGCCTTCCTCATAGCTTTCTGTATGGGAAGGAAGTTCCGCCGTACTGGCAAGCTTTTCCGATACCAGGTGTCCTTCCGGCACCAGAAGCCCCAGCATTCCTTCCTGGTAAAGCTGTTCCACCTGTTTTAACCAGCCTTCCTTTTGCTTATCCTGAATGCCATGCGCAAAGGATAATACCGGAATTACAATCCCTTCCAGGCCATTGCGCACAGGTCTCCACAAGCTCTCATAATCCGGCTCACCGCCATCTCCATCTTCATCCTCCTCATCCTCCCATTCTTCAATCTCCCGTTCTACTTCATAGGAAAGTTCGATCAATGCTTCCAGACGCTGAATCTGCCCGGCACTGTCTGACTCCAGATTCCGGATTTCCTGCCTGCGCTTCCCATCTTCCGCTATGTATGCCTCGTATTCCTGGATTTCCTCATCCAGAGCCGCTGCTGTCCCGGCACTCAACCGGTCCGCACGCGCATTTTGCTCTTGCCGGTCCGCTGCCAGGACAGCAGACAGCTTATCCGCTTCTTTTTCATACTGCCGTACCAGCCCCGGAATCTTTTTTAATTCCCCGATCATCCGCTCCGCCGCTCTGCGAAATCCCGCTCCATCATAAGAAGAGAGACTGCTTAATCCCTGCTCACGGAATGTCCGCTGTCGGTCCAGATTTCCACTGATATCTTCCAGTACCCGCTCCAGCTTCCACACATCCCGGGTTCTGAGGCGGTAGGTCTGTGCCATCTCAGTCACAGCCTCCGCCTCCCGCTCATAGTCCCAGAGTTCCGGCACGCCATCACCCTCAAAATCCAGCTTCCATATCCCATATTTCATATAGTCCAGGATTTCTTTCTCCAGGTATGCTCCATGTCCGTCCGTTGCCCGCACAACCTCTTCTGCAGTGGCCTGCTCCAGCGCCATGGGATACCAGTTTTTTGTTTCCAGATAAGGCAGCAGAAATCCTGCAAAATCCTGTTCGATCTCTTCCGGGGTTTCATATTCCGCAAACAACAGGCGATACCGGTCCCACAGTTCCCGGTGATACTGACTGAACACGGAATCCATGGAAGAGGAGACCGCCATCTGCAGATACCACCTCGCCCCGGCCGTACGCGCGGATTCCATCAATACACATAAAAATGCAAAGAGGATCATCAGGATCATGCTGATAAACACGGTAATCTGTCCACGCAATCCCTGTTTTTTCCCATACTGCCTCATCCCACATCCCATCCTAACAATTCCTAATAAACTTCTTTTGACTGACTTTCAATCTCCTTGAAAATGTTCTCCAACAGCTTGGTGATCTGGGTCTTGAAAATGATCACCAAACCGATCAGCACCACGAGCAAGAGTACAATTTCTATCGTACCCACACCTTCTTCCTGTTTCCAGAACGCGTTCCACTCCTGCACCAGCTTATTTTCCTTCCAGTTTTTCTTTCTGTTCATACTCTTCCCCATTTCCTTTCTTGATTTTTGTTGAGCCACAACATTCCCTGCTCAGAATGCTCCGCATTATCAGAATGAAAATCCATCATCCCATACTCATCATGGCAGGCACCAGGATAAAGATCATTACTACAAACAACAGAAGCAAAAGCGGCGCCAGAAGCCTGGTTGTGGCCTCTTCTCCCAGCCTTTTTGCCAGATTTTTCCGAAGTTCAAACGCATCCTCCACCTCTCTGTACAAAAGTTCCCTCAGATTTTTTGTTCCGGTCTTCCGGTTCTGTTCCAGAATGCTGCTCAGTTTCAGATAAGGCTGCAGGCGGCATCGCCTTCCGAAATCCCGGTACGCGGCTCCCTCCGCTGTTCCATTCTCCATCTGGTAATATGTCTGGCGCATCTCTTCATAGGCAGGCCGTACCTTTTTTTCCGGCGCGCTTTCGTAATCGTGAATCATACGCCCCCAGGCATTGCGCACCGTCATGCCTGCACCTACCAGCACCTGCAGTTTTGACACCACCTCCGGATAATCCAGTAAAAGCTGCTGCTCCCGTTTCTTCTCCAACTGCTGCTGTTTCGACTTTTCCTGCAGCAACAACAGCATTGCCATCAGCACACCCAATAATGGGATCACGGCATAGCTTGTCTTTTCTGCACTCCGGTACGATAACGCTTTTCCCTGATATTCCATTGGAAGCTGCAGCGACGAGTACTGCTTTTGCTGCTCATCCAGGCGGCTCACCTCTTCTGAAAAATGCTTTTTCAGCAATTCCTCTTCCGTTCGCTTTTTCGGCACCAGCGTTACCGGTAACTCAAAATCCGCACGGTACTCTCCCGCCAAAAACTCTGCCTGAAGCACCACCTCCTGTTTCTTTTCTATCTCTGTTTCAATCGTCCCGGCTGAGGATAAACGTTCTGGCTCTGAAGAATGCCAGCGCACCCGCACACCATACTCATCCAGATAAGATGGAAGCTGCAGATTTTCCGACACTTCCTGAAGGCTCTCATTCTTTCCGCGGATCCGTTCTTCCATACGGTCCATGATCTCAAAAAACACCGCATCCGCTTCCTGCTTTGTATAGACCCTTGGACTGACTTTTACCGTCACAGTCTGCTCTCTGCTTCCAAGACCGTTTACCACCAGCTGTTCTTCTTTTGGAGAGCCACCATAGCTTTCCCGTTCAAGCTGTCCCTGTAATAGACTGCTTTTCTGATCCGGTGCCAGATACGTCAGATATCCCCAGAGGAGCAGGCTGACTGCAACGCAGACTGCCGAGCGCAGAAAGCTGCTTTTTGCAATCCTGCTTCGCCACATTCTGATCTGTTCTATCCACCTTCGATTGTTTTTGCCCGCTTCTGTTTTGCTTTGTCCAGTTCTTTGCGGCTCTGTTTTGCCATAACGTATTCCGTTTTGCAGCGGTCTTCTCTGGACACTCCTGCCCTGCATTGATTTATATTTGTTTCTTTCGTTTTGTCCTCCACCGCCTGCTCTCATACTACACCTCAATATCGAGAATCCGCTCTGACAGCCAGAATGCAGTCAGGTATAATCCCATACACAGCGTCATAAGGCATCGTCCCATTCCGGTCCGGTACATCTGATCAAAAAATCCCGGCGAAGTTCCTTCCACATAGAATACAATGAAAAAAGGAATCAGGTTCATGATCTTCTGTTCAAACTGCCTCGATGCGGTCAGCGTCAGGATCTCTTCTTTTACCTGCATCTTATCTCGGATCACCTCAGCTGTGTGGCGCATAATACTTCCCAGGTCACCTCCTGTCCGTTTGCCGATCCCCAGTACCTCTGCCAGATTCTGTACATCCTCCAGACCGCTCCTGGCGGCAAATTCCAAAAGCACCTGTTCCACATTCCGGTTAGTCCGGATCTGCTGCACCATCCCGGAAAATTCCTCGACGATCAGTCCGTTTTCCCCATACAAAAGCCGCAGTTCCTCCAGACTCACAGCCATGGCATTTTCCATGGCGTAACCGGCGCTGAGCGATGCGGCAAGGATCACCATTGCTTCCTTAAACTGCTGTGCTAAAAGCAGCTTCCGTTTCTTTAAACGCTGCTTTCGCTCCCTCCAGAAAAGAAGGAACATGCTGATTGGCAGCATCACCAGAAATATCTGTATACTGCGGTAAAACACATAAGCAAATAAGCCGCTCACTGCTGCGCTTTTTCCAAGCACCCATGCAAATTCTTTTGCAGACAGGTGATACTGGTTATAATCCGGTCCCTGCTGCTTCCCAGCCTGCTGCCTGCAGTTTTTCCCGGTTTTTAAGGGTACCAACCCGGACCAGCGTGCCCGAAACCCTTCCTTTTTCCGCCCGCCCCAAACCTCTGGTTTTGCTGCACTTCTCTGGCTCTCCCCGCTCCTTTTCTTCATCTGTATCCCTTCTTTCCTCAAAACGGTAAAGCGGATTGAGCTGGATCTCCCCGTCCGAAAAACCAGTCACTTCCGTAATCTCCAGCACTCTCCGGCTCCGGTCCCGCAGTCTTCCTAGGTGAACCAGAATATCAATCGCAGAGGCAATCTGCCCTCTTACCGCAGGCAAAGGCAGATCCGCAGCCATCAGCGTCATGGTTTCGAGACGGGATAACATATCCCGCGCACTGTTTCCGTGTCCTGTGGAAAGTCCGAAATGTCCGGTATTGAGTGCCTGCAGCATATCCAGACATTCTTTTCCACGGACCTCCCCGACGATCAGGTAATTGGGACGCATACGCAAGGATGCCCGGATCAGATCACTGATCCCGATCGCGCCTTCCCCCTCTGCATTTGGTCCCCGGGTTTCCAGGCGCACCAGATTCGGCACCTGAGTGATCTGCAGCTCTGCAGAATCCTCAATCGTAATAACCCGCTCCGTCTCAGGGATATAAGAGGACAATGCATTGAGAAATGTAGTTTTTCCAGATCCGGTTCCGCCGCTGATAAAAATGTTATATCCGGACCGCACCAGCATACCCAGAAATTCCGCCGCCTCTTCCGTTAAAGAGCCATAGCGGATCAGACGCTCAATGGTAATCGGTTCCGGGAACTTCCGGATCGTCACCACCGGTCCCTCCAGGGCAATGGGAGGCAGCACAATATGAACGCGGGAACCATCTTCCACCAGTCTGGCATCCGCGATCGGTCTGCTCACGTTCACCACCCGGTTGATCTTGCTAACGATCTGCTGGATCATATCCTCCAGCTGTTCCACACTTTCAAAACTATGCTCCCAGCGCTCCAGCCTTCCACCCCGCTCAACAAAAATGTGGTCTTTCCCATTTACCATAATTTCTGTCACCTGCGGGTCATCCACCAGCTCCTGTAAAATGTCCAGCCGCCGGAAACTGTCAAATAACCTGTTTTGCAGTTCAATCCGCTGCCTAAGCGGCAGATAGCAGTGTTCTGCCTGATCTGCAATTGCCTGATCGATGCAGTCGTACAATTCCTCATCACCAATCTGATCCAGACCCGCCAGTCCCTCACGAACCTCGCTGCGAAGAAGATCCAGAAGATTTTTCTCCGGTTCTCCCTCCCTGTTCCGTACTGACGCATTGCTCTCTGATAGATGCTTTCCTTTCGCAGATTTCACGCCCACATTTGTCACCTCCTCGCAAAATCATACCGGCTTTCACCGTTTTTCTCAGTTTCCACCTCCTGCCTCAGCTTTCACCATTTCTCTCAGCTTCCACCTTCTTATCTCAGTTCCCGCACAAAATCTCCCAGTTCTCCCCACAAAAGCTGCTCCAGGTAATTTTCCCGCACAAGAGCTTGGCCTGGTCTCGGGAGTTTTAAAAACCTCAGTTTTTCCCAGATCACGCTGCGTCCGGACCTCTTCAAATACTCCTTCCACGCTTCCAGCTTTGCAGTTGACACGACATCTTCCATTACCGGAACATAAATCAGATCGCAGACCGACAGCACTTCCTCCGCCCCGCCGCAAAACATCCCCACATCCAGAACCAGAGTCTCATAAACACCATCCGAAGCAATCCGCCGGACCAAACCGGCAAATACCGCCTGACTGATCCCATTTTTATCTTCTGCATTGGTAAGCGGCGGAATGTAGTCCAGTCCACCCCAGTTGTACGTCACACCGCCTAAACGCACCGGATTATATTCCCGTTGGGTGTAATAATACAGCAGGTCCGAAAGTCCACTGGTATATACCGTTGCCGTCAGGGCAGACAGTGCAGAAAATTCTTCCAGTGTGAGATAAAGAACCTTTTCGTCCCGCGCCAGCGCCTGTCCAAGGGTCAGTGCAAAGCTTGTTTTCCCGCAGCGACCAATTGGGGAGTAAACACCGATGATCTGGCTTCTTCTGCCGGTTATCGTCATAAGCGGTACCATTTCCTGCGGCTGGTACCAGGACATCACTTCCCGCAAAAGACTGTCTGAAGCCTGGTATTTATACACCACGGCTTCCCCTTCCTTTGCCAGCCCTGTCTCACTGAGGCGCACCGTCTGCAGCGCCCGGATCCCGGTCAGCTGTTCCTCTGTGACAGAGTCTCCCACCAGAAGGATCGCAATCTCCTCCCGTTCCGAAAATTCCCGCATCTTCTCCAGGCTGGTAAAGGCTACCACCCGAAACGGCACCTGTTCCCTCTGATTTGCAAATTCCGCAAACCGGTCCGCGTACCTGGAATCCACGTCATAAACTGCCATAATCTTTTTTATCTTTCTCATCCCCCTTATCCTGTAACCTGTTACCCGGATCCCTGCCACCTATCCACACAAATGTATCGTTTCCACAGCAGCCTTGTTCTCTGCACGCGCATATATTCTGACAAAACGCTTCTTTCACAGGCTTCCATTTCCCATGAAGTGCGTAGCAATCTCATACCCCCACACACCTGCCGCCAGACAAACTGCAAAGGGAATATGGTGCGGTAAGTCAATCTGCTCTAACGCATCGTAAGGCCGGATTTCGCCGCTCACCCATGTGCTTACTGCATAATTGCGCAGATAATAAAACCGTTCTGCCGCCAGACCATAGCGTTTCAGTTTCCATAAACTCCAGACCGCGCCGATGAAAAATCCCAGCGCCACTGCATAAAAGCCATTCCTTATCCCCAGGTATCCGCCGATCACTGCCATCAGCTTCCCATCCCCCGCTCCCATAAAGCGGAACCGGAACAATGCCATGCCAAATACCAGAAACCATACAGCACCGGAAAAGAAGCCGGTTCCCTGCTGCAATACCCCTGCAAACGCAAGTAGCAAAAGCCAGATATTTTTCACCTTTCCATATTTCCAGTCTGTCCATGCACACAGTGTTACGCCTGCATAGAAAACCAGATTGCCTGTCCCATATGCAATAAAAGACCACCCCCTTCTCTGGAATCCCAAACCTTACACATCATGAATATTCTGCCGAAACGGCCGATGTCTGAAAACAATCTGCTTTCAGAACTTTATGAATCCCGGTAACTGCTTTGTACCTGCATGTTTCGTATCCGTACAGTTACCAATGAATGCTGCATCAGAACAATGCAGCGATCGTGCCCTTATCATACCCGATCGTACAACAAACCGTCAACAAAGACCCCCTGCATAATTCGACAAAATTTGCACAACCAAACAACAAATAGACAGTTCCCGTTCCAGATGTTATACTGTCTGTAACTGTTGCTACAGATCAACCCAAAGGAGTGTTATCATGAACGAATTATACGAAGCAATCGAAGCAAAGATCAAAGAATCCGGCTACCCAAGGGAAATTTCCGGCGAAGCTGTTTACAACGATATCTGCGACCAGATTGAGGGCAAAGAAAATGGAGATTATATACTGCTCTCCAAATTTGAGGAAGATGTCGTATTTGAATACCATATTACCATCTCGGATGAGGAGTTTAATCTGGGTGTTCTCACCATGCGCACCCCGGAAGGTGTATTTGAGACAGATTTCGACAAATAAATCTTCCTCTGTTCGCTGCACTTCCACACGATCACACCGCCGCCGGTCCCAAAGGTCTGGCGGCTTTTTTGTTTTCATAACAATTCCGTACTTTCACAGTCACAGGCCGTTTTTCCAGGCCAAACGCCTCGCATCATGTAACATTTTGACGAAAAATATCCTTTTTCTCCCATCTGCTTTGGTTGACATGAACAATCAAGCGTGATAGAATGAACTTAGTTCAATTTTTTAAACCAAAGGAGGTTTTTATGGCGGACTCCAAAGAACTACAGGAACTGTTTCACAGCTGTATGCCGCTGTTTATCGCCCTCGGAGATGAGGTCCGCTTAAACATCATCGAAGCATTGTGCATTGCCTCCCAGAACGGTCATGCGGAAGGGCTGAACGTAAACGAGATCACCCGGCAGACAAATCTGTCCAGACCGGCTATCTCCCATCATTTGAAGATCATGAAAAGCTGCGGGCTGGTGGAGGTCACCCAGTCCGGTACTTCCAATTACTACCGTCTCACCTTTATGGACTGCACAAGGCAGCTTATGAAACTGGGTTATCTGGTTGAAGAGATCTTCAGCCAGGAATAAGTGTTATTTTTTACGCATATTTTTTCCATACATTCCAGATACTACACTCCAAAAGGAGTGCATGAACCCATGAAAAAGAATGGAATGTCCTTCACGCGCAGGGAGTTTCAACAGGCTGCGGCGCGTGAAAATGTAAGACTGAAAGCCGAGATCCACCAGACACAGCACAAAATGGAATCCTTATTAAACCAGTTCGACCAGGTGACGGACCCACCGCTGATCGACTGCTGTATCTACGAGCTGAACGCGGTCTGGCTCCGCTATCAGTTTCTGCTCCGGCGCTTCAAGCTGCTGGAGAATTTAGAGTTTTAGTAACTGTGAAGGTACTGGACAGTTACGATTTTCACACGAAAAATTACAACAGGAGGACTTGTTATCTATGGCATCATGGTATGAAAAAGCAGTGTTTTATCATATTTATCCGCTTGGTATGCTGGGGGCACCCTTCGCCAACACCGAAGACGCCGTAGCCGACCACTTCCCTGAACTGGACCAATGGGTTGCCCATATGGAAGCGTTAGGCTGCACCGCACTTTACATCGGACCGCTCTTTGAGTCCTCCTCCCATGGATACGACACCCGTGACTACCGCCTCGTAGACCGCCGTCTTGGCACCAATGAAGGCTTCCGTCATTTCACAGAGCTCTGCCACAAAGCAGGCATTAAGGTTGTGGTGGACGGAGTGTTCAACCATACCGGCCGGGAATTTTTCGCCTTTCAGGATATTCAGAAGAACCGGGAACAGTCCCGCTACTGCGGCTGGTATAAGGGTGTCAACTTTGGCTGGAACAGCCCTTACAACGACGGCTTCGGTTACGAGGCATGGCAGGGACATTTTGAACTTCCCTGCTTAAACCTGCAGAACCCGGAGGTAAAACAGTATCTGTTCGATGTCATCCGCTTCTGGATCTCTGAATTCGGCATCGACGGCATCCGCTTAGACTGCGCCAATGTCATGGATTTCGGATTCATGCAGGAAATGCGTTCCCAGACCGCTTCCATGAAGCCGGACTTCTGGCTTATGGGCGAGGTCATTCACGGCGAATACGGACGCTGGGTCAATGACGGCATGCTCCATTCCGTCACCAACTACGAATTACATAAGAGTCTGTATTCCGGACTCAACGACCACAACTTCTTCGAGATCGCCCACAATGTGCGGAGGCTGGAGACCATCGGCACAAAGCTCTACACCTTCCTGGACAATCACGACGAAAACCGCATTGCCAGCAAATTAAATAAAAAGGCACATCTTCCGTTAGCATGGACACTGCTCTTTACCCTTCCGGGCATTCCTTCTATTTATTATGGCGGGGAATGGGAACTCACCGGCACCCGCACCCGGGAAAGCGATGCTGCGCTCAGGCCCTGCATCACACTGGAGGAAGGCGAGGCAAAGCACTGTGACCTCACAGACCTGATCACAAAGCTGGCCCGTATCCACACGGAAAACCCGGAATTCCATGGCGGACGCTACCAGGAGCTTCTGCTGACCAACCGGCAGTATGCATTTGCAAGACACGCACAGGGAAGCATCTGCATTACCGCATCCAACAGTGACGACCAGGAAAGCCACCTTTCCGTTCCGGTCCCGCTGCATGCCTCCAAGGCCGAAAATCTGATGGACAGTTCCATCATTCCAGTTGAGAACGGGAAATTAAACCTTACATTACCGGGCAACAGCAGTGTTGTCCTAAAGATCAGGGAGGACTAACCTTATGGCAGTCAGAGATAAGAAAAAGCAGACGGAAACCGGCTTTATCACCGCCGGTGACCGTTATCTCTTCGGAGAAGGCACCCACTATGAGATCTATAACAAGCTCGGTGCACACCCGAAAACCTATGAGGGGAAAGACGGCTATTATTTTGCGGTCTGGGCTCCTCATGCCGCATCCGTCAGTGTTGTGGGCGACTTCAACAACTGGGATCCGGATGCCTGCCCGATGCAGGTACTGGAAACCTCCGGTATTTACGAACGTTTCATTCCAGGCATCAAGCCGGGAGAGCTTTATAAATTTGCCATCACGACCCAGACCGGCAAAGTCATCTTCAAGGCCGATCCTTTTGCCCAGTACGCAGAATACCGGCCTGGTACAGCTTCCATCACCGCCTTTCACGACTCCTTCCGCTGGAGCGATGCTTCCTGGATACAGAAACGGGAAAGCACCAATCCGCGTGAAGCGGCCATGAGCATTTATGAGGTGCATCTGGGGTCCTGGAAAAAGAAAAACCGCCCGGAAAAAGATGGTTACTATACCTATAAAGAGGCAGCCGCAGAGCTCGCCGCTTACGTCAAAGACATGGGCTACACCCACGTGGAGCTCATGGGTATTGCCGAACATCCTTACGACGGCTCCTGGGGTTATCAGGTAACCGGCTATTATGCCCCGACCTCCCGTTACGGCACGCCGGAGGAGTTTAAATATTTTGTCAACTACATGCACAAAAAAGGCATCGGCGTCATTCTGGACTGGGTGCCGGCACACTTCCCGCGGGATGCACACGGTCTTGCAGACTTCGACGGACAGCCCCTCTTTGAGTACCCGGACCCACGAAAAGGCGAGCATCCGGACTGGGGCACCAAAGTTTTCAACTATGAAAAGCACGAGGTTTCCAACTTCCTGATCGCCAACGCGCTCTACTGGATCGAGCAGTTCCATGTAGACGGTCTGCGTGTCGATGCGGTTGCCTCCATGCTCTATCTGGACTATGGCCGCAAAGACGGCGAATGGGTTGCCAACCAGTACGGCGGCAACCAAAACCTGGAAGCCATCGAATTTTTCCGCCATTTAAACAGCATTGTCGTGCAGCGCGGTCACGGTGCCATGGTCATTGCTGAAGAATCCACTGCATGGCCTCTTGTCACTCATGATCCGAAGGAAGGCGGACTGGGCTTTACCTTCAAGTGGAATATGGGCTGGATGCATGATTTCCTTGAATACATGAAGCTGGACCCGTACTTCCGCAAATTCAACCACCACAAGATGACCTTCGGTCTTACCTACTTTAACAGCGAAAACTTTATCCTGGTACTCTCCCACGATGAAGTCGTTCACTTAAAATGCTCCATGATCAACAAGATGCCGGGTCTCTTCGGAGATAAATTTGCAAACCTGAAAGCCGGTTACACCTTTATGCTGGGGCATCCGGGCAAAAAGCTTCTCTTCATGGGACAGGATTTCGGTCAGCTCCACGAGTGGGACGAAAAGGTCAGCCTGGACTGGCACCTGACCGAGGAAGATCTGCACAGCAACCTGCAGCATTATGTGCGGGACCTGTTACATATTTATCAGAAATATCCGGCACTTTATGAAGCCGACGATGACTGGGACGGCTTCTCCTGGATCAATGCCAACGACGGTGACCGCAGCATCTACAGCTTTGTGCGCTATGCGAGAAACCACAAAAAGAGCCTGCTGTTCGTATGCAACTTTACTCCGGTGGCCCGTCCGGATTACCGGGTCGGCGTTCCGAAGCGCGGCAATTATACGCTGATCCTGGATAATGATCACGGTGCCTACAAAACAGGCGAAAAAGCTCCTGTTTTCAAGGCCGTAAAATCCGAATGCGATGGACAGCCATACTCCGTATCCCTGCCGCTTCCGGCATACGGAACTGCGATTCTCCGCTTCTCCTGAGACGCTGCTTTGGCAAACGGCTTCTTTCAGCACCAGACAGCTCCTGTGCAAAAGAAATAATACGTCTAATATTTCGTTAAATAATTATCAAAAAGTTGGTGACATTCTTCCAGCTTTGTAGTAAAATAGGAACCGACGTAATTGTGAAAATGCAGTAACCGTTACGTACAGCCTACCTGGTGATCCGGTTATCAACCTGTCGGCAAGCATCAGCATCATAAATAAGGAAGGAGAGTTTCGTATGGCAAGAGAGTTAATATCCAAAAACGCGACCAAAAGTGTCTATCGCGATGGCGATAAAGCGGTAAAAGTGTTCTGCAAGGGCTTCCCAAAAGCAGAGGTTTTAAACGAAGCTTTGATCAACGCACGTGTTGAAGCCATTGGCGGCATCAACATCCCGTCCATCCAGGCAGTTTCTGTCGAGGAAGACGGCTGCTGGTCCATTACCAGGGACTACATCGAAGGTAAGACACTCAAAGAGCTTATGGCGGAGAACCCGGATAAGCGCGACGAATATCTGAATCAGATGGTTGAACTGCAGCTGATGATTCATTCCAAGACCTGTCCATTACTGAACAAGTTAAAAGACAAAATGGCGCGGCAGATCTCTGAGATGGAAGAATTAGATCCCGTCAACCGTTACGATCTTCTCACCCGCCTTGACAGCACTCCAAAACACGCCAAACTGTGCCACGGAGACTTCCAGCCGGACAACATCATCGTAAAAGAAGACGGCACCATGTATGTGGTTGACTGGGTTCACGCAGCCCAGGGCAATGCCAGCGCAGATGTAGCCAGAACCTATCTTCTGTTCTGCCTGACCGATCAGGCAGCAGCGGAAAAGTACATGGATCTCTTCTGTGAAAAGACCAGTACCGCCAAACGCTATGTACAGCAGTGGCTGCCTCTGGTAGCTGCGGCACAGCTCACGAAGAAACGTCCGGAAGAAAAGGAACTGCTTCAAAGCTGGCTGAATGTATGTGATTACCAGTAGGTTAAAAAGAAGAGGGTCTTGCCGATTGCGGTAAGACCCTTTTTGATATATACTTAAAGAAACACCGCTGCCAGGTCACAAGACTCCGGCAGCAAAACCGGATGCAGGCATCTGCATCCCACATCAAAGGAGGACTCCATGCAGACCATTTTAGTATGTGACGACGACAAAGAGATCGTCGATGCGATAGATATTTACTTAACCGGAGAAGGCTTCCGCATCTTAAAAGCCTACGACGGCTACGATGCCTTAAAAATTTTAGAGACCGAACACGCCGATCTGATGATCATCGACGTCATGATGCCAGGACTGGACGGCATCCGTACCACGTTAAAGGTGCGGGAGACCAGCAGCATTCCCATCATCATCCTCTCCGCGAAATCCGAGGATTCCGACAAGATCCTCGGCTTAAACATCGGTGCGGACGACTATCTTTCCAAACCGTTCAACCCGTTAGAACTGGTGGCCCGGGTCAAATCGCAGCTGCGCCGCTACACCCAGCTTGGCAACATGAACCAGGGCAGCAACGAAAACATTTACAAATGCGGCGGACTCACCATCAACGATGACACCAAGGAAGTATTTGTCGATGATGAGCCCATCAAACTGACTCCGATCGAGTACAACATTCTTCTGCTGCTGACCAAAAACGCCGGAAAAGTCTTCTCCATCGACGAGATCTACAAGCAGATCTGGAACGAAGAAGCCATCGGCGCAGACAACACCGTCGCCGTACATATCCGCCATATCCGCGAAAAAATCGAGATCAACCCGCGGGAACCGCGCTACTTAAAGGTAGTCTGGGGTGTCGGTTACAAGATTGAGAAACAGTAGGAGCCGCCCATGAGACTAAAAGATTATTCCATGCGGATCAAGAAAAACATTGCAGTATTCCTGCACATCTTGTTTTTGTTTATGGCGGTGCTTTCCATCAGTGTCATGTACTTAAACACCAGCATCGGCTCTGGTCTCTCCTGGATCCTGGACCGCCGCTACGATGACTCTGCCGCCTTCCGGGATCAGTTCCAGGAAGATCTGGACCACGTTTTCAAATACGTTGCCTACCGGGACGTATTCGAGACTGACGGCAGCCTGGATCTTTCCAAAGAAATGTTTGCTGTCAGCCGCGACAACGGTCCGGAGATCACCTATACCCTGGAAGAAGTCCTGCGCTATGCCAAAAGCCAGGGATTTTATTTAAACGATCAGTTTGAAGTCGTCAACGACCTTTTCATCTATGACGATGCTTCCACGGCAAGGGATCAGGTCGTATACTGGCGTGCCTACGATCCCAATGCCACATTAAAAGAGCCGGGCGACGCCTTTTCCTCTCTCCTGGATCTTTCCAAAGAAGTGTTAAACTGTCTGAGCGAATACTACATTGTAAACTACCGGCTGCTCTCCAATCCATCCAATTTCAAATTTCGGATCACCTATCTGGACGATGACACCGCAGTTTCTGAGTATTCCAATGTCGGCGACCTGACCGATGCCCAGCTAAAATCCATGGGACGCTACTGCTCGGTAGACAGCAGTTCCATTCTCATCGACAACAATCTGGATGAACTTCCGAAAAATGTCATGTCCCAGCTGGAACAGCTGAATGTAAACGATGCAGACCGCTACCATATGACGGTTGCCGTCGATACCCACTACGATGCCGACGACAGCTACGCCAAACAGGCCGCTGATTACCGGCACCTGCGCGGACGTTTCGTAGAAGCCATGTTTGGTCTGGCGCTTGGTATCATCGGCTGCCTGGTCACCTTATATTACCTGATCCTGGTATCCGGATACCGCACAGAAGAGCGCACCAATCCATATCTGCACGGTTTCGATATGATCACCACCGAAAGCGGCATTCTTCTGACCGCTGTCAGTACCATGTTCATGCTGTTCCTCGCAGAAAAAATTGGCTACCCATTAATCCACCTGATAACACAGAGCGATGCCTGGAGTTTTTCTGAGCGGATGCTGCGTGCCATGATCGTTTACGGCTGCTGCATGGTCGGTGCATTCAGTATGCTGCGGCGTTATAAGAGCCGCCAGCTCTGGAGCAACAGTATGCTCCATCACGTGCAGGAAAATCTGAATCTGTACTTTGCGGACCGGACTTATTCCCGAAGACTGTTCTGCCTGTTTCTTGCATTTATTGCCGCACAGACGCTGGGAATCAGCATTATTTTTATCTGCGTATGCTTCCGTTCCCATACCGCTGCACAGCTTATTGGCATTCTCGGCTTCCTGTTCGTGGTCATTCTGGATTATCAGACCTTCCACCGTCTGTTTTTGCAGTCCCGTCAGGAAGACCAGATCGCAGATGCGATTGAAAAAATTGCAGGCGGCGATACCAGCTACCAGATGAATCTGGCCGGACTCGATGGCAAGGAATTAAAAGTCGGCAACATGATCAACAGCATCGGAACCGGACTGGAGCGTGCCCTTCAGGAGCAGGTGAAAAGTGAGCGTTTAAAAGCCGACCTGATCACCAACGTCTCCCACGACATTAAGACACCGCTTACTTCTATTATTAACTATGTAGACCTGTTAAAACGGGAACAGATTCCAGGCGAACGGGCTCAGGAATACTTAAAAGTCCTGGACCAGAAGTCCCAACGGCTGAAGAACCTGACCGAAGACCTGGTCGAGGCCTCCAAAGCAAGCTCCGGCAACGTCAAGCTGGAGATGACAACCCTCGATCTGGTCGAGATGATCTGGCAGACCAACGGAGAATTTGAAGAGAAATTTGCCACCCGTAATCTGGAACTGGTTTCCACGCTTCCGGAAAGCAGCATCCTCATTGAGGCAGACGGCCGCCATCTGTGGCGTGTCCTCGAAAATGTTTACAACAACGCATTCAAATACGCGATGGAACACACCCGCGTCTACACCGATCTGGAACAGAACGACGACACGGTTTACTTCACGATCAAAAACATCTCTGCAAACCCGTTAAACGTGCAGGGTGAAGAACTCACCGAGCGTTTCGTCCGCGGCGATGTTTCCCGCACTACCGAGGGAAGCGGTCTTGGTCTTTCCATCGCCCAGAGCCTGACAAAGCTTCAGGGCGGAACCTTTGAGATCCTGATCGACGGGGATCTGTTTAAGGTGCGCGTGGGATTCCCGGTCAAGACAGCTTAAAGCTTTTTAGCATACGAGATGTCATGAAAAATCTGTATACAACACACAAAAAAGTCCAGAGAACGACTCTTTACCGTTATCGTTCTCTGGACTTTTTTTATTTCGCAAATTTATTCATAATATCTGGTGTAATCTTGTCTGTGGATCATGGATGCAGCTTCTACGCATGTTTTACTTGCGTATTCTTTACATTTTTCTTTTCAAACAACTCTTTCCCGGATGTATACACAATGATGACACCCAGAACCATCAGTAGGATTGCAATGATGAGCTGTAATCCTTCTACCATAAAGACTGCGGTTCCTGCGCCGAATGCCTGAATCAGTGCAATGGTTCTCTCAACCAGGGCAGTAAAGGTTACACACAGCATGATGATGAGCGGCGGGAACAGGGTCTTGTTCTCTCTCCCAGTTACCTTTAAGAATACACATAAGGTGATCAGTACCAGGGCGCTTAACAGCTGGTTTGCACTGCCGAACAGCGGCCAGATGTTAGAATAACCGATCTTGGTTAAGATAAAGCCGCAGGCCAAGGTTACGACGGTTGAGAAGTACTTGTTGCATAACAGTTTTCTCCAGCTCTCTGCATGCTCCATATCATCAACGGAGAACAGTTCCTGGAAAGACATACGTCCGATACGAGCTACGGAATCCAGACTGGTCAATGCCAGTGCGGAAACACACATGGTCATGAAGCACTGTGCTACATAAACCGGGATGCCAAACATCTCCAGGAATCCGGCAACGCCTGCAGAAAAGATCTGGAACGGGGTTCCGGTTGCTGCGGTACCGTCTGCTGCAGCTGCCGCGCCGGCAACACACAGAGCCAGAACAGCCAGCAGGCTCTCCAATACCATGGCACCATAACCAACCTTCAGCATATCTTTCTCATTGGAGATTGTCTTGGAAGAGGTTCCTGAGGAAACCAGGCTGTGGAATCCGGAAACCGCTCCGCATGCAACCGTTACAAACAGGATCGGGAACATATCTCCCATCTTGGCATTCTTAAATCCGGTGTAAGCCGGAAGGTTCATGGTCGGGTGTGCAACCACCAGACCGACAACGGCACCGACGATCATACCAGCAAACATAAAGGTTGTCATGAAATCACGCGGCTGCATCAGAAGCCACATCGGCATAACAGCTGCCAGGAAGATATATGCAAAAGTCAAATAAGACCAGGTGTCTTTGCCTGCAACCAGCGGGAATGCCATGCCGACTGCAAAAGCAGCAACGGTACATGCCAGTCCGGCCAGTGTTTCTTTCCATCCGGTCAGATGAAGATGCTTCTGCATCAGACCAAATACCATAGCGAACACGATGAACATCAAGGAAATGGAACCTGCTGCACCATTCGTCTGTGCTGCCGGAGATAAAGAAGTGACTCCATCGGTTACGGTGTAAGCATTGAATGTGCCCGCAACCATATCAGCAAAAGCAGCGGTAACGATCAGGGTAAACAGCCAACAGAACAAAAGGAACAGCTTCCGTCCGGTCTTGCCGATGTATTTCTCGATCAGAAGACCCATGGACTTGCCTTCATTCTTTACACTGGCATACAGGGCGCCAAAGTCGGTTACTGCACCGAAGAAGATGCCTCCGATGATAACCCACAGAAGAACCGGAACCCAGCCAAATGCTGCTGCCTGAATGGCACCGGTGACAGGGCCTGCACCTGCGATAGAGGAAAACTGATGTGCAAAAACGGTCCAGCCGTCAGTCGGCACGTAATCCTGTCCATCTTCTAAAGCAACAGCCGGGGTCTTCGCCTTTGGATCGATGCCCCATTTATTTGCAAGCCAGCGGCCATAAAATGTGTATCCACAGAAGAGACACACAGCTGCGATCAAAACAATAACAAGTGTATTCATAATTGTTCTCTCCTCTCAAAACTATGCAACGCGGGAAATCAGCAAACAGACCGCGGATGAATCTCTGATGTGCGACGCAGCCACAGAAGCAGCCACCTGCAGTTTTCCTGTAAATGTATCGCAACAAAAAAGCCTCCGTCTCCCCGCAGAACTTTTTCTGCAGGAAGACGAAGGCATAGTTACCACAATATTACCGGATGCGCTCCGCGTTACCACTTCCCTTGCTGACATACTGCCAGCCACTCTGACCATATCCTTCCGTCTCTCAGTCCGGAGGAATACGCGCCCGGTTAACGGTGGGTTTCCGTCCCGTCTTACTTTCGCTTAACGTCCGGTATCACCGGAGCGTTGCTGCTCATGTGTTGCACAAAGCATAACACACAAACTATGTTTGCATTTCAGACAAGCTGCTTGCAGGGGATAACCTCTTTGCCCCGCTGCTTCCTCACACCGGCCGGAAGCTCTCTGAAAACGGTTCTGGCAAAAAAGCCTTGTCCTGTTCGTCGCATTTGTTTGTTTCAATCCTCAGTCAGTATTTTCGTAGAGACTGATGGGATGTCAACGCTTTGAATAACTGCCATTATAGTCCCATTTTTTAATTTGTCAATTATTTTTTCCAAAAGTTTTTTATTTGGAACAATACAAAAGCCAGAAACCCATTTCCTGATTTCTGGCTTTTCGATCCTGTTATTCCTGTTATTTTAGAAGATTCTCCATCCACAGATGAAGTTATTTGCCCACCAGGAGCTTAAGGAACGGTGTACCACCTTACCGTTACCGGAGGAAGCATCGATTACGGTTCCGCCGCCTGCCACGATTCCGACATGGCCGCTTACGACGATGATGTCTCCGGCACGCAGACTTGAGAAGCTGCTGATTCTGGTATATCTTCCGGCATTTCTCCAGCCAGAGGAAGTCATGTAGCTCTGGCGCACACCTACCTGGTTTAAGCACCAGTATACGAAACCAGAGCAGTCAAACGAGTTCGGTCCCTTAGAGCCCCATACATACGGGCAGCCAAGCTTGGAGCTTGCCACTGCAATGAGGGCACTTGCACCGCCGCTGGCTCCGCCGGTATTCGGAACCGAAGTACTTCCGGAGCTTCCCTTCTTACTTCCGCCACTGGTCGTATTATTTTTGCTGTTGTTCTTGCTGGTGCTGGTCTTCGGCTGTGCCGGTGCCTTCTTGGCATCCCCTGCAGTCAGCTTCGCCATGGTCATGACGCCGACCGTACCATCCGCACTCAGTCCGTTGGTGCGCTGGAACATCTTGACTGCATTCTCCGTCACCTCACCGTAATAGCCAGTTACATTTGCAGATTTTAAGTAGCCTAACTTGCTTAACAGGTTCTGGACACGCTGGATATTATCGCCGCTATCACCCAGGCTTAAGCCGTTCGGAACCGCATCCGAGCTGTTCAATGCGACACGGGTTGCCGGTCCAAGGTAACCATCCACAACCTGGTCATTCCGGGACTGAAACTGTTTTACCGCAATGATCGTATCGTTTCCGTAGCTGCCGTCCGGCTCCGTGGTCATATAGCCCAGCTCTTTTAAGCGCTTCTGCGCCGCCAGGACCAGATCACTCTTCTCGCCGTATGCCAGCATGTTTGCCTTCACATCTTCACTGTAAAGAAGGTTCATGGTCTTTCTGCCGACTTTACCATCCTGGTCCAGACCATTGACACTCTGCATCTTCATGACCGCTTCTTCGGTCGCGTCACCAAAGCTGCCGGTCACCTGACTGTCGCTTGCCAGATAGCCCAGCTCATACAGACGGCTCTGGATCCGGGTGATATCGGTACCCTCATCGCCCTTCTGCGCCGCATAATACTTGGCATCCGGGGAAAGGATCGCCTCCAGGGTATCCGGGCCGATGATGCCGTCCTGCGCCAGCTGGTTCTGACGCTGGTAGATCTTGACCGCACTCTGGGTTACCTCACCATAATAATCGGTCGGCTCATCGTTATCCATAAAGCCTAAATCCATCAGGCGCTGCTGCAGCTTTAAAACGATCGGATGTTTCTCACCGATGCGCAGGTAATCCGGGATCGGTTCACTGTATTCCGCATCCACGCCCTCTACAGACGGAAGCAGCGGACCATCCGGTGAAAGCGCCATGACTGTTTCATCTGCGGCAGTCTGCGGCAAGGTCTCTTCCATAAGAACCAGGTTTTCCTCGGTGGTTTCGCTCTCTGCCTGGTTTGCCGTCTGGGCTGCGCCGCATCCCGCCAGAAGACCAGCCATGAGAAGCGCCGCACTCACGCACTGTACTTTTCTTTTCCAATTTCTTTTTGTATTTCCAGTTGTCAAAATTCTGACCTCACTTCCTGTGGTAAATGTCAAAGGGGTTCTTATTTTGAACCCCCAGTTGACCTATATTTTATCACAGTTCACAATTTCTGTGAAGTCTTATCCTGTTTTTGTACGTTTAATCACCTTCAGCCTCGTGAACTCCTCACGGTCCTTCTCCTCCAGCGCATTGCCGATGGTCGTAACCAGATTCTGGTACGTCGGTATGGTGATATTCTTTAATGCATTGGCCCGCTTCTGGGTCTTGCGGATGCTGGACGCCAGCCGGTAAGCGGAATTTTCCACCATGGAAAGCTTTACCGTCAGCTCCTTCACCTTCTCAAAATGCATCCGGGCCTCATCGAGCGCCGGACTGGTGCTTGCGAAAGCGTAGCCCGGTGTCAACGGCACCGGTTCATGCTGCACCAGCGGGATTTCCGTTCCCATGATGCTCCTTGTCTTGATCCTGATGGTATCGTCCACCGGAATTGTCGCGGCGATATCCTGGATAAAACCGATGCCGAGCTCAATATTGGCTTTCTGGAGCGCCCTGTAGGCTTCTGTAAACGTGGTATCGATCTCTGCCTGAATATCCTTTGCCTGGTCGATCAGACCCATCAGTTCCCGAAGAAGGATATTCCTCTTTTTATCCATCAGCTCGTAACCCTGGCTCGCCAGGGCAAGGGAATTCTTCGCTAAAATCAAATTGCCCTTGGTAGGAAAGGTATTCGGATTCATACAGATTCCCCCTTACTGCCGCGCTGTTTCGACCTGGGCTGGTGTCACGACTGTGCCAGCCACCGCGCTCTTTTCTGTTTCCACAGCCACCAGATCCCCGTTCTCATCCAGCTTCATCGGCCGGTAATACTGATCCAGGATCTTCGTATCGATCCGGTCGAGCTCCGCTTTTGGCAAAAGTCCGAGAAGCTGCCAGCCAATGTTCAAGGTGGTTATGATATTCCGGTTATCATGGGGATCCTGTCCGACAAAGCGGTGCTCAAACTCCCGGCCAAAGACCAGATATTTTTTATCCAGCGGGGACAGCTCATCTTCGCCGATGACGGATGCCAGCGCCCTCGCATCGCCCACCTTGGCATAGCAGGAAAACAGCTGGTTTGCCACTGCCTGGTGATCCGCACGGGTGTAGCCTTCGCCGATGCCGTCCTTCATCAGACGAGACAGGCTCGGCAGCACGTTGATCGGCGGGTAAACCGACTGACCGTTTAACTCCCGGTCCAGAACGATCTGACCTTCCGTAATGTAACCGGTCAGGTCCGGGATCGGGTGGGTGATGTCATCGTTCGGCATGGTCAGGATCGGGATCTGGGTCACGGATCCGTTCACACCCTTTACAATTCCGGCGCGCTCATAAAGCGCTGCCAGTTCGCTGTACAGATAGCCCGGGAAGCCTTTTCGGGACGGGATCTCGCCCTTGGAAGAGGACACCTCACGCATCGCCTCTGCAAACGAAGTCATATCCGTCAAAATGACCAGGATGTGCATGTTCTTCTCAAATGCCAGATATTCCGCTAAAGTCAGCGCACATTTCGGCGTGATCAGACGCTCGACCACCGGGTCGTTTGCCAGGTTCATAAACATCGCCACGTGGGAGGAAACACCGCTCTCCTCAAACGTCCGGCGGAAAAATTCTGCCACATCGTGTTTCACGCCCATGGCCGCAAAAACGATCGCAAACTGCTCGTCGGAATCATCGCCCAACGATGCCTGCTGCACGATCTGCGCCGCCAGCTGGTCATGCGGAAGTCCGTTGCCGGAAAAGATCGGCAGCTTCTGACCGCGGATCAGGGTCATCAGACCATCAATCGCAGAGATTCCGGTACGGATGTAGTTACGCGGGTACTCACGGGTCACCGGGTTTAACGGCTTTCCGTTGACATCCAGCATCTTTTCCGGCAAGATCTCGCCCAGTCCGTCGATCGGCACGCCGATTCCGTTCATGGTACGACCCAGCATTTCCTCCGAAACACCGAGCTCCATCGGGTGACCGGTCAGGCGGGTATGGACATTTTTCAATCCCATGCCCTCGGTTCCCTCAAAAACCTGGATTACCGCCTTGTCTTCGTATACTTCAATGATACGACCCAGCTTCCGTTTGTTTCCGTCGACCGTCATCTCCACGATCTCGTCGTAAGCCGCACCGGAAACACCCTCTAACACTACCATGGGGCCGTTGATCGCACTCAAACCTAAATATTCAATTGCCATATCACAGCCCTCCTATGCATTCCGCTCGATGACGCCGTCATAAAAGGCGTCAATCTTCTTTTTATAGTCATCCAGCATTGCCAGATTATCGTTCGGCACATCGTACTTGATGGCAATGACCTGGTCAAAGATCGGATCCTCTTTTAATACTGACATCGGCATGCCCATCGAGATCAGGGAACGGGACTTCCGGTACAGGTACAGAATGATCTCCATCATCTTAAACTGCTTCTCCATCGGGACGCAGGTATCGTCCTTGTGGAAGGCATTCTGCTGCAGAAAGCCCACGCGGATCACCTTGGCGATCTCCAGGATCAGCTTCTGGTCGTCCGGCAGGACATCGCCGCCGATCAGCTTCACGATCTCCATCAGACTGCTCTCCTGGGACAGCAGATAGACGATCTGGTTGCGGTAGTCCACAAACTTTTTATCGACATGCTCCGTGTACCACGGACCGAGATCGTTTAAGTACTCAGAATAACTGGTCAGCCAGGAAATAGCGGGGAAATGTCTCGCGTAAGCCAGGCTCTTGTCCAGCCCCCAGAAGCAGCGCACGAAACGCTTGGTATTCTGCGTTACCGGCTCGGAGAAATCACCGCCCTGCGGCGATACCGCACCGATGATCGTCACGCTTCCCTCAGTTCCGTTTAAATTCTGCATCATACCGGCACGCTCATAAAAGGCAGACAGCTTCGATGCCAAATATGCCGGGAATCCTTCCTCCGCCGGCATCTCCTCCAGACGTCCGGAAAGCTCACGCAGTGCCTCTGCCCAACGGGAGGTGGAATCCGCCATGATCGCAACATGATAGCCCATATCCCGGTAATACTCTGCCAGCGTCAGACCGGAATACAGACTCGCCTCACGGGCTGCCACCGGCATATTGGATGTATTCGCGATCAGGGTGGTGCGGTCCATCAGCGGATTTCCGGTCTTCGGGTCGATCAGCTCGGAGAATTCCTCCAGAACCTGTGTCATCTCGTTTCCGCGCTCACCACAGCCAATGTAAATGATGATGTTCGCATCCGACCACTTTGCGATCTGATGCTGGGTCATGGTCTTTCCGGTACCAAATCCGCCCGGAATTGCCGCCGTGCCGCCCTTTGCCAGCGGAAACAGCGTATCCAGGATACGCTGGCCGGTCACAAGCGGCTGGGTTGCCGGGAAACGCTTCGCCGTCGGTCTTGCCACACGGATCGGCCATTTCTGGGTCATCGTCAGTTTTTCCTCGGTTCCGTCAAGATGCTGGATCGTTACCAGGGGATCGTTGATCGTGTATTCCCCATCTTCCACCACATCCAGCACATAGCCTTCCTTATCCGGCGGCACCATGACCTTATGAAGGATTGCCGGAGTCTCCGGCACCTCCGCAAGGATCGTGCCCCCGTATACCCGGTCACCTTTTTTCACGGTGATGTGGGTCTTCCACTTCTTTTCGTTATCCAGCGCGCTGACATTCACACCGCGGCTGATGTACGCGCCGCCACTTTTCGCGATCTCGCTCAATGGCCGCTCAATTCCATCAAAAATATTGGTCAGGATGCCCGGTGCCAGGGTAACGGACACCGGCGCACCGGTTCCTGTTACCAGCTCACCCGGACGGATCCCGGCTGTCTCCTCGTAAACCTGGATAATGGTATCCCCGGCTTTTAAGCCGATGACTTCGCCCACCAGATTCTCATGGCCTACATAGACCATCTCATTCATGGTAAAGCCCGCGTCCCCTTTCACATGGACGATCGGGCCGTTGATCCCGCAGATCACACCCGTCTTAGACATCTCCATTTCCTCCTTCTGTCAGGCTTAAGTCGAAGTGGAACTTCTCCCTGGCTTCCTCCAGCTTCGTCTGGAAGGAATTATCAATGAGGATATGGCGCGACGGGATTACCGCCCGGGTTCCTCCGGTGAAAGAATACTCGCTGATGCGGAATTCCGCGTTTCCATTGTGAAGCGCAAGGCGGTTTACTTTATCCTCATCGACCGGATCCAGGTAAATGATCACCGGATCCTGCCCTGCAAACTCTACCGCATGTTTCACCTGGCGCTCCAAAAGCTTCTGGTAGTCCTGCGTCTCCAGGTAATGCGCCAGCATATCCTTTAACTCCACAAACAGCTTGTCTTTTAATTCTTCCTGTTTCTGCCCCAGCATCCGGCGGATATCGATCTGCCCTACCGCCAGCTGTTTGTTGATCTCCCGCTCGATCTTCTCCGTTTCCTGCTGCAGCTGCAGCTTCTCACGTCTGCGGGTATCGGCTTTATGTTCCTCAAATGTCTTTTCCAGTGCGGACATATATTCATCCAGCATCCGTCCGCTGCGAACCCTGGCATCTTCCATGCAGGTGTCCAGAAAATGCTGTAATTTTTCCTCGGTGGTCACATTGGTCACCTTCCTTTTTGCATTATAATTTCAGCCCGATCGCTTCGTTGACGTAGGCCGTGATAAAGTCCGGCTTGCGGCCGGTTCCATGACGGTCCGGAATCTCTACAAACAGTGGCTGGCGATAGTTTAACTTTACCTCATTGACCAGTTCCGGGAAATCCCGCCCGAATTTTTCTGTCAGCAGTACGATTCCGATCGTCTTGTCGGCCAGGACCTTATCCAGTTCTGCCTTCAATTCCTCTTTTTCGTGCACCACCGCACCTTCCACACCGGCGAGCCGCATGCCGGTCCAGGTGTCGATGTTGTCACTGATCAGATACATCTTCATCTTACAGGGTACCAAGGATCATAAAGGAAATGATCAGTCCGTACAGGCAGACACCTTCGGCAAGACCAACGAAGATGAGGGATTTACCAAGAATGGAGCCGTCCTCACTGATCGCTCCCAGTGCGGCAGATGCTGCTGCGGATACGGCAATACCGCCGCCGATGCAGCTCATACCGGTGGAAAGTGCTGCTGCCAGATAGCCCCAGCCTGCTGCACTGTTGACTGCCTTGGCAGTTTCTTCTGCCGCAAATGCATGACCGGTAAACATGAGTCCCGCAGCCACGCCAATGGTTGCCATAAACAGAAATACATTCACGCCGATGGCGGTCTTATAACGGCCTCTCGTCTTCTCTCCTGCCGCAAACGCGCCAAACGGAACTCCAATGCTAAGGATTAATGCTGCTGCCAGTGTGATTTTTGCTAATAAAGTCATGATCTGATTCTCCTTTTTTATTCTGAATATCTTTTGTTGTTTTATCTGCGGTCTGTTTTCTGCTGTCCCGGCTTTCAGTCCTTTCCGGTACTGTCAGCCCGGGTATTTGGGAAATTCCGCTAATTCTGTCTTCCGTACGGCTTAAACTCCCGCCCGGTTCCACGGTAGAAACGGCTGAACAGCTCATAATACTCCAGACGGAGTACCTGGATGCCAACGATCAGTCCT
Organism: Clostridium sp. AF32-12BH; assembly: GCF_003477935.1. Lineage (NCBI taxonomy): Bacteria > Bacillati > Bacillota > Clostridia > Eubacteriales > Clostridiaceae > Clostridium > Clostridium sp. AF32-12BH. The sequence goes on along the minus strand of NZ_QUEH01000010.1, from coordinate 39,752 downwards.
TCCATGCCACACACGAAGAGGTTGCCCAGGACGACTACCAGCCAGTTTGGCGTTCCCGCCTCGGCACCAGCTAACATCAGGACCACTTCCATCATCGCTGCATGGCTGACTGCAAACGCGCCCACACGGACAAAGGAAAGGGTGTTGGAAAAATAGCTTAAGCATACTTCAAACAATTCAAATACACCCTGCACGAAAAACATGCCCTTTTCCTCCGGCATGATCTTCGCATGCTTCTCAGCCAGTGCCGTAAGCGGCTCCTTAAAGAAGATCACCAGAAGCGGCAGGACAAACATCACGATCAGCACAGCCGTAGCCGGAAGCGTATGTCCGCTCATGTACAGAATGATCGTGACAGCCAGTGCACCGTAGAATACGATACCTGCAATGCCGTTGGTATCAAAAAATGCCTTTTCCGTGTCATGGCTTCTCAGGCTGTTGATGACGTTCAAAACCATCGTCATCAGAACAATTCCCATGCCCATGGCAATCGCTACGATAAACACGGTATTCAAATTTCCAACAAACGGAAGGTTCGTCATCGCTGTCTTCGGATGCAGCCACAGCGGCTGTATGATATTCTCAAATCCAAAGACACTGCCGAATAAAAATCCGAAAATGGTCGAGAAGAAACCACAGCAGGAAATGATCGCCGCCAGGTTCATCTTCTTTGCCCGGTACAGCAGGTAACCGCCAAGCATCAGGCACAGGCCCTGTCCTGCATCGCCAAACATAAATCCAAATAAGAACGAGTAAGTCAGACCGAGAATGACCGTCGGGTCGATTTCCTCATACGATGGTAGTCCGTACATGCGGATGAACATCTCAAACGGCTTAAAGAGTTTCGGATTCTTTAGCTTGGTCGGCGGCTTGCTCATGATGTTTCCATGATCTTCCTCCACGAAACAGAAGGTCTTATCATCCTCTTCCAGTTCCTTGCGGAAAGCCTTCGCGTCTGTCTCGCTCATCCAGCCGCACAGAATATAAAACGTGTGATCCTTATCCTTTGTGCAGGCGGCAAGGCGGCGCACATCGAAATTTCTGGAATAGGTTTCCAGCTTCCGGCAAGCGGCTCTGAGGCTGTCTGCCTGTGCAGCCAGCGCTTTCTGAAACTGCTCATCGATCCCGCGGATCTCTTCATAGACTCCGGAAAGCTGATGCTCCAGTTCATGGGTCGCATCCACCGGGGTTCCCTCATATTCATCCGGCAGGAAAAACCGTTCAAAATGCAGCGATGCGTAAATTGCATCGATCTTATCGCAAAGCGGCTCCGGCACAAAATACACCAGCCACACATACTCTGCATCTTCCTGGCATTTGTGCACCACCGTATCGATGGTATCGTACACATAATCCATGAATTTATTGTAATACTCATGCGTCATGCGTCCAAACCGGAATTTGATATACTGAAAATGTAAAATGTCCTTCAGGTCATAATTCAGATCCGTAAACGGGATCACCCGGTCCATGGACTGCTCCATGTCCGATGCCTGCTTCTCCAGTGCTTCCTTCTTTGCCCGAAGGGACTTTAACTGCTCATCCAGACTGTGGATCGTGTTAACGGCATCTTCTACGGAAATCTGTCCGGCTCCCTCTAACTGGATTTTCAGCATTCGATCCGGTTTGCCGGACTGTTTCTGTTTTTCACCAGTCCCGGCCGCTGTTCCAGTCTTTCCTGCGGTTGCGTCTGCCCCGCTTCCAGTCTTTCCTGCTGGCACACCTGCCTCAGCCGTTCCATCGATCTCCTTCATCAGCGTTTCTGCTGTCTGCAGCTCCGCTTTGTAAGGATTGATCTCCAGATACGGCCTGAGGCTTGCCACCGTCTTAAGCTCCGACAGGGCGTTTTCCAGCTGGATCTCATATTTTGAGAGATACTGCTCCACCACCCGGTCAATATCATCCTTCGGACCTGTGATACTCAAAAACTTCATTTTTTCTATCACAAGTAATTCCTCCTGTCTGCAGCGTTCTGCTCCGTTTTCGGTCGCAATTTCCAAATACTCCCTCCGAAATTGCACCCCAAAGCTTCCCACTGCGTTCCTTTATTGTTTTGCTATCAGCCCCATGATCTCCGGCGCGGAAATTCCATACCGGATTCCCTCTAACGCCGTGACGATCTTTCGCATCTCCTGTTCCTTAAAATACAGATACGAATCCAGCACCGCCGGAGAATGCGGATAGCGGCGCCCGGTCTTTCCATAAATCTGGTCTAAAATCTGTTTCGACAAAAGCTGGACATCCGGTACCTGTCCGGCATCACCTGCATCCAGTTTTCCATACGGAGTTTCCTTTAATACGGCAAAAAACTTCGCATCATCCTCCGCCTCAACTAACTGCTTTACCGTCTCTGCACGCAGCCGGTAATGGACCGGGATCAGTAAGGCATAAATCTGCGCCGGGGAAAGCCGGTAAAAGCTCCGCGCCCGGAAGATCCACTGGATATTTAAAATATCCAGGCGGCTTCCATAGCATGCATCCAGGATTTTCCGCTCCGCTTTGCTCAAAATCTTGGTCCGCGCTTTCCAGAGAGACTGAAAATAAAATAGATCCAGCTGCAGCTCACAGTCAAACAGACTGTTCTGTTCCTTATCAAGCAGCTGCCTCAGCAGATCCCCGTATGCGCTCTTCCCCAGTGCATCGGTAAACTCTGCAAGATTTTTTGCCTTACAAAGTGCTTCGAGATCCAGATTGGAATGCTTCTCAAAAAACTCCTGGAACACCGACAGATCCGGCTGTCCTTCCCTGCCGCCCAGCATATGCCGCAGAAGCTTCTTGATCACTTCCACCTCATAATGCCGGAAGTAAAGATCCAGGAATTTCCGCTGCTTCACACTGGAGAAGCGGTAAAGCTTGGTAAAATCGCGGTACTCCGACTGGGTCAGGATCTGTTCAATATACCCCCGGTGCAGCTTCGTATCGTCCAGACCGGCAAACACTTCCGCATACGCTGGCTGCTGTTTCAGATAATCTGCCGCGCTGCGGACATCCTCCTGCTCTGCCAGCTGGCGAAACTCTTCTTCCGTCAGCAAACGGCTTTCCATTGCCCGCACCTTTGTCGTTATCCCGCTGTAGGCCAAAAGCCCCATACGATCACTCCCTTATTAGTTCCTGAAACAGCTTCTTCACATACGTTTCATGATGAAGCTCATAATTTTTTTCCATCCGTACAAGCTGCGCCTCAGCCTGTGCCTTCTGCTCAGACAATTCAGACTTCATCCGGCTTTCCATCTCCTGACGAAGATCCTGCACCTTTTTTTCTGTCTCGGCATCTGCTGTCTGGTCGAACTGCCTTGTTTTTTCTTCCATCTCAGCCGCAAACGCTTTCTTGCGTGCAGCGGCATCATCCATGACGGTCACAGCAGCTTTTTCAATCTCCGATATCCTCTTGATCACGGTATCCATCTTGCTCCTCCTTGTCTTTTCGATTGCACTCATACTCAATATATAAGTATCCATTCTATAGGTATTTTATTATATTTGTCATAAGCGCTCTGCTAACATCATACTCTTTTGCCCCAAAAACTCCATAGTGAAAATGAAAGAATAACACTTTTTTAACGATGTTTTTTTGTCAAAGTGCCGAAATCGCATTGCGAGGCTGTAGAAATTATGTTGTTAAATATATGGTTATTCTTCCTGCAGATACCGGCTTGCCACATACGCCTCCTGCCCGTTGTAGAGGATCACGGCCCAGTCAGCATTGTGGGCGCGCACATATTCCACGGTCACGCCTGCATTCAGCTGACCGATCCGCTCCGAAGAAGTACTTGGCTCCGGACGGACATTCAAAACATCCGTAGTACGGTAAACCGGTCCTGTGCTTTCCGTCTCTTTTGGCGCAGCTTCCGTTGTTTCCATGGTTTCCACAGCAGTCGGACCTTCGGTTTCCTTTGTCTGGCTTTGCGGCTTCACAAACTTCACGACCAGAAGCAAAAGGACAATACAGAGCACCGGTACCAGAAGCTTCAGCAGATTATAAAACGAAAAGGAAGCATTCCGGCCTCCCGAACGTCTCCGGCTCCTGGAAGAAGCAGCGCTGCTGTTTCGTGTTCCTGCATAAGTTCTGCCTGCGGCAGCTGCGTTTCCTTTGCTGTTTCGTGCTGTTCCAGAAGAATTCCCCGTATTTGCGCGGCCAGTACCCGCCGTACCCTTTCGTGCAGTGCCAGTATAAGACTGGCTGGAAGATTTCTGCGTCACTACCGGTCTTGTGAGCGGTTTTGCTCCTTTTCTTGTCTTGCGGTATTCATCTGCGAACGTGTACATTTCCTGAGAAAGCATGTGGTACGCCTGATTCGCGCTGTAGGCATTTGCATCGCCCTCATGAGCTGCTTTGTTGCCGATCATCCGGATCTTGTGATAGTTCTCACACGTGGTCTTGGAGATCCAGCGGTTTTCATAAAGCGCATCAATCATGTTTTTTAAATCGCTCTCATCCAGGATGCCCGCCTGATCTGCCAGATTTTTTACCATAAATTCCAGAGTCTGACGTGCTTTCATCATAGAAGCATTGTACTCTCTCTGGACAATCAGCCGTTCTGTATCGTTCACGCCCTGCTGGATCTTCTCCCAGCTGCTGTTTCCACCTGCCATAAAGAATCCCTCCTTTGTACACCGTTATTTTTCGTTCCTGTGCACGCATACGTGCCCGGCACCATAACATAACATTTACTACAATTATACTATATCCGGCAAAATTGCGCACGCAAAAAAGCATTGTTTTTCGTATTGTAAGGAAACTGTAAGTTCCTGCAAGACGCAAACAGAAGCATTCTGTTCATTCCTGTTCATGCATTACGCAAACAGCAGCAAATTCCCGCCCTAGGCAAACTGCAGCGGGTATGCTATAATAATTCCATTATGAAGAACTACATTGTATTTGACTTAGAATGGAATCAGAGCGCAAATGGAAAAGAAAAATCCATTCCGCATTTTCCCTTTGAAATTATCGAAATCGGGGCTGTAAAACTGAATGAAGCATTTCAGATGACCGGCGAATTCCACCGGCTCATCCGCCCGCAGGTCTACACACAGATGCATCACGCAATCTCCGAAGTAACCCATATGAATATGAAGGAATTGCAAAAAGATGGCGACCTGTTTCCGGATGCCGCTGCGGAGTTTCTTTCCTGGTGTGGGGAGGATGCCGTATTCTGTACCTGGGGAAACATGGATCTGTTAGAACTGCAGCGAAATATGGATTTTTACCACATGGAAAATCCTTTTCCGAAACCACTTTTTTATTATGACGTACAAAAGCTTTACGGGCTTTTCTGCCGCGACAACGCAAGAATTTCCCTGGACTCTGCCGTAGAAGAACAACAGCTTATGGAAGCGCGTCCCTTTCACCGGGCCTTAGACGACGCTTACTACACGGGGAAACTGCTCACCATGCTTGGAAACACGCCAGGACCAGAGATGATTCTGCCATTTTTGTCCGTCGATTATTACCGCCTTCCTTCTAATAGGAAAGAAGAAATCCGCATAACCTTTCCCGGCTACTCCAAATATGTTTCCCGGGTCTTTGACACCAAAGAAGAAGCCATGGCAAGCAAGAACGTCACCGAGATGATGTGCTACCGCTGCGGCCGTATGCTGCGCAAAAAAGTCCGCTGGTTTACACCAAACCAGAAAACCTATTTTGCCCTGGCGCTCTGTCCGGAACATGGATTCCTCAAAGGCAAGATCCGCATGAAAAAAGTAGAGGACGAATCGGTATTCGTAGTAAAAACCTTAAAGCTGACGGACGAAGAAGGCGCACAGGCGATCCTGCAGCGAAAAGAAGATGTCCGTAAAAAACGTGCAGAACGAAACCGAGCAAAACGAAAACAAAAACGCACAAAAAAACTTCCGTGATCTATTCTCAGATTACGGAAGTTTTTTATTGTGGACCATGAAACCAGTTTAATAATGCTTCTTCGGATCGTCCAGAAATGATTTATGTTTTTTCGGTCTGTGTTTTTCTTTCGTCTGCTTTAACGCGGAATCGGAACGTTTCTGCTGAAGCATCATGTCAAATTCCGAGGTCGTCATGCCAATATCCTGCAGACGCTGCTTGCGGCGCTCATAGCGCGCGGAGCGCTCTTCCTCTTCCCTTTTCTCGATCCGGTATTTTGCCGTGAGGAGTCCGGAACCAATGATCGCAGCCACCGCAGCTGCTCCAACAATGATCCAGAATGCCGGAGGAATGTTCAGATGGAACCCGGTCTTGCGCTTTCCAAAAGGACTTTGCTTTTCTTCGGCTTCGGAAGATGCCAGCGGATCCGTTTCGGCAAGTGCAAGCGGATCCTGATCAAACGAAGTCTCTGCCTCCAATCCGCTTTCCGTCTGTGCGCTCTGACGGCTTCCTGCTCCCACAGATGCATTGCTTTCCTCTGCCACTCCGGTTTCTGTTTCCGTATTCGTTTCTGCCTGAACGCTTGCAACGGCCGGTTCTGTTTCCTCCGCGGTCTCCTTGTGCAGCAGATAACTTGCCCCAATCTGACGGTCATTATACTGATAGGAAATGCGGGCCACCGCTGCAGACGGGGCAGACTCCGGCAGATCATAACGGATCGAAGACTGGGCTTCCGAAATATCTGCCGTTTTCGGCAGTGTCACATAGCATTCTTTCTGCATATGCAGCACAGACAAGTCTGCCGCCGGAAGTCCGGCAATGGTCATGTCATTTGAGACTGAGGAATACGTGCTGTCCGCATCCGCAATGTTCACTGACTGAAAATTGGCAAATCCAAAATCCAACAGGGCTTTGGTATCACTGTAATGCGTCTGATGACCATTTAAGATCACCGTGATCAGCTTCATTCCGTTTTTTTCCGCACACGTTACCAATGTATTTCCAGCCAGCGTGGTATAACCAGTTTTGCCGCCGATCACGCCTGCATAATACTGCGGCGCATTTTTCTTTAACATACGATGTCCCGGATACACCCGGAATCCGTCCGGATTGTGTCTGGTCGGCGGCAGATCGTAATAAAGACTGGAATCAATGGTGACAAACGTCTCATTCTGAAAAGCGGCCTGCGCGATCAGCGCCATGTCATAAGCCGAGGTATAGTGCTGCGGGTCGTTCAGTCCGCTCGGATTGTTAAAATGACTCTCCTGACATCCCAGTTCCTTTGCCTTGGCATTCATCAAAACTGCAAAATTTTTGATAGAACCGGCAGTATGCTCTGCCAGTGCGTTGGCAACCTCATTCGCCGATTTCAGCAGCATGGCATACAGACAATCCCGCACCGTCATCTTGTCGCCTACGTCCATTCCCGCACTGCTGCTTCCCTGCTCCACACTGTAGATCGCATCATGGGAAAAGGTCACTACATCATCCAGGTTGCAGTGCTCAATGACGATCAGGGCAGTCAGGATCTTGGTGATGCTGGCCGGATAATACACTGCATGTAAGTTTTTTCCATAAAGAACGGCTCCGGAACGGGCATCCATAAGAATGGCGCCTTCCGCTTCCACCGAAACATTCGACGGCCAGTCTGGAGCCGCCAGTGCCGGTGAAACAGAGATGCCGGTGAGCAAAGTCAGGCATAGCAATAGAGTCAGTATTCGTTTCATTCTGTTTTATCTCCCAAAAAGCCGGGCAAGGATGGGTTTTCCTTGTCCGGCGATATTCTTATGATCTTGGGGCATGCGATCGAAAACCAATTCACAGGCAAACCTGCATCAGATTTTCGTTTTTTTACCCCTTCTATCATTATAATAAAGGATAATGAGACAAATTGCAAATACTGCAAGAACAGATACTCCATAAGTTACGGCAATGCGCGCGGCCGTGTCCATAAAGAATGGCTCCGGAACAATATTGATCAGAAGATCCGTATCCGGATTCAGCAGCCATAAGTCATTATTGAAAAAGATATGATGGAAGATGATAAAATATTTATTGAAATCTGTGGATATGATTGCAGCAAGGATCGCCAGCACTGCAAAAAACAAGGCTGATCCTGCGCAGATCATTTTCGGCAGCACCCGGCGCACATCTGCTTTCCGTGCAAACAGCAGGACCACACAGACTACGATCAACCCAATACTGATCCGGCGAAGAGCAAGTCCACCCAAAAACAATCCTCTCACATCCTCCATATGGGCAATTTCCCGGTCGTTGAAGAATTCACGGGGCTGCCCGTCCACCACAGTCGGGACATGAAGATCTTCCCGGTTTCCACGCAGATATGCCATCATCTGGTCCGTAACATCCAAAAGATCATTCATTTCCATATGAACATCCTGCAAAACACCATATTTCGCATATTCTTTTTCGTAATAACCCGGAGTCCAGTAAGTAACCGCTTCAATCGAAGTGATCAGTAAGATGATCATCAGCGCAAAGCCACATAAAATACCAAGCAGATTGTGCAGGATTTTCATTGGAATGTATCCCCTTTCTGAATTTCAGTTCTAATGCTGCCGCAAAATCTATATAGCAAAAAACACCGACCCCGCAGCTCTCTGTCTGCAAAATCAGTGCCTTTATAATGCGCCTTCAGGGACTCGAACCCTGGACAAATAGATTAAGAGTCTACTGCTCTACCAACTGAGCTAAAGGCGCTTATTTAATTTTTTCTGTCCCGCTTGTTTGTTGCTGTCTCAGCGGCACGTTCATTATTCTATCCTAAGTCCCACCAAAAGTCAACACTTTTTTTAAATTTTTTTCAATTTTTTTCCGGTCGACTTTTGATGGGGCAAAAAGCCTTATTTTATCAGCATTTCCAGCTCTGTCTTACTCTGGACGCCAACGCGTTTTTCCACGGCTTCTCCATTTTTAAACAGAATCAGGGTAGGAATCGAGAATACTTTGTAAGTACGGGCAAGCTCCGGAGCGAAGTCCACATTCAGCTTTCCGACGATCACATCGTCCTGCTCGTTTGCCAGTTCCTCAACTGCCGGTGCCATCATCTTACACGGACCACACCAGTCTGCATAAAAATCTACCAAAACCGGCTTTTCTGATTTTAATACCTCAGCTTCAAAATTCTCAGATGTAAATTTTCTTTCCATATAGTATAGTTCCTCCTTTTCTTCCGCTATATGTTTCCCTGTGTATCTGTCTCGGATGCTATCTGACTCCTGCCATCTGTACTGCTGCAATATCCAGGTTTTCGTCTGCATATCGCATGTCAGCATTTCTTGCAGCGGTTCAGCTCCTTTTCCACCTCTTTGAAACACTTGCGCCATTTTAAAATGCGGCGGTTTAAGGCTTCCTTATCGCAGGTAGCACTGCGCAGACAGCGGACCAGTTTTTTCTTGATTGACATATGCATCACCGGTTTCTATGCTGCCGTTCGCGGCAGACGCACTTAGCAGCGGGATTTTCCACTCAGGAAATTCCTGCCCATGAACAGCAGCATTTCTTTACCGATAGTATATGCAGATCTGACTTATTCACTCACATATCCGGTCCTGACGGCATCTCATTTTTATCGCAGATGTCTGCATCCTGCAGATTCTGCTTTGGTCCGCCCGCTTTTGATTCCGCCGCACACGGCATTTCCTGACCGCCAATATGCCAGCAACGGTCAGCATCGCCTAGCGGCTTGCGATCAGCTTGCAGATGGGATTCCCCATTGCAGAAAACTTGGTCTCATACTCGGTCATGACATTGCCCTCAGCCATATCGCTGTGATGAAGGTCTCGGGTAAATGCCTCGATTTGCCATCCTGCCTCCGGAATTGCCTCCAGAGAATAGGTGAACAGATCCTGGTTATCCGTCTTGAATTCCACACGGCCGTCCTTTGCAAGAACCTGGTCATACACCTTCATGAAATCCGGTGAAGTCAGGCGGCGCTTTGCGTGACGGTCCTTTGGCCACGGATCCGAGAAGTTTAAGTAAATCTTTTCGACTTCCCCGGGCGCAAAAATCTCGCCCAGCTCTTTTGCGTCCACACACATGAAATATATATTGGGAATCTCCAGCTCTTCCCGTTTCTGAAGCGCCCGCAGCAACACGCTGGAATAACGCTCAATGCCGATGAAATTCGTCTCCGGATGTTTCTGCGCCAGCTCCATGATGAATTTGCCTTTTCCCATTCCAACCTCGATCTCGATCGGATTTGCATTGCCAAACAACTCATTAAAATGGCCACGATGCTCTTTCGGCTCCTGAATGACGAAAGGACTGCTCGTAATGGCTTCCTCTGCGCCCCGGATGTGGCGTAATCTCATAATTTTTTCCTCCGTTTATCTGTTACTGGTGATACGTTTCTGAAAACAGTCATAACGTTTTCTCTCGCCTATAACTTATAACTGCTCCGTATCTGCTCTCATTCTATCATTGCACCAGACAGTTTGCAAGGAAAAGCCGCCACAGTTAACTCCGGGAAACGAGCCAAAAAATTTCATTAAAATGAGACGTTTCTCACAGTGTCAGCCATAAAGCGACCTGCTTAGAATGCCTGGTCCAAAATCTTTCCGTCGATAGAAATCGTAACAACCTGCCACGGAATGAACTTTCCGCTGTTCTGCAGCGCCGTCATAGCTGCATGCTGCAGACCGCCGCAGCAAGGAACCTCCATGCGGACAATGGTGACACTCTGGATATCGTTGTTGCGGATGATCTCGGTCAGTTTTTCACTGTAATCCACATCATCCAGCTTCGGACAGCCGATCAGAGCCACCTTGCCTTTTAAGAATTCCTGGTGAAAATTTGCATACGCATAAGCGGTACAGTCAGCTGCAATGAGCAGGCGTGCATGATTAAAGTAAGGTGCACGCACCGGCGCCAGCTTGATCTGTACCGGCCAGTTTGTCAGCTGGGACTGCATGGAACATGGTGCTGCTGCCTCATTCTGCGCTGCCTCTGCTGCTTCCTCCGCGTGGTCGATCTGCTGCGAACGGCTTCCCGGACATCCGGTGAATGCCGGGGTTTCCTCATGCACGATCTGACGCGCGCGGCTTCCCGGACATCCGGTAAATGCCGGAGTCTCCTCATGAACGATCTGACGTGCGCGGCTTCCCGGACATCCGGTAGATGCAGATGCTTCCTGAACAGCGCTGCTGTGTGTGTCTGATGCCTGAGTGGCAGCCTGCTCCTGCTTGCGGCGTTCCATATGCGCTTTCACCGCAGCCTCATCGTAGGCAGCTGCCTCACGCTCTACAAAAGTGATCGCTCCGGTCGGGCAGGTCGGCAGACAGTCACCAAGTCCATCGCAGTAATCATCGCGCAAAAGCTGTGCCTTTCCCTCTACGATCCCGATTGCTCCCTCGTGGCAGGCATTGGCACAGATACCGCAGCCGTTGCATTTCTCCTGGTCAATATGAATCACTCTTCGAACCATGTTCTCTTCCTCCTAATAAAAAATCGATATGTGAATATACTTTTTGTTGTTTTCTTGCTTGTACAGGCAGATTATACTATAATGAGTCTCATAAAGATGTTGTTAGAACAACATTTTCGAGAAGAAAGGAAATACCATGGATAATCAGTTCCTCGCTCAGACCGTCCTGTTTCGCGGCAGCACCCCAGAACAGGTAAACGAGATGATGAAATGTTTTTACGCAAGGGAAAAGCATTACCAGAAAGGCGAAATCATTTTATATATGGGCGATCTGGTAAAGGACCTCGGAATCGTCCTGTCCGGCAGTGTGACCATCGAGCGGGATGACCTTTTTGGGAACCGCAGTATCTTCGGTCACGCCGGACCGGGGCAGATCTTTGCGGAAACCTACGCCTGTGTTCCCGGCGAACCGCTCATGGTCAATGTCGTTGCAGACCAGGACTCCGACATTCTGTTTCTGGACATCGGGCGGGTACTGACCACCTGTCAGACCACCTGCAGCCACCACAGCCAGCTAATCCGGAATCTGCTCATGGCATCCGCAAGAAAAAATCTCGGATTGTCCGAACGCATCATGCATACATCTCCAAAATCGATCCGAGGACGCCTGATCTCCTATTTTTCCGCCCAGGCAGCCAGGGAAGGAAGCCGGAATTTTTCCATTCCCTTCAACCGCCAGCAGCTTGCAGATTACCTGGAGGTCGACCGCAGCGCCCTGTCGGCAGAGCTTAGTAAAATGAAAAAAGAAGGACTGCTGGATTTCTGGAAAAACCAGTTTGCATTAAAAACAGATACAGACGAACCATCCCCAAACCAAAAGAAATGACAAAAACATTTTCTAAGATGAGAAAGATACCATGACAGCAAAGAAAGGACCGGTAACACCGACTATGGAAACAACCAAATTATATTATAAAGACAGCCACCAGGACAGCTGCCTCGCAACCGTAATCTCCTGCGAAAGAAACGAAAAAAAGAACTGCTACGAGGTCATTCTTGACCAGACCGTATTTTTCCCGGAAGGCGGCGGCCAGTACGCCGACACCGGAATTTTAGGAACCGCAAAGGTACTGGATGTTCAGGAAAAGGAGGGGCAGATCATCCACTATACCGATCAGCCACTGGATGCGGGAACCGAAGTGGAAGGTCGCATCGACTACCCCGAGCGCTTCTCCCAAATGCAGCAGCACACCGGAGAGCACATCGTCTCCGGTATCGTGCACCGTACATTCGGATATGACAACGTAGGTTTCCATCTCGGACAGGAACTGGTCACTATGGACTTTAACGGGACATTCACCGAAGAAGAATTACAGAACGTCGAGCTGGAAGCAAACGAAGCCGTTGTAAAAAATCTTCCGATTCTGGTCACCTACCCGTCCAGAGAAGAACTGGACCAGCTGGAGTACCGCAGCAAAAAAGAGCTGACCGGTCAGGTACGTATTGTTGAAATTCCTGGCTACGATGTCTGCGCCTGCTGCGCACCGCATGTAAAGCGCACCGGAGAGATTGGAATCATCCGCCTGATCGACGCAATCAAATACAAAGGCGGCACCCGTGTGACCATGGTATGCGGCTTCCGCGCCTTAAAAGATTACCGCATGAAAGAAAGTAACATCCGCGAAATCTCCCGCATGCTGTCCGCAAAGCCCGAAGAAAGCGCCCAGGCCGTAAAACGGCTTCAGGACGAAGCAAAATCCTGGAAAGAAAAACTGATCCAGACGCAGAGCCGTGCCATGGAGCAGATTCTGGAAAATCTCCCAGAGCATATGGAAAACTATCTCGTTTTTGAAAAAGATGTGGACAAAAACGTGGCTCGCCGGTTTGTAGACGAGGGAAAAAGCAAATGCCAGGGCATCTGCAGCATCTTTTTGGGAAATGACGAAGACGGTTACCGCTATATTCTCGGAAGCGAATCCGTAGACTTGAAGGCCTTCTCTAAGACCTTCCATGAAACACTTGGAGGAAAAGGCGGCGGCAAGGGAGAGATGGTGCAGGGAACCGTCAACGCATCAGAAGAGACTATACGGAATTATATAGAAAAGAAGTAACAAATCTGCAGCAGCACCAACATCCGCACCAGCGCAAGCACGAAAACGGCTAATCTGCCATCTGCAAAGGAGAAATCATGAACAGTCTGGAAATACAATACTTCCTCACCATCGTAAAACACGGCAGCTTCACGGAAGCCGCCCAGGTTCTTTCGGTGAGTCAGCCCGCGATCAGCAAACAGATCCGGCAGTTAGAAGAAGAACTTGGCTGCAGCCTTTTTACCCGCTCCGGCCGCACACTTTCCCTGACCCCGGCTGGCCAGGCTTATCACGACTACTTTCAGCAGTGTCGTTTTCAGCTTGATCTGTTAAAAAATAAGCTGAACGCGCAGAAAAAAGACGGAATCAGCATCATTCGGATTGCTTATCCGGATGATGTCGATCCGTCTCATTTTCGTACCCGTTTTCTTGATGCTGCAGCTTCTATATTCACACCAGTACATCTGGAGTTTACCTGTTATCCAGAATCAGAACTACCAGAAATACTGGAGCAGGGACGCTGCGATCTAATTCTGACCGCAGCGCCACCAGTCTGGAGCCGGTTTTCTGATAGCGGGAAACTTTTTACCGATGAAAATCCGCTGTCTATACAGCCATTTGCTGAAATTTCCCAGGTGCTCCTTTATGCCGCATCCTGCCCAGAGTCGACAGATATTTCCTGTTTCCAGGACTCATCCTTTTTATTACCAGAACACGATGTATCTACCTGGAAAATCCAGAATCTCTACCACTTTTTCAATAAACTTGGTTTTGCACCAAAAATCCGGTCAGCGGCCAACTTATCCACAATTTTAGACCTCGTTGCACAAAACGAGGGGGTATATCTCACCCATGCATGGTGTCGTGCCTGCAAAAGTGTGGATTATCAGGCGCTGCCGCTGCCAGTTTCCCAAATCGTTTATCTAGGCTGCCACAAAACCAACAGGAGTTCAGAAACATCTGAATTATTTATCCAGCTTGCAACTTGAAAAGGTGATATTGAAGACAGATTATCAAAAAATCCTTGACGTAAAGTCAACTTCGGGTTGTAAAATATAATTGATTATCATTAACAGCACCCTAAGGAGGATGAGAACATGAGTGATCTGGGTCGTGATATTAAGAAACTCGGCTTTGGCCTGATGCGCCTGCCGAAATTAGACGAAAAAACGATTGACGTAGAACAGACAAAACAGATGGTAGACATGTTTATGGATGCCGGATTTACCTATTTCGATACCGCATGGGCTTACGCAGGCTCTGAGGATGCCATCCGCCAGGCTCTGGTAGAGCGCTATCCGCGTGAAAGCTTCCAGCTCGCTACCAAGAATGCCGCATGGATCAACTGCAAGACAAAAGAGGAGGCTCACGCACAGTTCGAAACCTCTTTAAAGCAGACCGGAGCAGGCTATTTTGATTTTTACCTGCTCCACAACCTCGGAGAAAGCCGCACAGAGTTCTTCGACCGTTTTGATCTGTGGAACTGGCTGCAGGAAAAGAAGCAGGAAGGCCTCATCAAACATCTTGGTTTTTCCTTCCACTCTACCCCGGAAGAGCTGGAGGCAATCTTAACTGCACATCCGGAAATGGAGTTCGTACAGCTGCAGATCAACTATGCTGACTGGGAGAACCCGGCCATCCAGTCCAGAGCCTGCTATGAAGTAGCAAGAAAGCATGGCAAGCCAGTCATCATCATGGAGCCGGTCAAGGGCGGCATGCTGGCTACCCCGCCGGAATCCGTTGCCAAGATCTTAAAAAATGCAGAACCGGATTCTTCCGTTGCATCCTGGGCAATCCGCTTTGCTGCAAGTCTGGACGGCGTTATCACCGTACTTTCTGGCATGAGCAACATCGCACAGATGCAGGATAACTTATCCTACATGAAAGACTTTACCGGTCTTACCGATGCACAGAAAGAAACTCTTAAGAAAGCACAAGAGGAATTAAACCGCATCCCGTTGATCCCGTGTACCACCTGCAATTACTGCGCAAAGGTATGCCCGATGGAAATCGGTATCTCCGGTTCCTTTACCGCCATGAACTACTTAACTCTCTACGGCGATAAGGCAAGTGCCCTGCACCAGGAGAACTGGCTGGTAGACAGTCACGGCCGCAAACGCGCTGACCAGTGCATCAAATGCGGTAAGTGCGAAGCAGTCTGCCCGCAGCATATCGCGATTCGCGAACACCTTGATGAGGTTACTGCGAAGCTATTGGCTGA
Source organism: Clostridium sp. AF32-12BH (assembly GCF_003477935.1). Lineage (NCBI taxonomy): Bacteria > Bacillati > Bacillota > Clostridia > Eubacteriales > Clostridiaceae > Clostridium > Clostridium sp. AF32-12BH. The sequence goes on along the minus strand of NZ_QUEH01000010.1, from coordinate 24,219 downwards.
ATAAACAATATCACACAGTAAGTATCAAAGGGGCGAAAGTTCCTGCAGCCACCATGCATGGCGGCTGCAGGAGCTTTCGCCCCTCGTTCATTGTTAGCCAATATTGTTTATAATATGATTGTGAAACAAATGTTCGCATGATATACTAAAAAAGGAAAGCACTCATGACAGGAGTGGCTGCTTTCTTTTATAGTTATTATAAATACCTCTATATGAAAAATCAAGAAAAAATTCAAGAATGGAGATGACTAACATATGCCAAACACGACAACTCAAAATCCTGCAACCGGAAGCCAACTGGAATTAACCAGCCTGACTACCGAATATGAAAACCAGTTTGACCGCAGCAACAAACTGGATAATAAAGTCTATATCACCATTACATTCTGCGGATTCTTTTTTGTATTTATTATTGGCTTGTTTAATGGACTTTCCCAACTGGAAAAGCCTCAGGATGGACTGCAGCTTTTTGTCTCTGTATTATATATTTTAACCTGCATTGGCGTGATGGGTGCATATGCTTTTGTCCTGGTATTTTTCATGCGTCTGTTGCAGCCCGAGCAGATTACCCGAATGGACCCGGATATCATGCGGAAAGAACATTTCGAAGAAATGGAAGAAGAGGCGGCAAGGCTTCGCCTGATCGCATTGTACCGGGAAACCGTGAATGGAAATCTGGTGAAACTTCACCGCCGCTGTGATGAGTTTGTGAAAGGATTAAAATTTATTGTACCAACTGTATTGCTGGCTTTTGCATGCTACGCGCTTCAGATTATTCTGCAGATTGCATGGTAAAAATAAATAAATTGTTACTTCAGATAATCCCCCACCGGCGTAGAATTATACTGCTTTTTGATCTCGATCACGATCGAACCATCCTCATTTGTCACCTCGGACACAATCTTATACTGCGCACGAAAATACTTTTTCAGTATGCATAAGAATGAAAAAACGAGACCGTTCACTCAGTAAATTTGAATGAAACGATCTCGTTTTTCATGTAAATTGTACTTGGATTTGTACCTTAATTATTCCCTGTTTTTTTCAAAAATGTAAGTGATTTTTTGTTTCTCACACTCACTTTGCACACTCTATGATCATGCTTTCGCAGTGCTCATATCCAAGCTCTGAACTGTTCAATGCCAGCGCATAATTGCTTGCCATTCCCCATTTCTGCTCGGTATAAAAGTTGTAATTTGTCCGGCGCCGCTTATCGATATCTTCCATCATCTTCACAGCTTCCGCCTCTGTCACATGGTACAGACGGCTGATCCGCTCTGTTTTCTCCGGCATATTTCCATGAATAAAAACATTCAATACATCACTCCGGCCCTTTAATATAAAGTCCGCATTCCGGCCAATGATGACACAGGATTCTTTCTCTGCAATATCTAAAATCACCTTCCTCTGTGCCTCATAAACAATATCCCCCATGGATTTCCCGGTTGCGTCACGCCCGCTAAACGCATACGCAAACAGGCCTTTTCTTGGGGATAATTCGCTGCTTTCCAGAACATATTCCGGGGATAATCCGGCATGCTCCGCAATCTTGCCGATAATATCCTTATCATAGTATGCGATTCCCAGTTTCTTCGCCACTTCTTCGCCGATAAAACGACCGCCGCTGCCAAATTCCCTGCTGATCGTAATGATTCGTTTTGCCATAGTATTTCCTCCTTTATGCTAATTTACCAACCTTCGTTTTCCGTATCCGCTGTAAAAATACATATCCCACCACGCAGGACACAAGCTCTGTGATCGGGAATGCCCACCAGATCAAAGAGACTCCTGCCTGGCCGTTCCGCACAAATACAGAGAAGATTCCCGCAAGCGGCAGAATGATGATGAGCTGTCTTAAAAGGGAAATCACCAGAGACTCTATACCGCCGTCCAGTGCCTGGTAAATGCCCTGATACGCCACATTCATTCCCGCGAAAATGAAACTGATGGAAATGATCCGCATCGCACCGATAAAGGATTCTCTGGACTGTCCGGCGTTAAATAACGTTGCAAATGCGCCTGGGAAAAATTCAGTGATCGCTACACCAAAGATCATCAGCACAAGGGTATACAAAAGACCATACTTGATGCCATCGCTGATTCTCTTTTTGCTGCGCATTCCGTAACCAAATGCAATGATCGGCGTAATGGCATCGCGAAGTCCGAATGCCAGGAACAATACAAACTGCTGCACCTTATAAAACAGGCCGTATGCCGTCTGCGCAGACGGACTGAATTTTAAGATCAGGTTCATAGCATATACCATAATGGACATCAGCGCCTGCGCAATGATCGCCGGCAGTCCGATGGAATAAATCTCTGCGATGATCCGCATATCCGGCTTCATATACTTTATATCATGCTCAAACTCATGATCCAGTCTGAGATGGAAGATGAGCAGAAGTACCGCAGAAACCACCTGGCCAATGACTGTTGCATAAGCAGCACCTCTTACCCCCATTTCCGGTACCGGTCCAAGACCGTAGATCATGATCGGATCCAGAATGATATTGACAACTGCACCAACGACCTGACCGATGGTAGAATAAAGAGAGCGTCCGGTTGCCTGAAGCAGTTTTTCAAACAGGGAAAAGAAGATGATTCCGAATGAGACTACACAGCAGATCCGCAGATAGCTGATTCCCATGGAAAGGACCTCCGGGTCTACTGTCTGGGAAGAGATATAGGCACCCACACCAAACAATCCAAACAAAAGACAGACTGCATAAATGATCACGCCAAGAAACAGACTGTTGCCTGCGACCTTTGCTGCCTTTTTGCTGTTTCCCTGTCCCAGTGTCCTTGCAAGAAGCGCATTGGTTCCAACGCCTGTTCCGACTCCGATCGCAACCATAAGCATCTGCACCGGGAATACCAGCGTCAGGGCATTCAATGCCGATTCGCTTCCTGTTTTCATATTGCCGACGAACGCACTGTCCACGATGTTGTAGACAGCCTGCAGTGCCATGGATAAGATCATAGGGATTCCCATCTGGATCATGAGCTTATTCACTGGCATTTCTTTCATTTTGTTACCTTCTGACATTTCGTCAAATCCTCCTGTTCCTTTCTTTTTCCATAAATAAAAAGAACGAGCAGCAAAAACTGGATTTACGCAGTTATTGCTACTCGTTCGCCACCTATTATATTGCCTGTTTTTCAAAAAGTCAAAGGGCTTTTTCCGTATTTTTACTCCTGCCCCATATCCCGGTCACATACATCCAGAAATTCGGTTACCGCATCCTTTGCAGAAACATACTCCCCTGCCGCATATCCTGTCATACAGGAATACCACGCCTCGACGATATTCGGCGTAACCTCGCCCAGGTTTACACTGCCATCCTTAATGAACTCTGCATCCAGGACCTGTTTATAATTCTCAGTGATGCTGCTGTTCTTTGCCACAGACGGAACTCCTTTGATGTTTGCCATCTTGTTGATTTCCTCCTCCGTGGAAAGGAAACGAATGAACTCCATTGCATAATCCAAATGGCTGCCGTCCTTGTTCACCGCAAATCCACACCACGGTTCACGGTAAACGTATGCCCCGTTCTCTCCGGTCGGCGGGTAAATAAACGTGTAAGAAAAAGGTTCCTTCTGGAATGCTTCGGATTTGGATTCCCGTTTTTTCATTCCACCGACCTTTTCGGTATTGCATACCCAGAATGGCACATCCCCCTCCAGGAAACGGAGGATTGCCTGGTCATAATTATCCTTCGGGTAACTGTCATTGACCGCAGGATCTGTATAACCGCCCGCAAGAATTTCATCCACAAGCTCCACGGCTGGCATAACAGCCGCTTCGGCTGCTGCCCGGTCTCCCTCCTGCAATGCCTTATTCAGTGGCTGCCCGTCACAGAGACCAGAAAAGATCTGATTTGCCACCAGCTCCGCATACACCTTTGCAGTTGGTCCCTGAACAGGATTGTATCCTTTTTCCTTTAACGCAGAAAGCACATCCAGAAATTCCTCTCTATTTTGGGGAAGTGCCAGACCTTCTTTTTCCAGAAGGGATGTATTCACGATCATCCCGTAAATATTTTGTCCCATGGGAATGGCAAGCTGCCTGCCGTCAATACAGGATGCAGAAAGCATCTGCGGGTCTATTGCACTGAAATCAACATCTGCCTCCGACAGATTCACGCAATATTTTGCAAGTGCACTATCCTTTGGAGTTAATAATTCACTGGAAGTCATAATAACATCAACGTTGGGATTTGCCTGCAAATATGCCACCTCATTACTCCCGCCTACCTGCTGGTAGGTATACGTGATATTCGGATAAAAGCGGTTAAAATCGCTCATGACCTGATCCAACGCCTCAAAATTCCCAAAATAACCAATCATATCCAGCTGGATTTTTGCATCCTTATCCATTCTCGGTGTAAATCCCGTTTCCGGTTCTTTCTTTGCCGAACATCCAGACAACAGCAATGATGCTGCCAGTGCCGCAGTCACCATACCGTGTGTAAAACTTTTCATATCGTAACTCTCCCATTAAAACATTTTATTTTTTATCTTTTTCAGATAATTCAAAAGCACGATAGTATCGATCGGCTTTGCCATATGGCCATTCATTCCACTGGAGATGCAGGCCTGTACATCCTCCGCAAAGGCATCTGCCGTCATGGCGATCACCGGAATATTCCGAAGGGCGGCCTCGTCTAAGTTCCGGATCCGCTGGCTGGCCTCCAGACCATTCATTTCCGGCATCTGTACGTCCATCAGAACTGCATCATACGTTCCTGCAGGATTTGCCAAAAGCTGCTCGATACAGAGCCTTCCGTTTTCCACCCGCTCACAGGTAACCCCGAATTCTTCCAAAAGTATCTCAATCACTTCCCAGTTTAACTCGTTGTCCTCTGCAACCAGCAGATGAAGACCTCTTACATCATCATCTTCCAGATGTCCCTCCTGCTTTGTCACAGGCTGCTGATCTACAATTGGCAGATTCAGTCGAACCGTAAAGGTCGTTCCCTTCTCAACCTCACTCTCGCAGGTGATCGTACCGCCCATCAGATCAACCATCTGACGCACAATCGCCAGTCCCAGACCAGATCCCAAAGTCCGGTTTACCTGGGTATTGATCTCACGCGAAAAAGACTGATACATCCGGTCCTGATATTCCGGTGTCATGCCGATTCCCGTATCGGATACACAAAAGACCAGGCAAGTCAGCTTCTTATCCGCCTCTGCCGGCTCTTCCCCAAAACGCATGGTAATGCTGCCGCCATCCGGGGTATATTTCACAGCATTTGACAGAAGGTTCATATATATCTGATTAAGCCGGATTGGATCGGCCAGAACAACCGGATGCGGCAGCGCATCTTTCTGAATGGTAAAATGCAGATTTTTCTCCCGGATCTGCAGCGCCAGCATATCGTCCAGCTCTTTAAAAAATTTCTCCACCAAGACCTCCGAAGGAGTCAGCACAAACTGACCGCTCTCGATCTTTGAGATATCAAGGACATCGTTGATCAGGGTCAGCAGGCGTTTTCCAGATGTCATCGCTTTATCCAGACACTGCGTCACATACTCCGGATCCTGCACATGGCTTTTCGCGATCGACATCATGCCAAGTACCGCATTCATCGGAGTCCGGATATCGTGGGACATGGAAGAAAGAAACTGAGTCTTTGCCTCACTGGCCTCCTGCGCCAGCTTTGCAGTCCTGCGAAGACGCTGGTTTACCTGACGCAGATAAAGTCCGTCCAGAAGCACCAGGGCCGCCAGCGTTCCACAGATCAGGACTACGATCAGCCAGGTGCCATTCTCCGGCTGCAGCTCATCCAACCGGATCACACCAAGGATATCCAGATTGGAATTGCCACCAAAGGACGAATAATACCACAGACAGTCCTCATTCCTGAAATTTTTATAGCAGAGTACACCATGATCGGTGCTTTCCAGTTCTTTTTGGAAACTGTCCACCTTGTTGTAATCATCCTGGAAATTATAGCCCCGAATATATTCCGGAAACGAAATTGATTTCATGGATGGAGACTGAATCACATAACCGCCTTTTGTTGTCATGATCCCGACCTCGGCAGACTGGTATTCTGCCGGAAATACCCAGGTCTTTTGCAGTACATTTGTCGGAATGGCCCGCAGCAGCAGAAAATCTTTCGTCCCATCTTCCGTCTGCAGCGTGATCCGTGCCCCGACACTGACTGCCGGTGAAACCGTTTCATCCAGCTGATACCGCCCGACCACCGTAAACTTCGGCGCTGTGCCATTGTACATCTCCCACATGGCATCCAGCATGAGCTGCTCCCAGTCCTTTAACTCGCCCTGGAATCTGTGATAAGTATCGATCTCATCATGACCAGCCGGATAGCTTGCCGACCAGGCATCAAAATTTTCCATATCTACAATATGAACATACCGCCCCGGATTGGTGTTGATAGACCGCAAAAAGTCCAATGCCTCTTCCCGCGTCATCTGCCGGTCGTTGATGTAGAATGCCCAGTTTTCCACATAGCCCCGCTCACTGTCCAGATAATTCTGGGAAACGGATTTCATGGATTCTACCGTGGAAATAAAATCCGCCTGTTTTACTTCGATCTGCGAAGTGCGGACATGATACGCATAGATCAGGGAGACAGCGACTGCAACGAGCATGAGCACGATATTTCCAGCCCATAAGGCTGCTTTATACAATTTTTCTGTATGCTTGGTATACAATGCCATGCTCCTTCCCCCTTAGCCGTATTTTTGGTTGTGCATATGCGTCTGGCAGAATCTGCTGCCAAATCTATCTTCATTGCTGTTCACTCATGCACAACCCAAATTCTCCCCCCAAAAACGTAGAATTCCCTAATATAAATAGTAACACCACCACACAAAAAAGTAAATGCGTTCATTGTTTCAAGTATAAAATCGTAGTATCCTTAATAATAACGTAACAGCAATAAACAAAATTTATCAAAAACCTGCAAAAAAATTTACAAAGGAGGACTTTTTCCATGCCAACACTTGCCAAACGCTATTTTTTCTTTATTCTGGGGCTGATCATCAACTCTTTTGGCGTTGCCTTCATCACCAAAAGCGCCCTGGGCACCTCCCAGATTTCCAGTATTCCTTATGTTTTAAGCCTAAAATTCACCATGCTGACCTTCGGGCAGACCACGTTCCTGTTTAATATGATCTTCATTGTCATGCAGATCGCGATCCTGAAAAAGGATTTTCACCCGATCCAGTTTCTGCAGGTTCTGGCCAACATTCTGTTCAGCTTCTTTATTGATATCAGCATGCTCGTGCTGGCATGGCTGAACCCGCAGACACTGCCACTGCGCATCTTAAGCCTACTGATTGGCTGCGCGATCCTTGCCATCGGGATCAGCGTAGAAGTCGCTCCTGATGTCATCAAGGTTCCGGGTGAGGGCATTGTCCATGCAATCTCCCGCGTATCCGGCATCGAATTCGGTAAGGTCAAGATCCGGTTTGATGTTACGTTGATCATCATTGCGATCGTACTGTCATTCCTTTTCTTCCAGCGCTTAAACGGCGTCGGACTTGGCACCATTGTATCTGCCATCCTTATCGGGCCAATGATCTCCTTTGTGAACCGGCATCTGCTGGGGATTGAAAAGATCCGTGGGCTGGCTGGGCAATAAATGAAAAGAGATTTTGCACTGACAACTCATTTCAGATGTATGGCAACAAAAAAATGGCAGGAAATATCCCCACTGCATATTTCCTGCCTAATATTTACTTTTTTCCCATGCAAATCCGTTCCTGCACAAGCTTTTTTAACTGTTTTATATCAATTTTCCCGCTTGCATTCATAGGAAGTTCTGTAAATTGCAAAACATGTGCCGGGACTTTATAATCTGCCAGTCTGGATCTTACAAATGCCTGAAGCGCTTCTTTTGATATGGGATATCCTTGCTTTGCTACAATGCAAGCTACGATTTCTTCCTGCAATACTTCTGCTGGAATTCCTATTACCTTAACTCCATCTACACCATCAAATAATCTGATTACCTCTTCAATTTCTTGTGGTGCGATATTTTCCCCAGCCCGAATAATCATTTCCTTCAAACGTCCTGTTATACGAAGTCTCCCGCATTCATCCAAATATCCGATATCTCCCGTCTTTAACCATCCATCTTCTGTAAACACTTTCTTGTTTTCTTCCGGCTTCTTATAATATCCCTGCATAACATTATATCCGCGAACCTGTATTTCTCCACATACGCCTGATTGACCGTTTTCTTCGTAGTCCAGTGAATTAATTCGAATCTGTATATGCTCTAAAACCTCCCCCTCCGATGTTGCCTTATTTTCTATACTGTCCTCCCAGTCTGCTATCGAGATACATGGTGCGCTTTCCGTCTGACCATATGCCGGCTGCAGATGCATTGAAGAAAAGCGTGAACAGATTTCTTTATACTCCAATGATGTTACAGCAGAACCTGCAATAATTCCTGATTTTAAATCTTTTCCTTTTCTGCTTTTGTGTTCCTGCTTGCGGATCAGTGCCAAAAACATGCTCGGCACTCCATTTAACACACTGCAATGATTGTTTTCTATAGCCTCCCACACGTGAAGCGTATGAAAATACGGAATAATATGCATACACATACCGCTGACCAGACAAGCAACAATTCCAGCAGTAATTCCAAAGCAATGAAACAATGGTACCGTAATACACATTTTATCTGTTGCATTCCAGTGCATAGCCATGGCCACGGCCCTCGCATTATTCACAATACTATAGTGACTTAGCATGACACCTTTCGGCATACTGGTTGTTCCAGACGTAAAGATAATGCATGCTGTGTCCCCCGGATTCACCAATTCCCTCATTGCTGAAAACGAACTGCAGCTCCCTAATTCATGGTTTTCTATCCACGCTCTGTCATTCATTTTATTCATTGAAATAAAATATCTAATTCTTGGTAATTTTTTATGCAAATCTGCAATCATGTCTGCATAGACACAATCCTTGTAGCCAGTCCCATAATATAAGATCTCCACATCTGAATAGTCCAGAACTTTCCGAATCTCTTCCACTTTGTAACAGGTATTCAAAAGTACCGGAATGGCCCCTCTCTTCATTAAAGCCAAAAAAACAAATACCCAGGCCGCACTGTTTTCGCTCCAGATTCCTACATGCCTTCCCCTTTTTATATCCAAACTTTCCATCTCAAACGCAAGTGTCTCAGCAATCTGATTTAACTGTGCATAGGTGCAGCTCCATGCGTTCTCTTCTATTGCCATATGATTTTCTTTATTTCTTGCCTCTTCCTCCAAATACTGCCCAATCGTTTTTTCTATCAATTCCATATGATATTCTCCATATAAAATGAACTCCGCTGCCTGATGAAAGATTCTCAGACAGCGAAGCTCAAAAATTGATTTTTTACAAACTTGCTTTTTCAGAAAAAATCAGAAAAACAAGACGTTCCTCTGCTACCTGTTCATCACTCTGGTTATAAACATATACACGGAACGTAACCACGCCTCTACCAGGCGTTTTACTTGGACGTTTTTCCTCTACGACTAACTTGCAGTAAATAGTATCCTCAAATCTTACCGGCTCCTGATAACTGATTTTCATATCAAGCAGCGCTGTTGCCGTACCTTCAAACATTCTCGTCTGTGCCAGCAAACCTGTACTAACAATAAATGTTACATTTCCATATGCAATTCTTGAACCATAAATCGTACTCTTTCCGTAAACATCATTGGTATGGGTAGCGCTCCAATCACCAGATAAACCTGCAAAATTTACAATATCTGCTTCTGTAATCGTTCGTGCTCCAGTGATAAATTCGTCTCCTACATTCCATTCATCATAGGTTTTCCCAGGAAATACATAATCTTTCATCGCCATAAGTATCTTCTCCTTATTCCATATGTTCACGGTCAGTCGCCATCAAAATAACCCAGGTTCCATCCATAACCATTTCTTCCTTCTGATTAAAGACAGAAATACGATATGTTATAATTCCACGTCCTGGTTTTCTTGATAAACGCTTTGCAGTCGGAGTCATCGTGAGATAAATCGTATCTCCCACGTATACCGGTTTTAAGAAGCTCATCTGCTGATCCAGTAGTCCAATATAGCTTCCATCCACCCAGAGCGTCTGGCAATCCAGCCCATGCAGTTAGTTGAAAGCTTCGCCACAAACGATGTCCCGGTATTCTGCATCTCCTTAAAAGCCGGCGGAACCGGCCTGAACCTGACTGCTGCTGACATCGTCATCCACTACGATCCGTGGTGGAACGGTGGCAGCCCAGAACCAGGCAACCGACCGTGCGCACCGCATCGGCCAGGAAAACACCGTAACCGTTTACGAACTGATCGCGGAACACACCATCGAAGAGCAGATCCAGAATCTTCATAAGAGTAAGCAGGACCTGGCCGAAGAGATTCTCTCCGGAGAGGGAATCAGCAGCATCCTGATTGACCGGGATGAGATTTTGAAGCTGCTGTAGGATCGGTGAATTTGAGAAATAGGCTGACCTGTAACTACTGTCATTAACTCATTAACAATTGCTTTGGGATGCTTCACAATCAAAAAAGACGTCAGATCCACTTTTTCGGATCTGACGCCCATATTTTTCTAAAACCGGTTCCCGCACTTCGGGCAATACTCAAAATCTTCTGTTGTCTCATAACCGCAATGATCGCAATGCCGGTGTCCATATCCACTGGTTCCCTGCTGCACCATCGTCAAATGCTGCGGCAGAATCTCCACCTGTTCCCCACGCGCAATCGCCTTTCCGATTTCCGGATCAAGCTCATACAGCGTATTGCAGCAGCTCATCTGCACATAATAGTGCCGGTTCCACTTCAAGCATGGGATAAAAAATAACGACAACACCGTATACGTCATAAAGACCTGGTAGCGCCCATACTTGCCGCATACACTGCAGATGACGGTCTGCGTAAAATCAAGCTGCTTTCTTCCATCGGTAATTCCCATCATAAAAAACATAGTGTCACTTCTTTTCTTAATTTATAGTGTAATCATTATAGCTGTTCTCTTTACACAAATGCAACCTCATTTTATGTTCCGGTTTCGTTACTGTTCGCTCGTTGCGCAAACCGCTCACGATTCATGGCTTACCTGACATCCGATTTTTTTGCAATTACCCTATGTACTTTTCTTTTACCTTGTTTTATAATACATCCGATTTGAGATTCCTCATAAATCACAGGAAACTTTCCGCACGAATATACACAAGGAGATATTATGCAAAAGAATGACATCAAGGACCTGACCGTCGGTTCCCCGATGAAGCTGATCTTAAGCTTTGCGATCCCGATGCTCTTCGGGTTCCTTTTCCAGCAGTTTTACAACATGGTCGATACCATCATTGTCGGTAAATGTCTGGGCATATCAGCCCTGGCAGCGGTCGGCTCAACGAGCTCCATTAACTTTATGATCATCGGCTTCTGCACCGGCGCATGCAATGGCTTTGCAATCCCGGTAGCCCAAAAATTCGGTGCCGGAGACTATAACGGGATGCGAAAATTCGTAGCCAACTCCGGCTGGCTGTCCGCAGTCTTCGCCGCAGTCATGACAACCATCGTCGGTATCCTCTGCATGAACATTTTGCAGTGGATGAACACGCCGGAAGATATCATCCAGGGGGCTTACGATTACATTTTCGTGATTTTCCTCGGAATTCCTGTCACCTATCTTTACAACATGCTCGCAGGCATCATCCGAAGCCTGGGAGACAGCAAAACACCAGTTTATTTCCTGCTGCTTTCCTCCCTCATGAACATCGCCCTGGATTTCTTTACGATCCTTGTGCTCGGCATGGGAGTCCGCGGACCGGCACTGGCTACCATCATCTCCCAGGGAATTTCCGCAGTGCTTTGCCTGATCTACATGATCCGGCATTATCCGATCCTGCATATGAAACAGGAGGAATGGAGACCGGACAGCCACATGCTCCGCTTCCTCTGCGGCATGGGAATCCCGATGGGGCTCCAGTATTCCATCACGGCGATCGGAAGCGTTGTGCTCCAGACCGCGGTAAACTCGCTTGGCTCCATGGCCGTGGCAGCAGTTTCCACCGGAAGCAAAGTCAGCATGTTCTTCTGCTGTCCGTTTGACGCACTCGGCGGTACCATGGCAACCTACGCAGGCCAGAATGTCGGTGCCAAAAAGCTGGACCGCGTAAAAGAAGGACTGAAAGCTGCAAGTCTGATCGGGATCATCTATTCCCTGATCGCATTTGTGGTCCTGCTTTTCGGCGGCAAATACATTGCGCTTCTCTTCATGGACGCAGGGCAGACCGAGATTATCGGCAGGGTAGCCACGTTCCTGGCCGCAAACAGTATGTTCTATATCCCGCTGACCTTTGTCAACGTCGTCCGCTTCACGATCCAGGGAATGGGATTTTCCACGTTTGCGATCCTGGCCGGAGTCTGCGAGATGGCTGCACGGTCACTCGTCGGCTTCTGCCTGGTTCCGGTATTCGGGTTCCTTCCGGCGTGCTTCGCCAGCCCACTTGCGTGGATCTTTGCAGATGCGTTCCTGCTCCCGGCATTCTTCCACTGCCTGAAAAAATTGAAGATTCTGTTCGGAGAAAATTAATCATCGGAGGTGCCACTGGCACCTCCTCTTTTCTTATTCAGCCACATCATAAATCCCACACACAAAACCAGCTGCAGCGCAGACGACATCGGCGTCGCCAGCCCGATATGAAACAGAGATGTCTTCGGCTGGATACTCACCAGATAAGACACCGGCACACGGACACCAAATGCCCCAAGAATTCCCTGGATCATCACAAATCTTGTTCTGCCCATGCCATTGTAAAATCCGGTATAACAGAAGAAGATAGACGTAAACAGGCAGTCGATCGCATATGCCTTCAAATAATCAGCTGCTGCTAGAACCACTGCCTCATCCGATGAGAAAATACCGGCCATGCGGTCTCCATGGAAGAACGTAAGCGCAAACATGCACACACCGATCACAAAGGACACTGCAATTCCATAATGCAATGCTTTTTTGGCGCGGTCCATGCGTCCGGCGCCATAGTTCTGCGCCACAAACGCCGACATCGACTGCATGAATGCCGATGAGATCAGCATGATAAACGCACATACCTTCTCTGCCACGCCGACTCCGGCAGATGCCGTCACCCCCATCGCATTCACGATAGCCAGAATGATCAGAAACGACATGCTGACCAGAAGATCCTGCAGCGCGATCGGCACACCAAAGCTCACCATCTTCCGCAGATAAACACCGTGGATCCGGATATTCTCCTTCTTCATGGTAAACGGTAAGTCCTTCTTCTGGATAAGAAAGAAAGACACCACCACACTCACAACCTGCGCAAACACCGTTGCGATCGCAGCGCCTTCCGTTCCCATGCGAAAGCCAGCACACAGAATCAAGTCACCGACAATGTTGCATACACAGGCAATTGCCACTGTGACCAGCGGTGTCTTCGAATCGCCAAGTCCGCGGAAGATGCAGCCGATCAGGTTATACGCAACGATCACCAGCATACCTCCGCCGCAGATCCGGATATAATCCACAGTCTTGTGAAACGCCTCCTCCGGTGCATTCATCGCACGGCTGACCTGAGGGGCAAATGCCACAAGAATAACCGACAATGCCACCGCAATTCCCGCAAACAGCAAAATCGCCGTTCCTACCGTGTGGCCTCCCTCTTCCCGTTTTCCGCTTCCGATCTGCTGTCCCAGCAAGATCGTGGTTCCCATCGCAAAGCTGCTGATCAGGTTCGTCAGTGTTGTCATGATCTGCGAACCGGTCGATACCGCGGATACATCTGCGGAGGAAGCAAACTTTCCGACGATCAGCAGATCCACCGCACCGTACATTGCCTGCAAAAACAGCGCCAACAGGACTGGAAATGCGAATAAGATGAGCGGCTGCAAAATTTTCCCTTCTGTAAATGATGTGGTTCTCTCCATGAAATTTTCTCTCCAATGTTGATCATTTATTTTTTATTCTGTGGAGCGTGTTTTTCCACGCTATAATTTCCTCTGAAATCAGCGGATATGCCACCAGCACCTTCTTCGATATGCAATGCAATAAAAAAGCCGGATAAGAAAGCAGATATTTCAACCTGCCATCTTATCCAGCTATTGTTTCTGCATCAGCAACGGGTCTGTATCACCCGGTTACTTAAATGGAACAAATCACCCTCCGATGAACGATTCTGATTATACAATATGCATTTTTTCTTGTCAATTTGCAATGCAAAATTTATATTGCCATCTTAACCTGGCGGTTACTGTTCACACGTTGCGGTTTGCCAAACACGTAAGCAGCAGTTACAACTGAGCCCCCAATTCTTCCAGTTCCTTCATTACCGCCTCATTCTTCGCCAGTTCATCTTTCCCATTCGCACTATATCTCTTCTGAAAGCGCATATCCCATTCCAGGTATTCAGACATACATGCAAACTGTTTCTCAATCAGATCATACTGATCATGATTTACAGGCGCACCGCCTGTAACGATCAGACCAGTCTTTTTGCCCTTCAGCTGCAGACCGCGGCAATAACACTTATCAATCACCAGTTTCAACTGTCCGGTAATTCCCCACCAGTACACCGGTGTCGCAAATACGATCATATCCGCCGCCGCGATCTGTTCAATCGTCGGATTGGTATCATCCTGGTCAACACAGCCCTTATAGCACTGACAGGCGCCACAGCCTTTACATGGACTGATGTGCCGCTTGTCCGGCTGAATCACCTCGATCTCATGATTCTTAGATGCTCCCTTGATCAAGGCATTGATTGCCGTTAAGGTATTGCCCTTTCTGGCACTTCCGTTAATAATTACAATTTTCATTGGTAATCCCCCTTTATCACAACATTATCATTTTATAAGCATATCTTATGTTGCTACACGTCATATACCACATGTCTTTTTCCTGTGTTTTTTGCCTGATACAGGCGCTCATCCGCATAGTTGAACAGCTTGACCAGCATATCTTCCCCATGAAAGACCGAAGCACCGCCACTGAATGTCAGCGGCTTCCCTTTGGAAGACATCCCATACTCTTTAAAATCATCCGCACAGCCGTTTAAAACCTGCTGTATCTTATTCTGGTCTGTCGTGTGGAACACCAGCATAAATTTCTCCCCGCCAAAACGGGTCACAAGTCCTTGTCCTTTCATATGCTTCAGAAGAATCTCCGAAAATGTCTGCAATACCTCGTCTCCAAACATATGACCATACGTATCATTGATCTGTTTAAAATCATCAATATCCAGCAATACAACCGAAAAAGCATTTTCTCCGTCCGCCTTCTTCTCCTCCAGATACTGGGGCAGATAGCGGCGATTATACAGGTGGGTCAGCGGATCCAGATTTGCCATCCACCGCAGGTCCTTTGTCATCTCCTCCAGGCACTTCTGCTGCCTTGTATACTGCTTGAGAAGAGTACTCAGCAGCATCAGAATACTGCTGCCTGCGATCAGGAACGTAATAACCACCGAGCTCATATTCTCTTTTCCCGCAAATGCAGCAAAGAAAGCCGGGTCGCGCTGCCTCCATACAATGAATACCAGATCAAACAAGATCAGGGCACTGGTTCCCTTCATCCGCCATTTATCCTCCAGAAACAATGTTGTTGCCACAATTCCCAGAACCATATAAGACAAGCGGTAAAAACCATAGCTGCAATAGAGCACCGAAAACTCAATCAGATCGCAGATCACCAGGATCAGAACGACCGGAATTTTCGTTTTCTTTGTCTTGATACCATAGGCACTTGCCGCATAGATGATCACGGCACAGAAAAGCGGAAACAGCGTAGCTGCCGTCATGCCATATAACAGCATATTCGTCAGGTATCCAAGCGTATTCGCAATGCAAGCTGTCAAAGCCAGTACATAAAACAACCGGATCTTTAAATCAATGTTTTCATCATAAAATATATTCATTCCGATTCTCCACATGGCTACAGTTCACGCAGGCGTGTTCGGTAACCAGATTTTTTTGTACGGCATATTCTAGCATAAATTATGGAGATATTGTAGAGAAAATGACGATTTTTTCTCAAAAATAAACATATTCCTGGCGGCTCCCGTATCCGTCTTTCTTGAAATCCGAGTTCAGAAAGTCAATCCGCTCCGGCACAATTTTAATCAGGTTCATGACCTCCGGAAGCTTTTTTAACATCTCAATCGGGATTTTCTTAAACTCTGCCGCTTTCAGATATTCTTCCGAAAATGGTTCTACAATCTCTGCAACGCCCTGAACCTGCATTCCCTTTAATTTTGCAAACCCGGCATACTTGTCAAAGATTGCGAGACATACATTCTTATTCTGCTCCAATCCCAGGAACTTTTCGCCGCCCTCCGAAAACATCCAGAATGCGCCGTCGTGGTATGTATACTCGATCGGAGTGTTTCGGATCTGGCTTCCGCTTCCCGTGGCGAGTGCACAGGTATCGTTCGTCAGAATATAGGTTTCCATTGCCGCAAACAGTTCTTCCTGCGGCATCTTAACGGAAGCCGCATCGATTGGTTTCCAGTGGTCTGCGGCTTTTTTATAGTCTTCATGATTCATGCTTATTCCTCCCTTGGAGCTCATTTTCTTGTAATCAGTTTTACGATACCATAACAATGATAACTCTGTTTCCTTATTAAATTACCTATATTATACCGTGTATGGGGTCGGATATCGATGCTTTTTTGACCAAGATTTGTGATTTATGTTTCTTTCACGCGTTGTGTAAAACTCTTCTGTTCTTCCATCAAACCTCCATATAGTAAAATAGAAGAATGACTTCACAGCCATCCTTCTACTAATTTTTCACAGTTTATCCTGCAATGGGAATGGGTTTTCGGTCTCCATCCAGACCACTAGAACAGGTTTTAGGTCTCTGTTCCGACCTTATAAGTATCTCTTTTAGATTACACTGTAGCTTTGAAATAGTCAAAGAAAATTTATGCTTCTTCACCCAATTAAGTCATGATAACATTTTCTTTCGAGAATTAACCTCTAGCCAGGTTGTGGTAAATGTCAAACCCTTATAAAGCTCATAAGACACTGCTCTCTGGTACAATACCTTACTTCACAGCTTGACAGACACTCAGGTTGCCTGTCTCTAATATTAGATTACCTAGCTTCTGAAAATATGTCAACCAAAATCTCTAACTACATTCCTTATTTAAGTCAAGATCGGATAAAGACCGCATCGACCAGCACCAGAAAAACAAATGGCAGCCAATAATTCCAAAAAACAAAAACGACGGGTGTCTTACCCGCCGTTTGGTGGACCCGGGTCTTTCGACCAGCCCAATATAAATAGAGTTTCGCTCATTGCTGCAAAAACTGTTCCCAGCGGGAATCGAACCCACAACTAGCGCTTAGGAGTTCTAAATGTCCTTTCGCAGCAAGTAGTTTCTAACCTCCTGTAATACCATCTAACACCTTATAATGCAGGAAAAGCGTGAGGTCTGTGCGGAAGATAGATTCACGAAATATCCTGTACTGGTAACAAAAGTGTTAGCAACGTGTTAGCTGGTTCAAATCCGGCTTATAGACCATTTATCAAGATTATACGATACTCTTTTCCTTAATGCAAGGAGTAGACGTTTTATGTGAAAACATGAAGCGTCTATTTTTATATATGCAACACCACCAAAACTTTTATCATTATGTATATATCGAAAATCCTATAAAAATTTTGATTTGTGCATGGCTTTTTGTACTTATATCAAGTATAATCAAGATAACGAAAGATATATGCACAGAAAAGAGGGATTGTATGCAGTTAAATAACTATTTAGAATATCTTGAAAAAACAGTAATGGCTTATTCAGATAAAGTAAAACGCCATTTAGTAAAACAATTCATTCAGCACGGAATTGCGACTAAACAAACAGATACTTCGGGACAGTTATACATAGAGGGGCTAGAAACTGTAGATATTTCAGAAAAAACATTATCTGAACAGCTTGTAACCTGCATTCACCAGAGCAAAAGAGCTGGATATGCTTTAGAAAAATGGGAGTTTTTAAAAGATTATAAGTATTCCGTTATTTTTACTTGTGATGATTTTTCATCAACGTTAAAAAAGGCACAGGAAATCCTTCCTCTTAAAGACACTTATGAAAATGATTACTTATATACATCTTTCGTAAAGCCTGTTGCATATTCTATGGATGGATACTATTTTCTGAAATTTAATTTGGCATATGCGGCTATTCATCCTCTCACACAGGAAGAATTTTTAACTAAATATCCCTTTTTAGTTGTATTTCACGAAAAAGGAGAATTGATAGAATTTCGTTTTGATGTTTTAAAAAGGGTCTTTTTATCCGACAAAAAAGAACCGACTATATATTCCAACTTAATTGCAGAAATGTCTGATTATTTTAAAGAGCATTTTGCGTGCGATTTGATTCCGCTAAATTTAGACTTTATGGTTAATGTATGCAAACGTGATGAAAATGTAAAACTTATTGCTCAATCCATGAAATTACCTAATGGTGGAAACGCACAACTGGATGTTGGTAACAATCAAGAATATATATTACCATTTATCGGTGAACTACGCTCACTATTAAATGACAATCAGGCTGAATTAGAGAAAGTACCTGATTTCAGAGAAGCCTTAGAACAATTTATGTTTGAAATGGAAGAAATGTCCGATTATCCTTGGATTGAATTATTATGGGAGAACGAAATAAAAACACGAAGTAACCGTGTTAAATTCGTTTTCAATTACATGAATAAATCTTATTGTTTAATACAATATTACTATAGTAATGTGCTAATTGGAATGGAGCGAATGAATTATGTTATCGAATACATTGTCAATCATAGAAATGACGATACAACGCAAAATGAATAAAAACATAGATAGCATTGCCTTAACTAATTTTTTCAAAAATTATAGAAAAAATATGTGGATTTATCCTGGCGTTTTGAAAAGAAAATTTTCCTTATCTATTCCTGAAATCTATGATTTTTTATCTGAATTGGAAAAGCAAGGAATTTTGCAAAGTTATTATGAACTATATTGTAGTAATTGCCAAAAATCTATGGGGACAGTACGTTTGTTTAATGAGTTACCAGAAACTTTTGAATGTGAACTCTGCCATAGCGAACTCTCCTCAATAGAAAATTCATTTTTAATATATATGGTGGTACGTGATGATTGATATTATGCCAGATGATAAAGAAATTTCTAAGGCATTAAATGTCCTTAATAGTATATCTGATACATTAAGATATGAAAAAATTTGTGAAATTAGCGAAGCCCAAAAAAATACTTATAAAGAGTTACTTGAAAAATTCAAACAGCTTCATGACATTTCCCTTACAGACAATGCACCTAAAAATTTACATAACTTAAAGGGCGAAGCTTTAGAAAATTTAGTTTCGTATCTCTTAACTATCTCTGGAAATATTTTTAATGTAGATAGAAACTTACGAACTTCAACAAATGAAATAGACCAAATTGTTACTTTAACTCCTCAAGGAAAAGTTTTGTTGACATATCATCTGATTGACCCAAAACTTGATACCTTTTTAGGAGAATGCAAAAATTACGACAAAGCCGTTAGTGTTACATACATAGGAAAATTTTGTAGTTTGCTTTTGACAACCAACATAAAAATAGGCATTTTATTTTCGTATTATGGTACTAGCGGAACCGGATGGAGTAATGGTGCTGGACTAATAAAAAAATTTTATCTCCATAGGGAGAAATTGGAAGATAAATATTGCATTATTGATTTTTCTATAAAAGAATTTGAAGCAATCCTTAACGGTAAAAACCTATTACAGATTATAGATGAACAATTGAAATCTTTACAATTTGACACAGATTATTCCCGTTATCTTTCAAAACATCCAGCAGAAGACTAAAAAGTTAATAAGTATTTCCCTTATAGACGTTCAAAACTGAGCGTCTATTTTTTTACCCTAAAACCAGAAAGGATGTGATACCACGAAGAAATCACCACCGCCGGAGCGTTCCCCTCCGCTTCCAGACCAGAACCCAAAACCAACTATCAAACACAACATTCAGAAAGGACAGGTACATCTATATGGAATTAAAATTCGTTATCCCCAACATGGAAAAGACATTCGGCAACTTGGAGTTTGCCGGAGAAGACAAAACAGAACAGAGAAGAATCAATGGACGCATGGCGGTACTCTCCCGCAGCTTCAATCTGTATTCAGACGTACAGAGGGCGGATGATATTGTGGTTATCCTCCCTGCCGAAGCCGGAGAGAAACACTTTGACTTTGAAGAACGTGTAAAGCTCGTCAATCCCCGTATCACCGCAGAGGGCTATAAAATCGGCACAAGGGGCTTTACCAACTACATTTTGCACGCTGACGATATGGTAAAAGCGTAAGGAAAAGGAGGACATCAGACTATGAGATTAGCAAACGGAATCGTGATTGACAAGGAAGCAACATTCGGGGCATTGAAATTTTCTGCCCTCCGCCGTGAGGTTCACCTCCAGAATGAAGACGGCTCGGTATCAGAAGAAATCAAGGAGCGTACCTATGACTTAAAATCCAGAGGACAGGGGCGTATGATTCAGGTTTCCATCCCTGCCAGCGTGCCGTTAAAGGAGTTCGATTACAACGCAGAGGTGGAACTTATCAATCCAGTGGCAGATACCGTGGCAACGGCTACCTTTCAGGGAGCAGAGGTGGACTGGTACATCAAGGCAGAGGATATTGTCCTGAAAAAAGGGGCTGCCATGAATCCGCAGACACCGAAAAAAGACGCTCCCCCTGCAAAATAACAGATAAATAAGAGAAAAACGAAAGGAGGATTGTTCCCATGAAGCAGCTTTTTCCCCGTGGAAAACGTATCCGTCCCACGGATAAAGACCTTGTGTCCCATACTGCCCTTGCCGCCCTGTTCCCTGTCTTCCTGCTGGTTGTCCTGCTGTTTCATACAGGGCAAATAGCCGGAACCAACTGGCAGGAAGTGTCCCTCTCCCAGATAATACAGGATGTAAACATCCCTTACCTGTTATTCAGTATGGGCGTGGCAGGGCTGGTGTGTCTTACAGCCGTTCTTCTGTTCTGGCGATACCGCAGGGACGAAGTAAAACAGCTCATCCACCGCCAAAAGCTGGCAAGGATGGTATTGGAAAACAAGTGGTATGAATCGGAACAGAGAAAGGAAGACGCTTTTTTCAAGGACTTGTCTTCCAGCCGTTCCAAAGAAACCATTACTTACTTTCCCAAAATCTACTACCGGATGAAACAGGGCTTGCTCCATATCCGTGTAGAAATCACCTTGGGGAAATATCAGGAACAGCTCTTAAACTTGGAGAGAAAGCTGGAAAGCGGCTTGTACTGTGAGCTGACGGATAAGGAATTAAAGGATTCCTATGTGGAGTACACCCTGCTCTATGATACTATTGCCAACCGTATCTCCATTGAGGATGTACAGGCAAAGGACGGCAGGCTCCGGCTTATGCAAAATGTCTGGTGGGAGTATGACAAGCTCCCCCATATGCTCATTGCCGGAGGAACCGGCGGCGGAAAGACTTACTTTATCCTGACCCTCATTGAAGCCCTGCTCCGCACTAACGCCGTCCTGTTCGTGTTAGACCCCAAAAACGCCGACCTTGCGGACTTACAGGCGGTTATGCCGGATGTGTACTACAAAAAGGAAGATATGCTCGCCTGCATTGACCGTTTCTATGAAGAAATGATGAAACGCAGCGAAGACATGAAGCTCATGGAGAATTACCGGACAGGGGAAAATTACGCTTATCTGGGGCTTCCTGCAAATTTCCTTATCTTTGATGAATATGTGGCATTTATGGAAATGCTCGGCACAAAGGAAAACGCTGCTGTCCTCAACAAATTAAAACAAATCGTTATGCTTGGGCGGCAGGCAGGTTTCTTCCTGATACTCGCCTGCCAGCGTCCGGACGCAAAGTATCTGGGGGATGGAATCCGTGACCAGTTTAATTTCCGTGTAGCTCTGGGGCGGATGTCGGAAATGGGCTATGGGATGATGTTCGGGGAAACCACAAAGGACTTCTTCCTCAAACAGATAAAAGGGCGTGGCTATGTGGATGTGGGAACCAGCGTTATCTCGGAGTTTTACACGCCCCTTGTACCAAAAGGACACGATTTCCTCAAGGAAATAAAAAAGCTCATAGACAGCAGGCAGGGAGTGCAGGCGGCGTGCGAAGCGAAAGCCGCAAAAACGTACTGACCTGCTGTGGCTGGTGTGCCGCAAGGCACGCCAGCAGGAACCCCTCATATCTAACAGAGGGGTACAAATCGACAGGCAACAACCAAACAACAGGGCAGAATCCCACGGTACACAAGGGATTTTCCCATATCCGGCGTGTGTCAACAAGGCTCTGAAAGTTGACATACGCTTTTTTAGACAGGAGGGATTTTCACTGAATGAAGAAACATGGGTACGGGACATCAAAGAAAAACGGGAAGTTTACGGTATCTCACAACAAAAACTTGCCCTAGCTGCCGGAATCACCCGTCCGTACCTGAGCGATATTGAAACGGGCAAGGCTCACCCATCCGAAGCATTACAGGAAGCCATCACGGAAGCTCTGGAACGCTTCAATCCAGACGCTCCTCTTGAAATGCTCTTTGATTATGTTCGGATTCGTTTTCCCACTACGGATGTGAAGCATATCGTGGAAGACGTGCTTCGGCTAAAGCTCCCCTACTTTATCTATGAAGACTACGGCTTCTATTCTTACACAGAGCATTACTATCTGGGGGATATTTTCGTTCTGGTATCGCCGGAACTGGAAAAAGGGGTGCTGCTGGAACTGAAAGGGCGTGGCTGCCGCCAGTTTGAAAGCTATCTGCTGGCACAGGAACGGAGCTGGTATGAGTTTTTCATGGATGTTCTCATGGAGGACGGCGTGATGAAGCGGCTTGACCTCGCCATCAATGACAAAACGGGAATCCTGAACATTCCCCATCTGACAGAGAAGTGCCGGAATGAAGAATGTATCTCGGTCTTCCGCAGCTTCAAAAGCTACCGCATCGGCGAACTGGTACGGCGTGGGGAAAAAGAATGTATGGGGAACACCCTGTATATCGGCTCCCTCCAAAGTGAGGTGTACTTCTGCATTTACGAAAAGGACTATGAGCAGTACAAAAAACATGATATTCCCATTGCGGACGCAGAGGTAAAGAACCGTTTTGAAATCCGGCTGAAAAATGAGCGTGCCTTTTACGCCATCCGTGACCTGTTAGAACACGACAATCCAGAACGGACAGCCTTTCAAATCATCAACCGCTATGTCCGGTTCGTGGACAGGGACGATACGAAGCCCCGTTCTGACTGGCGTATCAGTGAGGAATGGGCGTGGTTTATCGGGGAACACAGGGGAAGCCTGAAACTGACAACGAAACCGGAACCCTATTCCTTTGAACGCACCCTGCACTGGCTCTCCCATCAGGTAGCCCCCACGTTAAAGCTGGCTCTCCGTCTGGATAAGCTGAACCACACCCAGATTGTCCATGACATCATCACCCATGCAAGGCTGACGAAGAAGCACGAAAAAATCCTGAAGCAGCAAGCCGCCGCTGCAAAGGAGGTGGTGCTTTAACGGCGGCAATCTTGAAACCTAAGGAATCTTACAGGAAAGAAAGGAGCTTTTATGAATTTCGGACAGAATCTTTACAACTGGTTTTTATCCAACGCCCAGTCCCTTGTGCTGCTGGCAATCGTGGTGATTGGACTGTACCTCGGATTTAAGAGGGAATTTTCCAAACTTATCGGTTTTTTAGTAGTTTCCCTTGTAGCGGTTGGTCTGGTCTTCAATGCGGATGGTGTAAAGGACATCTTACTGGAACTGTTCAATAAGATTATCGGTGCATAGGAAACCCTTGTTACACTTCCGCTATGGAGCAAGCTCTGATTGCTTCATGGTGGAAGTCCACTAGGGGCTTGGGGAGCGTAACTCCCCAAAACCTTAACAGAGAAAGGACATGATACTGATTGAGGAAATGAGAATCTACATCCTGAACACCACACGGTTTTACCATGAGGATTTTGAGGAATATCCTGGGGCATGGTTTTCCTGTCCTGTGGATTTTGAAGAAATCAGGGAACGTCTTGGGGTTCAAAGTGAGGAAGAAATCGAAATTGAAGACTATGAGCTGCCCTTTCCATTGGAAGGCAACACAAGGCTCTGGGAAATCAACGCACTTTGCCGGATGATACTGGAAATGCAAGGAACGCCCCTCTATTATGAAATGGATGTGGTACAAAAGCG